>NZ_JASEYI010000025.1:0-71305 GCF_035064085.1 Enterobacter sp. R-1.6.2
GCGCTTACCAGGCCTACGGGTATTGTAGGTCGGGTAAGCGCAGCGCCACCCGACAACATGCCTGCACAAAAAACAAAGCCCGGTTTCCCGGGCCTTGAACACAACAGCAAACTCAATAATACGCTTGCAGCGTGCGCTGACAGAGCGCGGAACGCACGCAGTCCTCTTTAGTGAAGCGTACCACCCCAATCATCTCATCTTCCTCAAAACGTGACATGGCGTCGCTCAGCCCGGATTTCACGCCGGATGGCAGGTCACACTGGGTAATATCGCCGTTAACGATAACCGTCACGTTCTCCCCGAGGCGCGTTAAAAACATCTTCATTTGCGCAGCGGTCACGTTCTGAGCCTCGTCAAGAATGACGACCGCATTTTCAAATGTACGTCCGCGCATATAGGCGAACGGCGCGATTTCCACCTTGCCAATCTCTGGTCGCAGGCAGTACTGCATAAAGGATGCACCCAGTCGCTTCACCAGCACGTCATAGACGGGCCTGAAGTACGGAGCAAACTTCTCCGAAATATCTCCGGGCAGGAAGCCGAGATCTTCATCAGCCTGCAGTACAGGACGGGTAACAATAATGCGCTCCACGTCCTTATGGATCAGCGCTTCCGCCGCTTTGGCTGCACTGATCCAGGTTTTCCCGCATCCGGCTTCACCGGTTGCAAAGATGAGCTGTTTACTCTCGATAGCATTCAGGTAGTGCGCCTGAGCCTCATTGCGCGCCACAATTGGAGAATTATCACGGCTGTCTCGGGCCATGCCAATTGCTTCTACGCCACTCATCTGCACAAGCGAGGTGACCGATTCTTCTTCACGCTGTTTATGGCTACGTGAATCCCGTCTCAGCACACGTTTTGCTTCGCGACGAGCTTTGATCACTGCTTTTTGTCTTCCCATGGATAGCACCTTGAGTTGTTGGTATTCATCACACGCGCCAGCTTCGGCACGATTATGCGCACGAACATCAGAGGGTTGGCTTCCTTGTAAGCCATTGCTTGCTTTATCGGATAACGATACGGAACAGCTACGCGCACCGTTCTGCACGTCGGTCGAATCAGATTCTTGAGGAAGGGGGGAGAATTTAGTGGTGAGGAAATCGCTGCCGGAGTCTGAGCCTCCGCGCCGGGTGCTGCGGTTGTTATGTTTACCTTGTCCAGTACAGGACGCAACCATTCGCGATCTCCATAGTGATTCAGCATCACTGCCGGGAACTACCGCTGTCTTATCTTAAGTACATCAGGAGTTATCATAAATGCAACATTTATTTTACCTGAATGCAACTTTTAAGACTGTCCCTACAGGTGAAATCAGTCTCATATAGAAATATTACAGAAATATAACAGGAGGATAGTCATATGAAAAAATAATGTCCCCGCGAACGGTTGCGGGGACAATTATCAGGCTTCAATAAGACCTTGAGCGAGGTATGCGTTCCGATCGCGCACGCCCGGCAGGGCAAAGAAATAGCCGCCGCCGATAGGCTTAATGTACTCTTCCAGCGCTTCGCCGTTGAGCCGCTTCTGCACGGTCAGGAAGCCTTTTTCCAGATCGTGCTGATAGCAGACGAACAGCAGGCCCATATCAAGCTGACCGGCGTTGGTCACGCCGAGCGAATAGCTGTAGCCACGACGCATCATCAGGCTGGACTGCGTCTCTTTGGTGCGCGGATTGGCCAGACGAATGTGGCTGTCCAACGCGATGGTATCGCCATTAGGATCGCTGGCGTAGTCGGGCACGTCATGCTCGTTCTTCATGCCGAGCGGCGCGCCGCTTTGCTTATCGCGACCAAAGATCGTCTGCTGTTCTTTCAGCGGCGTGCGGTCCCAGAACTCCACGTGGAACTGGATAATCCGCACCGCCTGATAGCTGCCGCCCACCGCCCATGCCGGTTCGCCCTGATCCGCCGTCACCCATACCACGTCTTTCATCAACGCCGCATCGCTGCTGTCCGGGTTGGCCGTACCGTCCTTAAAGCCCAGCAGGTTCACCGGGGTCTCTTTCCCTTTGCTGCGGGCAGCGTGGTCCGAGATAAACCCTTCCCGCTTCCAGCGCACGCTCAGCAGATCCGGCGTGTGCTTGATGATATCGCGCAGGGCGTGGATCACCGTGTCCTGAGTATTGGCGCAAATCTGCAGGAGCAGGTCGCCATGACATAGCGCCGCGTCCAGGGAGTCATTCGGGAAACGCGTCATTTTCTGCAGCGCTTTCGGCTTCTGTTTTGCCAGCCCATAGCGCGCGTCAAACAGCGACTCACCCAGCGAAACGGTAATGGTCAGGTTATCCGGGGCGATAAACGGCCCCAGAATGCCGGAGTCCATTGGCGGCAGACGCGGGTTCGGCGTATCGGGCGCCGGTCCACCGGCGGTGAGAAACGCGATGCGCGTCGTCAGCAGGCGGAACAGGCGCTCCAGATCGGCTTTATCGCTGGCCAGCGAATCAAAGGCCACCAGCATCATGGACGCCTGCTGCGGCGTCAGGATGCCCGACTGATGCTCGCCATAAAACGGCTGCGTCTCCATGCGGGCATTGGGTGACAGCGTGCCGGGCGCGCTCTGCGGTTTCGCCGCATGCGCTACCGGACAGCCACCGGCCAGAGCAAGAGCGCCCCCCAGCGCCCCTACTCCTTTTAACAATCGACGACGTGAAGGCTCAACCACATCGTTCTCGTTATGCTTATTCATCGTGCTTAGTCCAGACCCAGTACGCCGCGCAGCAGAGAGAGATCTTCCGCCAGGGCGGTAATCGGGCCTTTCAGCGCGTTACGGTCGGCATCGGTCAGCTTGTCGTAGGTTTCAAACCCGTCTTTGGTACGATACTTCGCCAGAATGGTGTCGACTTTTTTGAAGTTGGCATCCACTTTGGCCAGCAGTTCGCCGTTCTCTTTCTGCAGCTGAGGACGCAGCAGGTTAACAATTTTCTGCGCGCCGTCGACGTTGGCCTGGAAGTCCCACAGATCGGTATGGCTGTAGCGATCTTCTTCGCCGCTGATTTTGCTCGCGGCCACTTCTTCAATCAGACCAGCCGCGCCGCCCACCACTTTTGACGGCGGGAAGGCCAGCTCACTGATGCGCTTTTGCAGCTCCAGCACGTCGCCGTTCAGCTGCGCGGCGTATTTCTCCATCCCTTTGGTAGAGTTGTCGCCAAACAGGGCTTTCTCCAGACGGTGGAAACCGGTGAATTTCGGATCGGCGGCTTTCTGCTCGTAATCATCTTCGCGGGCATCAATGCTGCCATCAAGGTCAGAGAACAGTTCGGCAATCGGCTCGATGCGCTCGTAGTGCTGACGGGTTGGCGCATACAGGGATTTCGCTTTTTCGATATCACCGGCCTTCACCGCATCGGTAAAGGCTTTGGTTGCCGCCGCCAGGTCCGCCGTCTCTTTCGTGACATAGGCTTTGTACGCCGTAATCGCGTCGCCCAGGCTCAGCACCGCAGCACCTTTCGCCGCATCGGCCGTCGCTTCACCTTTGACGATCAGCTTTCCTTTAGGGTTGGTCAGCAGGCCGCAGGTCATCTCATACTCGCCCGGCTGCAGGTTGGCGGTCATCTTCTGGCTGAAGCCAGGGGCGATGTTTTCACGCTCCTCCACCACCAGAACCCCTTTCAGGATCTCCCACTCCAGCGCTTTCTGGCTGTGGTTCTGAATAATAAACTGGGTTTTGCCGCTGTTCACCGTGAGGGTCATCGGCTCACACTGCTTATCATTAACGGTGACTTTAACCTGAGGAACATCCGCGCCCCAGGCGGAGAATGCAGAAGCGAACAGCGCGGCAATGCCTGCGCATAACGCACTACGACGGAACTGAATTGCCATGACTCTTCCCTTTAAAAGTATGTTGTAACTAAAACAAAAATTATGGCGTAACGCGCGACGCCTGTGTGCCGGTACGCGGCGGCATTGCGAACAGCACCAGCGCCGGAACCAGATAAATAAAGTACATCGCCACTTCGCTGACGCTCGGCGTTTCCTGATAGCCGAAGATACCTTCGAGCAGGGTGCCGGTCAGAGAGTGCGTGGAGAGCACGTTGCTGAGGTCGAACGCCACGTCCTGGAAATGGTTCCACAGGCCCGCCTCGTGGAAGGCGCGAATCGCCCCTGCCGCCAGCCCAGCCGCCACCAGCAGAATAAACAGGCTGGTCCACTTGAAGAAGGCGCCCAGGTTCAGGCGAATACCGCCCCAGTAGAGCAGAAAGCCCAGCACAACGGCGGTTGCCAGCCCGAGCATCGCGCCAACCGGCGGCCAGATACCGACATCCTGCTGAAACGCCGCCAGCAGGAAGAAAACGGACTCCAGGCCTTCACGCGCGACGGCAAAAAAGACCATCATGATCAGCGCCCAGCCGTGGTTATTGCCCTTTTGCAGCGCATTATCCACCGCCTGCTCCAGCTGCACCTTCACGTTACGGGAGACTTTACGCATCCAGAACACCATCCACGTGAGGATCACCACCGCAATCACGGCGACGATCCCTTCGAACAGCTCCTGCTCTTTCTGCGGGAACTCCCCGGTGGTTTCGTTGATGAGGATACCGAGGCCCAGACAGAGTGCCGCGGCAAGGAATACCCCGACCCACATGACGCCAATCCAGCGTCCGCGCTGGGTTCGCTTCAGATAACTGGCTATGAGGCTCACGATAAGGGCAGCTTCGAGCCCTTCACGGAACATAATGAGAAATGGAACAAACATGCCGACACCTTAAATGTTTATCGCGGTCAACTGATGCAAAGAAAGGTAAATTCTTGTGATAGTGATTATCATTACGGCGGAAAGAAACACAAGCGAAATGTGTGGTGTTTTGATGACGAGTTGTAAACGCCGAGCCTGGTAATAGTTACATACGTTACGTTCAGGTTTATAAGTTATAACGAAAATGCCCATTTACGCTGGTACGGGGCTGTGGCTAAATATCTGCCTCAAACACCTGGTGAAAATTAATTATGTTTAAAATTGTCCATTTCCTGCTGGCGCTGGTCATTATTCTCGCGCTTGCCTGGCTGGTAAGTTTCGACCGCCGAAAAATTCGCATTCGTTATGTTTTACAGCTGATTGTTATTGAAATTGCGCTGGCGTTCTTTTTCCTGCACGCCGAAAGCGGGTTATTCCTGATTAAATATGTTTCCGGCTTCTTTGAGTCACTGCTGAAATTTGCTTCGGAAGGGACCAATTTCGTCTTTGGCGGAATGGGGGAAAAAGGGCTGGCGTTCATTTTCCTCGGCGTGCTTTGCCCAATTATTTTTATTTCCGCGCTGATTGGTATTCTTCAGCACTGGCGGATCCTGCCGATTTTTATTCGGGTCATCGGCACGCTGCTGTCAAAACTGAACGGTATGGGCAAGCTGGAATCCTTTAACGCGGTGAGCTCGCTGATCCTCGGCCAGTCGGAAAACTTCATTGCCTACAAAGGCGTGCTGGGCGATCTCTCCTCTCGTCGTCTCTTCACCATGGCGGCCACGGCTATGTCGACGGTCTCCCTGTCGATTGTCGGCGCCTATATGACCATGCTCGACGCCAAATTTGTCGTCGCGGCGCTGATTCTGAACATGTTCAGCACCTTTATTATTCTCTCCGTCATCAACCCGGCGCGCCCGGAAGCGGAGCCGGATATCAAGCTGGAAAAACTGCATGAATCGCAGAGCTTCTTCGAAATGCTCGGCGAGTATATTCTGGCCGGTTTTAAGGTGGCGATGATTATTCTGGCCATGCTGATTGGCTTTATCGCCCTTATTAGCGCCATTAACGCCCTCTTCTCCAGCGTATTTGGCATGAGCTTCCAGCAGATCCTGGGCTATGTATTTTATCCCCTGGCGTGGCTGGTGGGTATTCCGCTGAGTGATGCCTTAAACGCGGGCAGTATTATGGCGACCAAGCTGGTGGCGAATGAATTTGTGGCGATGATTGAGCTGCAAAAAATCGCGCATCAGATGTCCCCGCGCGGGCTGGGCATTTTATCCGTCTTCCTGGTGTCCTTCGCGAACTTCGCGTCCATCGGCATTGTGGCCGGGGCGATAAAGGGCCTTAACGAGCAGCAGGGGAATGTGGTGTCGCGGTTTGGTCTGCGTCTGGTGTACGGCGCGACGCTGGTGAGCCTGCTGTCGGCGAGCTTTGCGGGGCTGGTGCTCTGATGCAATACCGGGTGGCGCTTCGCTTACCCGGCCTACAAAACAACAACGGCGGGATTTCCCGCCGTTTTTATTAGAACTGCACGCACACCGGCTGGTCGACGCGCATCACCGACTCCTGCGCGAAGCGTGATTTATAAATCCCGCGTAACGCTTCGATGTTCTTCTCGCTCTGTGCATCTTTACCGTGGATCAGCATCAACGCTTTGCTGGGTTCACGCGCCACTTTCCCGTCGTTCCCCAGCCACTGCCCGCGCGCGTCAAACACCGTTAAGCCATCGCGGAAACGCGGCGTCACGTCCTGGTCAACAAACTGCTGCCACTCGTTGCTGGTGATTTGCGCCCCGGCAGGACGATTTAAGCCGAAATAGAGCGTGGTTTGCTGCATCTGGTTATCCGCTTTGCAGGTCTCTACAGCCGCGTGTTGCGATGGCGCCGTGCAGCCAGCTAGCATCAATAGTGCCGCTGCCATTACCCCTGTTTTGATTGTCATGCTTCGCTATCCTCATTGTTATAAGCACAGGGATATCACAGGAAATTACGGATTTTGGCAAGAAAAAAGCCGGGTGCGCTTGCGCTCACCCGGCCTGCATTGTGCTGCGAGAAAAATTATTCTGCCTGGAGCTTAGACGGCGGCGCAGTGTGGTAATGCGCGTCGGCTTCAGCAAAGCGTTTCTGCATGGAGGCAGACGGGGCTTTACCCAGCAGGCTGAACACCACGATGCCGATGCTGCCGAAGATGAAGCCCGGAATGATTTCGTACAGGCCCAGCCACGCGAACTGTTTCCAGACGATAACGGTCAGCGCACCGATGATCATCCCCGCCAGCGCGCCGTTACGGGTCATACGTGACCACATGACGGAGAACAGCACTACCGGACCAAACGCCGCACCGAAGCCCGCCCACGCGTAGCTCACGAGGCCCAGCACGCGGTTTTCCGGGTTGGCCGCCAGCGCGATGGCAATCAGCGCCACCAGCAGCACCATAAAGCGCCCTACCCACACCAGCTCTTTCTGGCTCGCATTTTTACGCAGGAAGGCTTTGTAAAGGTCTTCGGTGATCGCACTGGAGCAAACCAGCAGCTGACAGCTCAGGGTGGACATCACCGCCGCCAGGATTGCGGAGAGCAGAATACCGGCAATCCACGGGTTAAACAGAATTTGCGCCAGCTCGATGAACACGCGCTCGGCGTTCTGGTTGACCGCGCCCGCCTGCGCCGGGTTGTTGTTGAAGTACGCGATGCCGAAGAAGCCGACCGCACACGCCCCTGCCAGACACAGGATCATCCACGTCATGCTGATGCGACGGGCATGAACGATGGTGTGGTGGGAATCCGCCGCCATAAAGCGCGCCAGGATATGCGGCTGACCGAAGTAGCCCAGACCCCAGCCCATCAGCGAGACGATGGCCACGAAGTTCAGCCCTTTCAGCATGTCGACGTTTTCGATGCTCTTCTGCTTGATCACTTCCAGCGATTCGCCAAAGCCGCCAACGGTGAAAATCACAATCACCGGAGTCAGGATCAGGGCGAAGATCATCAGGCTCGCCTGCACGGTGTCGGTCCAGCTTACCGCCAGGAATCCGCCCACGAAGGTATAGAGGATGGTCGCCGCCGCACCGGCCCACAGGGCGGTTTCGTAGCTCATGCCGAAGGTGCTTTCGAACAGACGCGCGCCGGCCACGATGCCGGAGGCACAGTAGATGGTGAAGAACAGCAGGATAACTACCGCAGAGATAATGCGCAGGATGCGGCTGTTATCTTCAAAACGTCCGGTGAAGTAATCCGGCAGCGTCAGGGCGTTGTTGTTGGCCTCGGTATGCACGCGCAGACGGCCTGCCACCAGCTTCCAGTTGATCCATGCGCCGACGGTCAGGCCGATGGCGATCCAGCTTTCCGAGATACCGGAGATAAAAATCGCGCCGGGCAGCCCCATCAGCAGCCAGCCGCTCATGTCGGAGGCGCCCGCAGAGAGTGCGGTCACCATCGGGCCTAAACTGCGTCCGCCCAGAATGTAGTCGTCAAAGTTCTTTGTAGAACGCCACGCCAAAAACCCTATCAGGATCATGCCAAAAATATAAACGAGAAATGTCACCAGCATCGGTGTGCTAATAGCCATTCAAATTCTCCAAAATGTCGAGCGACAACCATCCGGGCTGCCTTGTTATATGATCACCGGAACGAGGTGAATGTATCTTGTGTTTCGGTTGGGCGCGCTATCCTGCCGTATGCGCCTTCCGCTGACAAACGATTTAACACTGCATTTACATCAATTTCATCCCCGGTTGGATACGAGTTTCCTATAGGTTGCACTCGCTCACGCTTTTGCGGGTTGCACCTTTGAAAAGTGTTAACTACCGCATAAAACCAGGCCTCCTGCACAAAAGCCAGTGCGTTTTTCCAGCTAACCATTCGTTAACAATCCATTCATTTTCCGGGTTGCAAACCAGGTCACATTTAACACGGTTGCACAAAGTTGCAACATGGTGGATATTTCACGCTATCAACAGAACGCTATTACAGAACAACAGGAGCTTTGGCATGGGTATGACCACCATGGGGGTTAAGCTGGATGACGCAACCCGCGAACGGATTAAGACCGCAGCAACCCGCATTGACCGCACGCCGCACTGGTTAATTAAGCAGGCGATTTTTAACTATCTCGAAAGACTCGAGAGCGATGAGGGCCTGCCGGAGCTGCCTGCCCTGCTGGCCGGCGCGGCGAATGAAAGCGAAGAAGCCCCGGCCGCTGGCGACGAGAACCATCAGCCGTTCCTCGAATTCGCCGAGCAGATCCTGCCGCAGTCCGTCAGCCGTGCCGCCATTACCGGCGCCTACCGCCGTGCCGAAACCGACGCCGTGCCGATGCTGCTGGAGCAGGCTCGCCTGCCGGAAGCCATTGCCGCACAGGCGCACAGCCTGGCGTATCAGTTAGCCGACAAGCTGCGCAACCAGAAAACCGCCACCGGCCGCGCCGGGATGGTTCAGGGTCTGCTGCAGGAGTTTTCCCTCTCCTCTCAGGAAGGCGTGGCGCTGATGTGCCTCGCGGAAGCGCTGCTGCGTATTCCGGATAAAGCCACCCGCGACGCGCTGATCCGCGACAAGATCAGCAACGGCAACTGGCATTCCCACATTGGCCGCAGTCCGTCGCTGTTCGTCAACGCGGCAACCTGGGGCCTGCTGTTTACCGGCAAACTGGTCTCCACCCATAACGAAGCCAACCTCTCCCGCTCCCTGAACCGCATCATCGGCAAGAGCGGCGAGCCGCTGATCCGCAAAGGCGTGGACATGGCGATGCGTCTGATGGGCGAGCAGTTTGTCACCGGGGAAACCATTGCCGAAGCGCTGGCGAACGCCCGCAAGCTGGAAGATAAAGGTTTCCGCTACTCGTACGACATGCTGGGCGAAGCGGCCCTGACCGCCGCCGACGCGCAGGCCTACATGGTTTCTTACCAGCAGGCGATCCACGCCATTGGTAAAGCGTCCAACGGTCGCGGTATTTATGAAGGCCCGGGCATCTCCATTAAGCTCTCCGCCCTGCACCCGCGCTACAGTCGCGCGCAGTACGACCGGGTGATGGAAGAACTCTACCCGCGCCTGAAGTCCCTGACCCTGCTGGCGCGCCAGTATGACATCGGCATTAACATCGACGCCGAAGAGGCCGACCGTCTGGAGATCTCCCTCGATCTGCTGGAAAAACTGTGCTTCGAGCCGGAGCTGGCAGGCTGGAACGGCATTGGCTTCGTTATCCAGGCCTACCAGAAGCGCTGCCCGTTCGTCATTGATTACCTGATTGACCTGGCAAGCCGCAGCCGCCGTCGCCTGATGATCCGTCTGGTGAAAGGCGCCTACTGGGACAGCGAAATCAAACGCGCCCAGATGGAAGGGCTGGAAGGCTATCCGGTCTATACCCGCAAGGTTTACACCGACGTCTCTTACCTCGCCTGTGCGAAAAAGCTGCTCGGCGTGCCGAACCTGATCTATCCACAGTTCGCTACCCACAACGCCCACACCCTGGCGGCGATCTACAGCCTGGCCGGGCAAAACTACTATCCGGGCCAGTACGAGTTCCAGTGCCTGCACGGCATGGGTGAACCGCTGTACGAGCAGGTCACCGGTAAAGTGGCGGACGGCAAGCTGAACCGCCCATGCCGAATCTATGCTCCGGTGGGAACGCACGAAACCCTGCTGGCGTACCTGGTGCGTCGTCTGCTGGAAAACGGCGCGAACACCTCCTTCGTTAACCGCATCGCCGACACCACGCTGCCGCTGGACGAACTGGTGGCCGACCCGGTGCAGGCCGTTGAGAAGATGGCGGCGCAGGAAGGCCAGGTTGGCCTGCCGCATCCGAAGATTGCCCTGCCGCGCGAGCTGTACGGCAAAGGCCGCGTCAACTCGGCGGGTCTGGATCTCGCCAACGAACACCGTCTTGCGTCCCTCTCCTCTGCCCTGCTCAACAGCGCGCTGCAGAAGTGGCAGGCCAAACCGATGCTGGAGCAGCCCGTTGCAGACGGCGAAATGCAGCCGGTGATCAACCCGGCCGAGCCGAAGGATATCGTCGGCTACGCGCGTGAAGCGACCGAAGCGGAAGTGGATCAGGCGCTGGACAGCGCGGTGAACAACGCCCCTATCTGGTTTGCCACGCCGCCGCAGGAGCGCGCCGCGATTCTGGAGCGCGCGGCGGTGCTGATGGAAGATCAGATGCAGTCGCTCATCGGCATTCTGGTGCGCGAAGCGGGCAAAACCTTCAGCAACGCCATTGCCGAAGTGCGCGAGGCCGTCGACTTCCTGCACTACTACGCCGGTCAGGTGCGCGATGATTTCGATAACGAAACCCACCGTCCGCTGGGTCCGGTCGTCTGTATCAGCCCGTGGAACTTCCCGCTGGCGATCTTCACCGGCCAGATTGCCGCCGCGCTGGCCGCAGGCAACAGCGTGCTGGCAAAACCGGCAGAGCAGACCCCGCTGATTGCCGCGCAGGGCATCAACATTCTTCTCGAAGCCGGCGTGCCGGCGGGCGTGGTTCAGCTGCTGCCGGGCCGCGGTGAAACCGTCGGTGCCAAACTGACCTCCGACAACCGCGTGCGCGGCGTGATGTTCACCGGTTCGACCGAAGTAGCGTCTCTGCTGCAGCGCAACATTGCCACCCGTCTGGATGCGCAGGGCCGCCCTACGCCGCTCATCGCGGAAACCGGCGGGATGAACGCCATGATCGTAGACTCCTCTGCCCTTACCGAGCAGGTGGTGGTCGACGTGCTGGCCTCCGCGTTCGACAGCGCCGGTCAGCGCTGCTCCGCCCTGCGCGTGCTGTGCCTGCAGGACGACGTGGCGGACCACACGCTGAAGATGCTGCGCGGCGCGATGGCCGAATGCCGCATGGGCAACCCGGGCCGTCTCACCACCGACATCGGGCCGGTGATCGACGCGGAAGCCAAAGCCAACATCGAAAACCACATTCAGACCATGCGCGCGAAAGGCCGTCCGGTGTTCCAGGCGGTGCGCGAGAACAGCGAAGATGCCCGCGAATGGCGGACCGGCACCTTTGTGCCGCCAACGCTGATTGAGCTGGCAAGCTTCGACGAGCTGAAAAAAGAGGTCTTCGGCCCGGTGCTG
Organism: Enterobacter sp. R-1.6.2; assembly: GCF_035064085.1. Taxonomy (NCBI): domain Bacteria; kingdom Pseudomonadati; phylum Pseudomonadota; class Gammaproteobacteria; order Enterobacterales; family Enterobacteriaceae; genus Enterobacter; species Enterobacter sp. R-1.6.2. The sequence continues at coordinate 11,738 of NZ_JASEYI010000025.1, forward strand.
CACGTGGTGCGCTACAACCGTAACAACCTGAACGAGCTGGTTGAGCAGATCAACGCCTCCGGCTATGGCCTGACACTCGGCGTGCATACCCGTATCGACGAGACTATCGCGCAGGTCACCGGCAGCGCCAAAGTGGGCAACCTGTACGTTAACCGCAACATGGTTGGCGCGGTCGTGGGCGTGCAGCCGTTCGGCGGCGAAGGCCTTTCCGGCACCGGTCCGAAAGCGGGCGGTCCGCTCTACCTGTACCGTCTGCTGGCGAACCGTCCGGAGAACGCCCTGGGCGTCACCCTGGCACGCCAGGATGCGGACTATCCGGTGGATGCGCAGCTGAAAACCGTGCTGACCCAGCCGCTGGAGGCGCTCATTACATGGGCAGAAAAACGTCCTGAACTGCGTGCCGTCGCGAAGCAGTACGGCGAGCTGGCGCAGGCGGGCACGCAGCGTCTGCTGCCGGGGCCAACCGGCGAGCGCAACACCTGGACGCTGATGCCGCGCGAGCGCGTGCTGTGCGTGGCCGATAACGAGCAGGACGCGCTGGTGCAGCTGGCCGCCGCCATGGCAACCGGCTGTGAAGTGCTGTGGCCGGAAGATGCCCTGCATCGCGATCTCGCCAAACAGCTGCCGAAGGCGGTCTCGGCCCGCATTCGCTTCGCGAAAGCCGATAGCCTGCTGACCCAGCCGTTTGATGCGGTGATCTACCACGGTGATTCCGATCAGCTGCGCGAACTGTGCGAGCAGGTTGCGGCCCGCAGCGGCGCCATCGTTTCCGTGCAGGGCTTTGCGCGCGGGGAAACCAACCTGCTGCTGGAGCGTCTGTACGTGGAGCGCTCGCTCAGCGTCAACACCGCGGCGGCAGGCGGTAATGCCAGCCTGATGACAATAGGCTAACGCTGTGCTAATAAGGCTCCGGAGACGGAGCCTTATTTTATTGGGGAGTATATGAAACGATATCTTATCGCCAGTGCGGCACTGCTGCTGAGCGCCAGCGCGCTGGCCGACGAGTGCGACAACGCGACCACCCAGCTTGAACTGAATACCTGTAGCGCGCAGCAGTACCAGGCTGCCGATAAAAAACTCAACCAGACGTATCAGGCCGCCATCAAACGCGCGGCAGCTCCTCAGCGCGACCTGCTGAAAAAAGCGCAGCAGGCGTGGATTACCCTGCGCGATGCGGACTGCGCGTTTATCGGTTCGGGGACGGAAGGCGGGAGCGTCCAGCCAATGATTGTTAACCAGTGTCTGGCGGAGAAAACCGTGGAGCGAGAAGCGTTTCTGGCCTCGCTGATGCAGTGTGAAGAGGGCGACTTAAGCTGCCCTCTCCCGCCGGGCTGAGGGATCCCCACAAAATAATACCTGCGCGGACGACCCCCTCTCCCTTGAGGGAGAGGGCTGGGGTGAGGGGGAACTAGCGTAAGCGGATCCCTTCGATAATCATCCGCTGCACGTTTTCCAGGGTGCTGTGGAAAAACGCCTCGTCCTGGAGCGTTTTACCGGTCACCGCCTCAACCTGGGCCGCAAAGTCAGCGTAATGCTGGGTGGAGGCCCAGATCATAAAGATCAGATGATGCGGGTCGACCGGGGCCAGCTTTCCGCTGGCGACCCATCCGGCAATAATGGCCGACTTATCGTCCACCAGCTGTTTTAGATCGCCGGTTAATTCCGCCTGCAGCAGCGGCGCGCCCTGCAGCATCTCAAGACAAAACAGTCGCGACGCCTGCGGGTAATCGCGCGACACCTCCAGCTTCAGGCGAATGTACTCTTTGATCGCCACCAGCGGGGCCAGCTCCGCGCGGAACGCTTTGAGGGGCGCCAGCCAGATATCGAGGATCTGCTGCATCACCGCGATATAGAGCGCCTCTTTCGACGGGTAGTAGTAAAGCAGATTGGTTTTGGATACGCCGGACTGCTCCGCCACCTGCTCCAGGCGCGTGCCGTGAATACCAAACTGCGAAAAAGTCTCCAGCGCCGCGCTGAGGATCGCCTGCTTCTTGGCGCTCACCGCCTGCGAACGTTTACCTGGTGTTTTCACTGCGCCTTGTGCCATTCCCGCTCTCCTTATTCTGCGTTGCCCTCAGCATAGCAAAACCCCCGACTCGCCACGACATCCTGCACTCCGATCGCGCATGAATGCCTGTTTTCTGTGCAATGTTTTTGACCAGTTAGTCCACATTTAGCTGCATCAATCCACCAACTTCTGATTAACACATTAATAACACAGCCATTTTCAAAACTGGCACCGCCTTTGCAAAAACACCGATACACCTGCGACGTAATGAAGAGAGGTTCGTGATGAAAATTGGCGTATTTGTACCCATCGGCAACAACGGCTGGCTTATCTCGACCACTGCACCGCAATACATGCCGACCTTTGAGCTCAATAAAGCCATCGTGCAGAAAGCAGAGCATTACCATTTCGACTTTGCGCTTTCGATGATCAAGCTGCGCGGCTTTGGCGGCAAAACCGAATTCTGGGACCACAACCTGGAGTCCTTTACCCTGATGGCCGGGCTGGCCGCGGTCACCTCGCGGATCCAAATCTACGCCACCGCCGCCACGCTCACCCTGCCCCCGGCGATCGTCGCGCGCATGGCCTCCACCATCGACTCCATCTCCGGCGGGCGTTTTGGCGTCAACCTGGTCACCGGCTGGCAAAAACCGGAGTACGAGCAGATGGGGCTCTGGCCGGGTGACGACTACTTCTCGCGTCGCTACGACTACCTGACCGAATACGTGCAGGTGCTGCGCGACCTGTGGGGGACCGGCAAAAGCGATTTCAAGGGCGATTTCTTCACCATGAACGACTGCCGCGTCAGCCCGCAGCCGTCGGTGCCGATGAAGGTGATCTGCGCCGGGCAGAGCGACGCGGGGATGGAGTTTTCCGCGAAATACGCCGACTTCAACTTCTGCTTCGGTAAAGGCGTGAACACGCCTGCCGCCTTCGCCCCGACCGCCGCGCGCATGAAAGAGGCCGCCGACAAAACCGGGCGCGACGTGGGCTCCTACGTGCTGTTTATGGTGATCGCCGACGAGACCGACGACGCCGCGCGCGCCAAATGGGAGCGCTATAAGGACGGCGCCGACGAGGAGGCCCTGAGCTGGCTCACCGAACAGAGCCAGAAGGATACCCGCTCCGGGGCGGATACCAACGTTCGCCAGATGGCCGACCCGACCTCCGCCGTCAATATCAACATGGGCACGCTGGTCGGCTCGTACGCCAGCGTCGCCAGAATGCTGGACGAAGTGGCGGCCGTGCCCGGTGCGGAAGGCGTCCTGCTGACCTTCGACGATTTCCTCACCGGCGTGGAGACCTTCGGCGAGCGCATCCAGCCGCTGATGCAGTGCCGCGCCCACATCCCTGCCGTCACGAAGGAGGTAGCGTAATGACGACCCTTAACGCACGCCCGGAAGCCATCACCTTCGCGCCGCAGCAGAGCGCGCTGATCGTGGTGGACATGCAAAACGCCTACGCCAGCCAGGGCGGTTATCTGGATCTGGCTGGGTTCGACGTCTCCGCCACCCGGCCGGTGATCGAGAACATTAAAACTGCCGTCGCCGCCGCGCGCGCCGCGGGCATGCTCATCATCTGGTTCCAGAACGGCTGGGATGACCAGTACGTCGAGGCAGGCGGCCCCGGCTCGCCCAACTTCCACAAGTCGAACGCCCTGAAAACCATGCGTAAACGGCCCGAACTGCAGGGCAAGCTGCTGGCGAAAGGCGGCTGGGACTATCAGCTGGTGGATGAGCTGGTACCGCAGGCGGGCGATATTGTTCTGCCCAAACCGCGCTACAGCGGCTTTTTCAACACCCCGCTCGACAGCCTGCTGCGCAGCCGGGGCATTCGTCATCTGGTGTTCACCGGCATCGCCACCAACGTCTGCGTGGAGTCGACCCTGCGCGACGGCTTTTTCCTCGAGTATTTTGGCGTGGTTCTGGAAGACGCGACCCACCAGGCCGGGCCGGAATTCGCCCAGAAGGCGGCCCTGTTCAACATCGAAACCTTTTTTGGCTGGGTCAGTAACGTCAATGATTTCTGCGACGCCCTGACTCCCCCGCTCGCCCGTATCGCCTGAGGAGACATCTGATGCCGAAATCCGTGATTATTCCGCCGGGCACCAGCACGCCCATTGCCCCGTTTGTGCCCGGCACCCTCGCCGACGGCGTGGTGTATGTCTCCGGCACGCTGCCGTTTGATAAAGACAACAACGTGGTGTTTATCAACGACCCAAAGGCGCAAACCCGCCACGTGCTGGAGACGATCAAAACCGTGATCGAAACGGCGGGTGGCACGATGGAGGATGTGACCTTCAACAGCATCTTTATCACCGACTGGAAAAACTACGCCGCGATTAACGAGATCTACGCCGAGTTCTTCCCCGGCGATAAACCGGCGCGGTTCTGCATTCAGTGCGGGCTGGTGAAGCCAGAGGCGCTGGTTGAGATCGCCACCGTTGCGCACATCGCGAAGTGAGGCAGGTATGAAACTTTCCGTCTCGCCACCCCCGTACGAGGGCGCGCCCGTGGTGGTTTTTATTTCCGGTCTCGGCGGCAGCGGCAGCTACTGGCTGCCCCAGCTGGCCGCGCTGGAGCCGGAGTATCAGGTGGTGTGCTATGACCAGCGGGGAACGGGCAATAACCCCGCCACCCTGCCGGAAGGGTACAGCCTTGCGCAGATGGCGGACGAGCTGGCCCAGGCGCTGGCTGAAGCCGGGATTGTCCGCTACAGCGTCGTGGGTCACGCGCTGGGGGCGCTGGTCGGCCTGCAGCTGGCCCTCGACAGGCCCGACGCCCTCACCGCGCTGGTGTGCGTCAACGGCTGGTTGACCCTCAACGCCCACACCCGCCGCTGCTTTCAGATCCGCGAGCGCCTGCTGCATTACGGCGGCGCACAGGCGTGGGTCGAGGCGCAGCCGCTGTTTCTCTACCCGGCGGACTGGATGGCCGCCCGCGCGCCCCGTCTGGAGGCCGAAGAAGCGCTGGCGCTGGCCCATTTCCAGGGTAAAACCAACCTGCTGCACAGGCTCAGCGCCCTGAAAAAGGCCGACTTCAGCCGCCATGCCGCGCGCATTCGCTGCCCGGTACAGATTATCTGTTCTGCCGACGACATGCTGGTGCCCTCCGTCTGCTCGTCGGAACTGCAGGCGGCGATCCCGCACAGCCGCAGCGTGGTGATGCGCCAGGGCGGGCATGCCTGCAACGTCACCGAGCCGGATACCTTCAACACCCTGCTGCTGAACGGGCTGGCCAGCCTGCTGCACAGCCCGGAACCCGCTTTATAAGGAGCTTTAATGAGCGAAGCCATTACCCCCGCCGCGCTGGAAACGCTGTTCACCGGCGCGCGCACCCATAACGGCTGGCAGGATATGCCCGTCAGCGACGAAACGCTGCGCGAAATCTACAACCTGATGAAATGGGGGCCCACGTCCGCCAACTGCTCCCCGGCGCGAATTGTGTTTGTGCGAAGCGCGGAGGGAAAAGAGAAGCTGCGCCCGGCGCTCTCCAGCGGCAACCTCGAGAAAACGCTCACCGCCCCGGTCACGGCGATTGTCGCCTGGGACGGTGAATTCTACGAGCGCCTGCCTGAACTGTTCCCGCACGGCGATGCAAAGAGCTGGTTCACCACCAGCCCCGCGCATGCGGAAGAGACCGCCTTTCGCAACAGTTCAATGCAGGCCGCTTACCTGATTTTCGCCTGTCGCGCCCTGGGGCTGGACACCGGCCCGATGTCGGGATTTGACCGCCAAAAGGTCGACGAAGCCTTTTTCACCGGCACGACGCTTAAAAGCAATCTGCTGATCAACATTGGCTACGGCGATACCCGCAAACTTTACGGGCGCCTGCCGCGTCTGGACTTTGACGATGCCTGCGGGCTGGCGTAAGGAGCGATGATGACATCACCGGATAAACAAACCTTTCGCGACGCCATGGCCTGCGTTGGCGCGGCGGTCAACATCATCACCACCGACGGCCCGGCGGGGATAGCAGGCTTCACCGCCAGCGCGGTGTGCAGCGTCACGGATTCACCGCCCACCCTGCTGGTGTGCCTGAACCGCGGTGCGTCCGTCTGGCCAACGTTTAGCGAAAACCGCACCCTTTGCGTGAATACCCTGAGCGCCGGACAGGAGCCTTTATCTAACCTGTTTGGCGGTAAAACGCCGATGGCGGAACGCTTTGCCGCCGCCCGCTGGCAGACGGGCGACACGGGCTGTCCGCGTCTGGAAGATGCGCTGGCCTCGTTTGACTGCCGCATCAGCCAGGTGGTGAGCGTCGGCACCCACGACATTCTGTTTTGCGACATTATTTCGATTATTCGCCACCCCGCGCCGCAAGGGCTGGTGTGGTTTGACCGCGGCTACCACGCGCTTATGCGACCCGCCTGTTAACCCGCCTTAAGGAGACAGACCATGTTCGGATTTCCCCACTGGCAGTTGAAATCGACCTCCACAGAAGCAGGCGTGGTCGCGCCGGATGAACGTCTCCCGCTCGGGCAGACGATGGTGATGGGCGTTCAGCACGCGGTCGCCATGTTTGGCGCCACCGTGCTGATGCCGATGCTGATGGGACTCGATCCCAACCTGTCTATTCTGATGTCGGGTATCGGCACGCTGCTGTTCTTTTTCGTCACCGGCGGGCGCGTGCCCAGCTATCTCGGATCCAGCGCCGCCTTTGTCGGCGTCGTCATCGCCACTACCGGGTTTAACGGCCAGGGGATCAACCCCAACCTGAGCGTGGCCCTCGGCGGCATCATCGCCTGCGGCCTGGTGTACACCCTGATTGGTCTGGTAGTGATGAAAATCGGCACGCGCTGGATAGAGCGAATGATGCCTCCCGTCGTGACGGGCGCCGTGGTAATGGCGATAGGCCTCAACCTCGCGCCGATTGCGGTCAGAAGCGTCTCCGCCTCGCCGTTTGAAAGCTGGATGGCGGTGATCACGGTGCTGTGCATCGGTCTGGTGGCGGTGTTCACGCGGGGCATGATCCAGCGTCTGCTGATCCTGGTTGGGCTGATTGTCGCCTGTCTGGTCTACGCCCTGCTGGCTAATGTTTTCGGTCTGGGCAAGCCGGTTGACTTTACGCTGCTCCATCAGGCCGCCTGGTTCGGCCTGCCGAAGGTGACCTCTCCCACCTTTAACACCCAGGCGATGATGCTTATCGCACCGGTGGCGGTGATCCTGGTGGCGGAGAACTTAGGCCACCTGAAGGCGGTTGCGGGGATGACCGGGCGCAGCATGGATCCGTACATGGGCCGCGCGTTCGTCGGTGACGGGCTGGCGACCATGCTCTCCGGTTCCGTAGGCGGCAGCGGCGTCACCACCTATGCCGAAAATATCGGCGTGATGGCGGTGACCAAGGTCTACTCGACGCTGGTCTTCGTGGCGGCGGCGGTGATGGCGATGCTGCTCGGCTTCTCACCGAAGTTCGGCGCGCTGATCCACACCATTCCGTCCCCGGTCATCGGCGGGGCATCGATTGTGGTGTTTGGGCTGATCGCCGTGGCCGGCGCGCGCATCTGGGTACAGCATCGCGTCGATCTCAGCCAGAACGGCAACCTGATTATGGTGGCGGTCACGCTGGTGCTGGGCGCAGGCGATTTTGCCCTGACGCTGGGCGGGTTTACGATTGGCGGGATTGGCACGGCGACCTTTGGTGCGATCCTGCTTAACGCCCTGCTGAGCCGCCGGATGGCCGCCGCGCCGCAGGGCGCCGTAGTGCATCAGGATTCCTGATTTAACGCCGCGCTGTCATTTTCTGGCAGCGCGTTTTTCTTCCGTTTGAGCTTTAACTCGCTCACCAGCACCCCGGCGACAATGAATGCCGCGCCCACCAGCGCCAGAAGCGGCAAACGCTCACCTGCAATGCGTCCGAAAATCCCCGCCCAGACCGGTTCACCGGTATAAATCACCGTCGCGCGGGTTGGCGATACGCTGCGCTGCGCCCAGTTCATGGTGACCTGAATAATGGCGCTGAAGATACCCAGCCCCAGTGCGACCACCACCAGGCCGGTGGACATCGGCGGCACGGACTCCCCTGCCGGCACCATCGTCGCAAACGCCACCAGCGACGCTGTGGCGAGCTGCACCACCGTTACCCGCTTGACGTCGACCTTGCCCGCCCAGGCGCTAATCAGAATAATTTCCGCCGCAATGGCAATCGCCCCTATCAGGGTGATGATTTCGTCCGGCCCCAGCGCAAGCAGGTTGTTTTCCGGCCCGGCCAGTAAGATCAGGCCGATAAACGCCAGCACGATGCCAATACAGGACATCAGCCCCGGCAGCCGCCCCAGGCACAGCCACTGCAGCAGCGGCACCAGCGGCACATACATGGCGGTGATAAACGCGGATTTACTGCTGGGGATGGTCTGCAATCCCCATGTCTGCAGGCTGTAGCCCATCGCTATCGCCACCCCAATCGCCACGCCGGCCTTAAGTTCTTTCAGCGTCAGCCCCCGCAGCGTTTTAAGCGAAATCAGCCCCACGGCAAGCGCCGCCGTCGCAAAGCGCAGGCCAACAAAAAAGAACGGATCGCTGAGGGTCACCGCGTACTGAACGGCCAGAAACGTCCCGCCCCAGAACATGGTGATGAGAATCAGGATGGCTTCCTGCGGTTTAACGGAGAATTTGAAGCGTGAGACAGACATGCGGCACTCGCAGTTAAGATCAATTCTCTAGTGTGCGTTGCCTTTGGTTACAGTTCAATGTTGCAGAAATAAAAAAACCGCCGGGAGATCCCGGCGGCAGGGGTTCAACCCGGCGTGTTACTTACTGCTGCCGTGGCTGTTTTTCCCCCCTTTCTTGCCAGCTTCAGATGCGCGTTGCGGGTCATTCTTGAAATTGCCCCCGCTATGCTGGCCACCTTTACGGCCTGCTTCTGATGCTCTTTCACGGTCTTCTGCGAAATTACCTGAACCACCACGATGGTTTGCCATCTCTAACCTCCAGAATGTGAAACATTAGACATCATATTGCATTCAGTAAAAGAGGATTCTTTCACCTCGCAACACAAGGACAGTGCCTTTATCTGTGCCGCGTGAAACTAAGCTTAGTGGAATGCCGCTATCCGGCAAGCCGCAGGTAATATTCTGCAACATGAACTCAGCCTTTCGGGTGAGATGACGCGGCGGCGATTCATAAACCTTTCTTATCATTTCAAAAATATGCTGCCAAAAAGTTGTTTCATTTTGCTACAAAGCCTTTTTGTAACCATATTGTTATAAATCAAAGAAATGCCGTTCATTTTTGCAGTCTGGCTGTGATGGCATATCTTTAAAAGAACGCAGCGATCCGCTGTCAGAAAAACCAACGAGGAGTGATGCAAAATGGCAAAAGTTCTGGTGCTCTATTATTCCATGTATGGACACATTGAAACCATGGCTCACGCGGTTGCAGAAGGTGCGAACAGGGTTGATGGCGTTGAGGTTGTGGTGAAACGCGTACCGGAAACCATGCAGGCGGAAGCCTTCCTGAAAGCCGGGGGGAAAACGCAAAACGCCCCGGTCGCCACCCCGCAGGAGCTGGCGGACTATGATGCCATTATCTTCGGCACACCGACCCGCTTCGGCAATATGTCGGGCCAGATGCGCACCTTCCTCGATCAAACCGGCGGACTTTGGGCATCCGGGGCGCTCTACGGCAAACTCGCCAGCGTATTCAGCTCTACCGGCACCGGCGGCGGTCAGGAGCAGACGATTACCTCAACCTGGACTACCCTTGCTCATCACGGGATGGTGATTGTGCCGATTGGCTACGGCGCCCAGGAGCTGTTTGACATTTCCCAGGTGCGTGGCGGTACGCCGTACGGCGCAACCACCATTGCCGGTGGGGATGGCTCACGTCAGCCAAGCAATGAAGAACTGTCTATCGCCCGCTATCAGGGTGAATACGTCGCGGGTCTGGCCAAAAAACTGAACGGCTAACACCCAACAGGAGGACAAGCATGCCAACTCAAGAATCCAAAGCTCACCACGTGGGCGAATGGGCAAGTTTACGCAACACCTCTCCGGAGATTGCCGAAGCTATCTTTGAAGTCGCGAAGTACGATGAAAAGCTGGCCGAGCAGATTTGGGAGGAAGGTAACGATGAGGTGCTGGTGCGCGCCTTCGAAAAAACGGATAAAGACTCGCTCTTCTGGGGCGAGCAAACCATCGAACGTAAAAACGTCTAAGCGTTTCCCCCCGCCGCAGCGGGGGGTTCTCTTTTACTTCGCCGCGTTATTCATCACCGCATTGAATTTATCGACAGGACAGAAGCCGTTCGCATCCACCGGGCAGCCTTTCAGCTCCAGCGTCACGCGCTGCGCGGGCGAATGCAGCGACAGCACGCTGGCGTTACGCAGCTGCTCTGAGCTCTGGTAGACATACTCAATTTTCATCAGCTCCTGGTTGGCATTTTTGTCATGCCAGCGCTGGAAAACAATCTTGCCGCCAATTGGGGTGCGCTCCTGCTGGTCGTGCAGCTGATAGGGTTTGAAATCCAGGGCCGTCAGCAGGGAAGCAATGTTCGAGTCGTGCCCCACCAGCAGGGTGATTTTCGGCGCTTTTGCCTGCTCGGTGACCAGCGTTTTATCAATGTACTTCACCAGCGGCTTCGCCACGTTTTGCGCCACTTCGGTGGAGGTAAACAGCGAGTCCTGATAGCCGTTCTTCAGCTTCGACAACACGCGCCACTGCTGGTCGGTTTTGATTTCGCCCCAGGCTACCTGGTCGGCCGGGAAGCCTTCGTAATACTGCAGCGTGAACGCGTCCACCAGCGAGTTACCCACCTTCAGCGGCCCGGATACACCAGGCTCTTTTTCATAGTCGGCGCTGAAGGTATCTTTCGCGTCAGCCAGCGAGCAGACCTTTTTCTCTTTGCAGGACGGGGAATCCGCGTAGTTCGTCAGCTGCTCAAGCAGCTTATAGCTTTCGCCCAGCTGCATTTTCTGCCGCTCGGACTCCATCGCCTTGAGCGCTTTTTCGCGAAATTCCGGCGAGTTATCGGTAATCACCGGATTGAAGGTCGGATCCATGGTGCCCATTTTTTCCTGATGGTGCACGGGAACGTCGCAGCCCGGGAACGCGCCGGTGATGAAGAACTGCGCGGTCGCGACGGTACGCTGCAGGCTGTTGGCGTAAGCATAAACGCTATCCGCAGCAGGACATTCTCCCGTCTTCACCATCCCCTGCTGCGCCAGCCACTCGCGCATGTAATGGCCCATATAGACTTCCAGCACGCCGCCCTTGGTGGTGAGCTGACCGCCCGGCACCTCCCACTCCGGCCACTGCTTCGGCGTGGACTGCTCCAGCACGCTACCGTTATTGGCGAGCGGCGCGCGCAGGTTATGGCGACTCATGATTAAAACTTGCTCCAGCTGATACCCTTCCGGCGTCTCTTGCGCCTGCACGCCAAACGTTGCTGAAATGGAACCGGCGACTGCCAGCGCGAGTAGTGCTTTTTTCATCCCTAATTCCTCACTCGTTTTAAAATGTCGCGTTCAGTGTGACAGATTCGTGACAATTTTCCGGGAAGCATTTCTCAAACTGATGATTAACGTGCTTACGGTGTGTGCCAATAAGTTTTATAATAAAACCACACCCCACCGGAGAATTGACCGTGAAACGTACCCGCCTCGAAGAGAGCACCTGCCCCGTCGCCCGTTCGCTGGATATCATCGGCGACTGGTGGTCGCTGCTGATTGTTCGCGACGCGCTGCGCGGGATTAAACGCTTCGGCGAGTTCCAGAAAAGCCTCGGCATCGCGAAAAACATGCTGACCACGCGGCTGAAACTGCTGGTCGACGAAGGCATCCTCCGGCTTCAGCCCGCGTCCGACGGCAGCGCCTGGCAGGAATACGTCCTGACCGACAAGGGGCGTGCCCTGCAAACGGTGCTGGTTGCCCTCTCCCAGTGGGGCAATGAATTTTTGTTTGCGGATAACGAATGCGGCACCGTGCTGGTCGATACCGAACAGCGCAAACCCCTGCGTAAACTGGCGCTTATCGCCGACGATGGCCGCGAACTGACGCCTGAAGAGATCGTGGCGAAACTCCCCTCCTGATCGTTCCCGACGACAACAGCACAAAATGCTCGCAAATATGGTTGCATTATAAAACCAAATAGCAGAGAGTTTATTCAGTTTCATCTTGAAACCAAATAACCCACTTTGCCCTGAGGTAACACACGATGACTACGCAAATCACCACCGCCCTGATTACGGGCGCCTCTTCCGGGATTGGTGCCGTTTATGCCGACCGTCTTGCCGCGCGCGGCGCTAACCTGGTGCTGGTCGCACGTCGCGAGGATCGCCTGAAAACCCTTGCCGCCGACCTTCGCGCGCGCTACGGCGTGGCCGTCGATATTCTGGTGGCCGATCTTACCGATGAAGCCGGGATCCGCGCCGTGGAAGAGGCGCTGCGCAGCAATACCGCCATTGATACGCTCATTAACAACGCGGGCACCGCGCAGATGGCGCCGTTCCTCGCGGGCGATGTGGCGCAGCATCAGGCCATTAACACCCTGAACACCACGGCGCTGATGCGTCTGACCTACGCCATCCTGCCGCGCCTGGCGCAGAACAATCGCGGCACGCTGATCAATATCGCGTCCGTGCTGGCCCTGCACGTCCGGGCGGGCAGCGCGCTCTACAGCGCCACCAAGGCGTGGGTGTTGAGCTTTACCCGTGGGTTACAGGAAGAATTTGCCGACAGCAGCGTGCGCATTCAGGCCGTGCTGCCCGCCGCCACGGCGACAGAAATCTGGAGCCATTCGGGCGTCACGGTAAACGATCTGCCGGAAGGATCGGTGATGACCACCGACGATATGGTGGATGCATCGCTGGCGGGTCTGGATCAGGGTGAACCGATCACCATCCCGCCGATGCATGACGCCGGCCTGTGGGATCGCTACGAAGCGGCGCGTCTTGAGCTGTTCAACAGCGCGCGCACCGGCATTCCGGCACCGCGCTACGCAAAACAGTAGCCTAACGCTCAAGCTGGTCGCCGTACTCGCTCATCCAGGCGGCCAGCGGGGAGAGTGCGTCCTGCAGGGTTAACCCCAGCGCGGTGATCTGATACTCCACGCGCGGCGGGATCTCCGGGTAGACCGTCCGCGTCACCAGCCCGCGCTGCTCAAACAGGCGCAGCTGTTTGGTCAGCTCTTTCTGCGTGATGGGCGTGGCCGCCCGCAGCAGATCGCCAAAGCGTACGGGCGTGTTAAAGACAATCAGGCGGTAGAGAATGGGGATCGCCCATTTACCGGAAATCAGGTTCACAAACTGCGTCATCGGGCAGGTATACGCCTCAGATTTTTTTTCGCAGCACACCTCCAGCATTTCTGCCATAGCACACCTCTTGCCTCTTTAGTATCCATTTGGTACCTGGTTTCCTTTAGATACTAACGTTTCTATAGTGCTTTCTCCAGAGACATTTCAGGAGAAGAACATGGGTCGTTTAACAGATAAATATACGCTGATTACCGGCGGCACCAGCGGCATCGGTCTTGCCACCGCGCAGGCGTTTATCGCCGAAGGCGCGCGCGTCGCCGTGACCGGACGCAACCCGGACACCCTCGCCGAAGCAGAACGTATTCTTGGCGATAAGGCCTGGGTGATCCCGACCGATGCGGGAGATATCGCCTCGCAAAAAGCGCTGGCGGAAACCCTCGCCGCCCGCTGGCCACGCCTGGACGCGGTGTTTCTCAACGCCGGTGACGTGACGCACGCGCCGCTGGAAGCCTGGCAGGAGGATGCCTGGGACCGCCTGATGGGCATCAACCTGAAGGGGCCGTTCTTTTTAATTCAGGCGCTGCTGCCGCTGCTGAATAACCCGTCGTCGGTGATCCTCTGCGGCTCCGTGAGCGCGCGCATCGGCCTGCCGACCAGCAGCGTGTATGCCGCGAGCAAGGCCGCCCTGCTGTCGCTGGCGCGCACGCTGTCGGCGGAGCTGCTGCCGCGCGGGATCCGCGTCAACGGCCTGAGCCCCGGTCCGGTGGAAACCCCGGCGTTTACGAAGACGGGCTTAAGCGACGAGGCGCTTAACGCGATGATGGCGGAGATCATCAAGCTGGTGCCGCTCGGCAGAATGGGCTCGACGACGGAGCTGGCAAAAGCCGCGCTCTATCTGGCCTCCGACGAGTCGAGCTACACGGTGGGAACGGAGCTGCTGGTCGACGGCGGAATGGGGAGTTTGTAACTCAAAAGGCGCTGATGCCGGTGACGATGCCGACATACAGCGCCGCCCATGCGCAGGCGGAAAGCAGGCTGACGGCGTAGACCTTGACTGCATTCAGCCTGAGCATGCCCGCCGCCAGCGGCACGATGTAGCGCAACACCGCCAGAAAACGCGACGTAAACAGCACGATGACACCGTTCTTTTGCAGTTGATGCTGTACCCGCAAGAACTTATCGGCATGCTTTGAGGTAAAACGCGTGACCAGCCGCGTGTGCCCCATCAGCTGGCCGATATGGTAGTTCAGCACCGAACCCGCCGTTGCCCCCAACACCACGGCCAGCCACGCCTGCGCAGGATGCATGCTCGCCTGGCTGACGGTAATGCCCGCCAGCAGCATCACCGAGGCGGGCGGCAGCACGGAGGAGATCAGCACCGTCGATTTACTCAGCGCCATCACAAATAACAGCGCGAAAATATGTGCCGGATACAGCGCAAAATGATTCAGCAGATTATCAAACCACGCCATTATCCTCTCCTTCGTTGATTATTTAATCCTCCATTAGAAATGAATTAACCTAAATAAACCCTCAACATTTTATTAATAAAAATCGTCTAAACCGTTCTTAAACATTATTTAATTTTCTGAGCGGTAAGTTTAAATAAGCGTATTATTCCTCTCGTTTTACAACGATCTCGTTATGGCGAGGCTCCTGTACAAATACACGTTATCGCTCTGGTAGGTTCGAGAGAACCGGCACAGGGTAAAACAGGCACTGTCGAATCAAGGCTTTGTCAGTATAACTTCCCTTACGGGATACGGTGTACAGTGCTGAACCCAGGACGTGGGGATCTCCTCTTCGACATGCCCTGTCTTGCTCGCCCCTGAGAGATGTTATTATTCAAAGGGAATTCACTATGTCTTACGCTATTCACAACCAGAATCTGGCATTCAATGACAGCGCCATTGCGCAATATATGAATACCGATTTTATTGTCCTCGATATTTCATTATGCGTGGCGCTGGCGCGCGAGCAATTCTTCGAAAAATTAAAAGACGACGATATTCCGTCTCATATTTTTATTGAAGACAATGGCCGCCTGGCTGGCATGATTGCCGTACGTAAATTGCTGCAGACCGCCGATACGG
This sequence comes from Enterobacter sp. R-1.6.2, assembly GCF_035064085.1. Lineage (NCBI taxonomy): Bacteria > Pseudomonadati > Pseudomonadota > Gammaproteobacteria > Enterobacterales > Enterobacteriaceae > Enterobacter > Enterobacter sp. R-1.6.2. The sequence continues at coordinate 27,027 of NZ_JASEYI010000025.1, forward strand.
TACAGCCGGTGAAATCGCTGATGATTTCGCAGTTTTTGCAGGTCAAACCGGAGGATGAACGTGCCGATGTCGCCGGACTGCTGGCGCACGGCGGCGCGGATGTGGTGCCCGTGGTCACCCACGGCAAGCTCGTCGGCTGCCTGACCGAGCGCGAAATCGCCCATCTGCTGGAAGATGACGTTACCGAAGACGCCCAGCTTCAGGGGGCAACGCTGCCGCTGGAGAAGCCCTATCTGGACACCAGCCCGTATAGCCTGTGGAAGAAACGTTCCGTCTGGCTGCTGCTGCTGTTTGTCGCGGAGGCCTACACCAGCTCGGTGATCCAGCATTTTGAAGAGGCGCTGGAATCCGCCATCGCGCTGGCGTTCTTTATTCCGCTGCTGATCGGCACGGGCGGTAACAGCGGGACGCAGATCACCTCCACCCTGGTGCGCGCCATGGCGCTGGGGGAAGTCCGCCTGCGCGACGTTGGCCGCGTGCTGCGTAAAGAGATGACCACCTCGCTGATGATTGCCGCCACGCTCGGTATCGCCGGGTGCATTCGCGCCTGGATGATGGGGATTGGGCTGGAAATTACGCTTATCGTCAGCCTGACGCTGGTGTGCATTACGCTGTGGAGTGCGATTGTGTCGTCCGTGATCCCGATGGTACTCAAGCGCTGCGGCATTGACCCGGCGGTCGTCTCCGCGCCGTTTATCGCGACGCTTATCGACGGCACCGGGCTGATTATCTACTTCAAGATCGCGCAATATACGCTGGGGCTGGAGTAACGCGGTTCGCCAGCTGGATCACCGCTCGCGAAAACGCCTCAATCGCCAGGGCGACATCTTCAGCCATCACCGATTCCGCCGGATGGTGGCTGACGCCCCCTTTGCAGCGCACAAACAGCATGCCGACCGGCCAGCGTTCCGCGATGGCAATCGCGTCGTGTCCCGCACCGCTGGGCAGCGATAGCGAGCGACCCTGTACCGATGTAACGGCCTCCCCCAGCACGTTTTGCAGGTGGATATCGCACGGCGTGGCGGCAATGCGGTAAAACTCCTCGGCGCTGAAGTCCAGACCGCGGCGCGATGCGATCGCCTGCGCATGTTCCAGCAGGTCGTTAAGCAACCGATCCAGCGGCGCATCCTGCGGCCCGCGAATATCCAGCGAGAGCTGAACCTCGCCGGGGATCACGTTCACCGCCCCCGGCAGACAGCGCAGCTCGCCAACCGTCGCCACCAGGTTGCCGCCCTGCTGTCGGGTAGCGTTTTCAATGATAACCATCCACTCGGCGGCGGCGGCCAGCGCGTCCCTGCGGTGGAGCATCGGCACGGTTCCCGCGTGCCCGGCATCGCCGGTGAAGCGGCAGTTCAGACGGCGCGCGCCGTTAATGGCTTCCACCACGCCAAGGGCGAGCGTCTCCTGCTCAAGGCACGGCCCCTGCTCAATATGCAGTTCCAGATAGGCGCTGAAATCCTCCTGACGGCGCGCGGCATGCAGCACGCGGGCAGGATCGAGCCCCATCAGGGTCATCGCCTGCGCCACGCTGATCCCGCTGGCGTCGGCTTTTTCCAGCCAGCCCTGCGGCCAGGTGCCCGTCAGCCCCCGGCTACCTAACAGCGTAATGCCGAAGCGGGTTCCCTCTTCGTCGCAAAAGCCGACAATCTCGATGGCCTGGGCCAGATGCCCCCCCTGCTGGTGCAGGCTGTCCACTACCTCAATGGCGGCAAGCACGCCGAGCATGCCGTCGTAGCGCCCGGCATTGCGCACGGTATCGAGATGCGAGCCGAGCAGCACCGCCTGCGCCCCTTCCTGCGCGCCCTCATAGCGTCCACAGATGTTGCCCACGCTGTCCTGCCAGACGGTCATTCCCGCCTGGCTCATCCACTGCCCCACCAGCTGGTTGGCCTGCAGATGCTGGGTGGAGAGATAAACCCTCGTCAGCGCATCCGGGGTTTCGCTGATGGCGGCCAGCGCGTCGGCGCGGGCCATCACCCGTTCTGCCGCCGGGCTCATTGCGGCGTCTCGCGGCGATAGTGGTCCCACGCGGCCTGCATGGCGGCACCCTGCGTGGTGGTGAATTTCAGGTAGTTCAGCACCGACTCCAGCGCGCTCAGGGTGGTCATCACGCAATCCTTGCGCGCGTTGTAGCCCATGGTGCCAATGCGCCACACTTTGCCGTGCAGCGGACCAAACGAGGTGCCGATTTCAATCCCGAAATCCTCCAGCATCAGCTTACGCACCTGGTCGCCGTTGACGCTCTGCGGGATAACCACGCCCAGCACGTTGTTCATCTTGTGCTTCAGGTCGCCGAAGGTCTCCAGCCCCATCGCCTGAATGCCTTTCAGCAGCGCATCGCCGTGCAGCCTGTGGCGCGCAATGCCGTTATCCAGCCCTTCCTGCAGGATCAGACGCGCGCACTCGCGGGCGCCAAACAGCGCGGTGGTGGCTTCGGTATGGTGGTTAAGGCGCTCCGGCCCCCAGTAGTCCATCACCATGCCGAGATCGAAATAGTTGGAGTAGATCATCTCCTCGTCGCCGTCGCGGTGGGCGTCGGTGCGGATGCCCTCCTCAACGCATTTGCGGCGGCGGATCGCCTCCTCCATGCGCGCGCTCAGGGTGATCGGCGAGGTGCCCGACGGGCCGCCGAGGCACTTCTGCATCCCGGCCGAGACGGCGTCCAGCCCCCAGGCGTCGGTTTCCAGCGCGTTGCCGCCGAGCGACGCGGTGGCGTCGGTATAAAACAGCACGTCGTAGCGGCGGCAGATCGCGCCAAGCTCGGCGAGCGGCTGGAGCATGGTGGTGGAGGTGTCGCCCTGCACGGTCAGCAGCAGGCGCGGACGAACACGCTTAATCGCATCCTCCACCTGATCCGGGGTAAACACCTCGCCCCACGGCACCTCGATGGTATGCACCTCCGCGCGGCAGCGGCGGGCAATTTCGCACAGCAGATGACCAAAGCGGCCAAAGACCGGCACCAGCACCTTATCTCCCGGGCGGATGGCGGAGACCAGAATGGCTTCAATTCCCGCGCGGGAGGTGCCGTCCACCAGCATCGTCCAGCGGTTCTCGGTGCGGAACACCCCGCGATAGAGCGCTATCACCTCGTTCATGTAGTGGGTCATGGCCGGATCGTACTGGCCGATCAGCTGGCTCGACATGGCGCGCAGCACGCGCGGGTCGGCGTTGATCGGGCCCGGCCCCATCAGCAGGCGCTGGGGCGGGTTGATTTGCGGAAAGCGTGCGATATCCATTGTTAAGTCCTTATCAGTTGAGGCCGCGCACGGAGGAGATGAACTGCTTCAGTTCCGTGGTCTGCGGGTTGGCGAACAGCGTTTTGCTGTCGCCCTGCTCCCAGACTTTCCCCTGGTGCATAAACACCACGCGGTCGCCCACTTCGCGGGCAAAATTCATTTCATGGGTAACCAGTATCAGCGTCATCCCCTCGGCCGCCAGCTGCTCCAGCACCTTGAGCACTTCGCCCACCAGCTCCGGGTCGAGCGCGGAGGTGATCTCGTCGCAGAGTAAAACTTTCGGCGACATCGCCAGCGCGCGGGCAATCGCCACGCGCTGCTGCTGGCCGCCGGAGAGGCTCGACGGGTAGTAATCCAGACGATCGCCTAAGCCCACTTTCTCCAGCATCTGCTGCGCCAGCTCGCGGCATTCGGCGGCGCTTTTCTTCAGCACCCGACGCGGGGCGAGCATCACGTTTTCCAGCGCCGTCATGTGCGGGAACAGGTTGAAGCTCTGGAACACCATCCCGACCGAGCGGCTGATTTCGCGCGCCTGAGAATCCCGGTCGGTAATGGTCATGCCGCCCAGCTTGATGCTGCCGTCCTGATAGCCTTCCAGGCCGTTGATGCAGCGCAGCAGCGTGCTTTTGCCCGATCCGCTGCGCCCGATAATGGAGATCACCTGGCCCATGTCGATATCCAGATCGACGCCCTTGAGCACGTGGTTATCGCCGTAGTACTTCTGCACCTGATTAATGGTGATGAGAGGCATTGAATTTCGTCTCCAGATAGCGGCTGTAGCGCGACAGCGGATAACACAGAATAAAGTAGCCGAGCGCCACCAGCGCAAAAACCTTAAACGGCTGATACGTCACGTTGGTCAGCATGGTCCCGGCCTTGGTCAGCTCGATAAAACCGATAATCGACGCCAGCGCGGTGCCTTTAATCACCTGCACGGCAAAGCCGACCGTCGGGGCGATGCCGATGCGCAGCGCCTGCGGGGCGACCACGCGAAACAGGGTCTGGCCGAAGGTCAGCCCCAGACAGCGCGACGCTTCCCACTGCCCTTTTGGCAAGGCGCGAATACTGCCAAACCAGATGTCGAGCAGAAACGCGCTGGTGTAGAAGGTGAGCGCCAGCGAGGCGGCGGTCCACGGCGAGACGTCGATGCCGAACAGCGCCACGCCGAAGAAGGCCAGGAACAGCTGCATCAGCAGCGGCGTGCCCTGAAACAGCTCAATATAGCCGCGGATGATGCGCCTGACCGTGCGCCCGCCCGTCAGGCGCAGCAGCAGGATCGGCAGCGTCACCGCCGCCCCGCCGACAAACGCCACCAGCGACAGCAGCACCGTCCAGCGTCCGGCCAGCAGCAGGTTGCGAATAATGTCCCAGTCGGTAAAGGTGGTCATCATGCCTGCACCCCCAGCCATTTGCGTCCCGCCGCCATCATCAGCTGGCGCAGGGTAATCGACAGCGCTAAGTAAATCCCGGTTGTCACCAGATAAACCTCAAAGCTCAGAAACGTTCTGGACTGGATCAGGTTGGCGGCGAAGGTCAGCTCTTCATACGAGACCTGCGACACCACCGACGAGCCGAGCATCACGATGATGCACTGGCTCACCAGCGCCGGGTAAATGCGCTGCAGCGCGGGCGGCAGCACCACGCGGATAAAGGTCTGCAGCCGGGTCAGCCCCAGCACACGTCCGGCTTCCCACTGCCCTTTCGGCGTGACCTGAATGCCCGCGCGGATAATCTCGGTGCTGTACGCCCCGAGGTTCACAATCATTGCCAGCAGCGCCGCTTCCCCCGCCGTCATCTTAAGCCCGAGATTCGGCAGGCCGAAGACGATGAAAAACAGCTGCACGACAAACGGCGTGTTGCGGATGATTTCCACGTACGCGCCCCAGATCCGGCTGAACCAGGTGGTGCGTCCGCTGCGGATCGCCGCCCCGAAAATCCCTATCGCCAGCCCGCCGACGGTCGCCATCACCGTCAGCTGAACGGTGACCCACAGCCCCGCCAGCAGCTCCGGCCAGTGCGGCCAGAGCGCGGAGAAATCAAGTTGCTCCGTCATCGGCTCAGGCGCCAAGGTTTGCCGGCAGCGGGGCCTTCAGCCATTGCTCGGACAGGCCGTTCAGCGTGCCGTCCTTGATGCCCTGCTCAATCAGCGCATCCACTTTTGCCTTCAGGGCCGGTTCGTTTTTCTTCAGGCCAATAAAGCACGGCGAATCTTTCAGCATAAAGCTCGGCACCGGGGCTTTATCCGCGTTCTGGCGCGAAATAGCCGCCACCACTAGGTTACCGGTTGCCACGTACTGCACCTGTCCGGAGAGGTAGGCGGAGAGCGTGGTGTTGTTATCTTCGTAGCGCTTCACGTCCGCGTCTTTCGGCGCCAGGCCGGTCAGCACCATATCCTCCACCGCCCCGCGCGTCACGCCGATGGTTTTTCCGCTCAGCGCGGCGGCGTCTTTCAGCTCGGCCCCTTTCGGCCCAAACACGCCGAGGAAGAACGGCGCGTAGGCGCGGCTGAAGTCGATCACCTTCTCGCGCTCCGGGTTTTTACCGAGGCTGGAAATGACCAGATCCACCTTATCGGTTTGCAGGTACGGCACGCGGTTGGCGCTGGTCACCGGCACCAGCTGCAGCTTGAGCTTCATCTGTTTGGCCAGATAGCGCGCCATGTCGATGTCATAGCCCTGCGGCTGCAGGTCGGTCCCCACCGAGCCAAACGGCGGGAAGTCCTGCGGAACGGCAATGCGAATGGTACCGCGCTTCTCGATATCCTGAAGCTGGTCAGCCTTTGCCGGCAGCTGTGTGAAGAGGCATGCGGCCCCGGCCAGTGCAATCAACAATTTTTTCATGGTGCTTCCCCGTAACGTTAACATGAAACAAAAGATTCTTTGAATGTGATTTTGCAACTAATGTGCCAGATAGGGCGAAGTGGGAAATATTCTTGTGAAGCCTGATAAAACGCGGACGGGTCGAAAAAACGTCTATTTTCCCGACCCGTCAGATGCACCATTTTAATGCAAAGCACCAGCCTGATGCCCCATTATCGCTGTTCGAGTTCGTCCAGCTGCTGGTAAAGGGAGGCAATCTCGTGAATGCGCGGACGGCCTTTATCGAGAATTTCATGCAGGAAGGCGTTTGCCAGCAGGTTAATCAGGCTGTTGACCGAGGAGTAGCTGTCATACGCGGAGACGCTGTCCAGCGGGGCGCAGAGCTGCCAGCTCGCCAGCGGGAACAGGCTGTGCGCCTGCGGCTCGCACATCAGCAGCACTGGAATACCGCGACTCTGAAGCTGCTGCATCAGCGGGCGGATGATGCGCGGGCGGCGGCGAAAGGCCATCATGACCACCAGATCGTCCGGCGTTAAATCCACCAGCTCTTCGCCCAGGCTCTGCCCCGGCTGCGGCAGGACCAGCACCTGACCGCGCGCCTGCAGCAGCTGCTGGCGCAGGTGCAGCGCCGCCGGATAGGCGTTACGCATGCCGATAATGACGATGCGCCGCGCCTTCACCATGCAGGCCATCGCGTCGGCAAACTGCTGCGCGTCGAGGGCGTTGACCCACTGGGTCAGGTTCGCCATCTCCTGCTTATAGTGGCGCGCCAGCAGCGTATTGCCCTGCACCGCGTCGCGGTTATCGGTGAGCGGCATCCCGCTCTGGCGCAGGGTGCGCAGCTCGTCGCGCATGTCCTTATATTTCTCATAGCCCAGACGCTTAAAAAGACGGCTAACCGTGGCTTTCGACACCCCGCTCAGCTGCGCCAGCTCGGCGCTGTTGTAGCTAATGAGATCGTCAAAATGATCGAAAATAAAGTCCGCCACCCGCTGCTCCTGCGGCGACAGCGACGGGTACTGTGCTTTCAGACGTTCATCCAGTTGTTCCATAGCGCCTCTGTAACTTTTGTTTCATCACATTGTACCTTTTATTATGCGTATTCATTATACGTGCCAGTTTACTGAAACTTTTCTTTCAGAACTGGAACAGCTTTTGCAGCGCCTTGTGACTTTCAGGGTTACGAGGACTCTCTATGCAAAGTAATGTCTCCACGCACGGCATGGCCGTTGCGCCCCACCATCTTGCCAGCCAGAGCGCCCTGGCGGTACTGCGCGAAGGCGGCAGCGCGATAGAGGCGATGGTCGCCGCGGCGGCCACCGTTGCCGTGGTTTATCCGCACATGAACGGGCTGGGCGGCGATGGCTTCTGGCTTATCGTGCCGCCGGAAGGCGAACCTGTCGCCATTGATGCCAGCGGCGCGGCGGGATCGCGCGCGACGCTCGACGCCTACGACGGTCTGGCGCATATCCCCCATCGCGGCCCCCGCGCGGCGCTGACCGTCGCCGGCACGGTGAGCGGCTGGGACGAGGCGCTGAAGGTCTCGCGCGAGTTGACCGGCAAGGCGCTGCCGCTGGCCCGCCTGCTGGCCGACGCCATTGACTATGCGCAAAACGGCACGCCGGTTACGGCCTCTCAGGCCCATGCCACGGCCAGCAAATTCGACGAGCTGAAGGACGTGCCAGGCTTTGCGGAAACCTGGCTGGTGGACGGTAAGCCGCCGCAGGTCGGGAGCCGCTTTTACCAGCCCGCCATGGCCACGACGTTGACGCGCCTGGTGGAAGACGGTCTGGACAGCTTTTACCGCGGCCCGCTGGCGGACGTGCTGGCGCACGGCATGGAGACGCTGGGCCTGCCCGTGACGCTGGCCGATCTTAACGCGCACGCTGCCCGGCGCACCGCGCCGCTGAGGCTGCAGCATCAGCAGGGGGTGATCTTTAACCACACCCCGCCGACGCAGGGGCTGGTCTCGCTGGCGATACTCGGCATCACCGACCGCCTGAACATGGCCGAGGCCGACGACGCCGACACCGTTCACCGCATCGTTGAAGCCACCAAGCTGGCCTTTGGCCTGCGCGATGCCCACATTACCGACCCGCGCGAGCTGAAAACCGATATTCAGGGTCTGCTGGATCCCGCCGCCCTGCAGGCGCTTGCCGACAGGGTTGACGACGGCCGCGCCGCGCCGTGGGGCATCGGAAAAGGCCCCGGTGATACGGTGTGGATGGGAGTGATGGATAACAGCGGGCTTGCCGTGTCGTTTATCCAGAGTATCTATCACGAGTTCGGCAGCGGCGTTGTGCTGCCCGACACCGGCATCGTCTGGCAGAACCGGGGCGCATCGTTCAGCCTCGATCCCAATCATCTTCTGGCCCTCGCGCCGGGCAAGCAGCCCTTCCATACCCTGAACCCGGCGGCGGCGCGTCTTAAGGACGGGCGCGTGATGGTCTACGGATCGATGGGCGGTGACGGACAGCCGCAAACCCAGGCCGCGCTTTTTACCCGCTACGCGATTCAGGGCGTGCCTTTACAGGAGAGCATTTCCCGCCCGCGCTGGCTGCTGGGGCGCACCTGGGGACAAACCTCGGACACGTTAAAGCTGGAAGGACGCTTTACCGCTGAGACGGTCTCACGGCTTCAGGCACTCGGGCACGAGGTGGAAATGTTCCCTGACTTCAGCGAAGCGATGGGCCACGCGGGCGCGATTGTCCGCCACCCCAACGGGCTGTTCGAAGGGGCATTTGACCCGCGCAGCAACGGCGCGGCCGCCGGATTCTGAGGAGAAAACTATGACGACACAACAACCCGACTGGCAGGCGTATCTGGCGCAAATGGAGTCCGTGCTCGGCGTAACGCTGGACGATGCCCGCCGCGCCGAGCTGCAGGTGCAGTTCAGCCGCATAGCAAACATGGCCGCCCCGCTGATGGCGCTGCCGCTCGACGACCGTCTGGAGATCGCAGGAGTGTACAAAGCATGAGGCTACACGAGATGAGTATCAGCGCGATCCAGCATGCGCTGGGCGCGGGCGAGCTGAGCGCTCGCGAGATTGCCCGCCAGACGCTGGAGGCGATTGCGCGCGTTAACCCGCAGATCGGCGCCTGGACCGCCGTGACGGAAGCGCGCATGCTCGCCGAGGCCGAGAGCATCGACACCCTGCGCCGCGAAAAGCGCCCCCTGCCCCCGCTGGCGGGCGTGCCCTACGCGGTAAAAAACCTGTTCGACGTTGCCGGCCACACCACCCTTGCCGGGGCAGAGCTGTTCAGCCAGCGCCCCGCCGCGGCCGCTGACAGCTTCGCGGTGCGCCAGCTGCGCAGCGCGGGCGGGCTGCTGACCGGGATGGTGAATATGGACGCCTACGCCTACGGCTTCACGACCGAAAACAGCCACTACGGCACGACGCGTAACCCGCACGATCTGGCGCGCATTGCGGGCGGGTCGTCCGGCGGCTCGGCCGCCGCCGTGGCCGCCGGGCTGGTGCACTTTTCGCTCGGCACCGACACCAACGGCTCGATTCGCGTTCCGGCCTCCCTGTGCGGCATCTATGGCCTGAAGCCCACCTTTGGCCGCCTGTCGCGATCCGGCAGCCATCCGTTTGTCGCGAGCCTGGATCATATCGGCCCCTTTGCCCGCCGCGTGTGCGATCTGGCGTCCGTCTACGACGCGCTGCAGGGCCGGGACAGCAGCGACGCTTTTCAGGCAGAGAGCTCGCGCGAGCAGACGCGCCCCCTGCTCGATCGCGGCCTTGACGGCCTGCGCTGCGCGGTGCTCGGCGGCTACTTCACCACCTGGTGCGACGCGGATGCCAGAGACGCCGTGGCGCGGGCGGCGAAGGCGCTCGACGTGCAGGATGAGCTGCAGTTCCCGGACGCAGAACTGGCGCGCTCCGCGGCGTTTATCATCAGCGCCTCCGAAGGGGGAAACCAGTACCTGCCGGCGCTTCGCCGCGAGCCCGAGCGTTTTGAGCCGCACTCCCGGGAACGCCTGCTGGCAGGCGCAATGATCCCCTCCGCCTGGTACATTCAGGCCCAGCGGTTTCGCGCGCACGCCCGGCAGGCGTTTAAAACCCTGTTCGCGCAGGCCGACGTGCTGATCGCGCCGGCAACGCCGCGCAGCGCCACGCTCGCGGGTGAGCAGACCATGGAGATTAACGGTCAGCCGCTCCCCATCCGCGCCAGCATGGGGATGCTGACCCAGCCGATTTCATTTCTGGGCCTGCCCGTGACCACCGTTCCGCTGCGCACCGCGCAGGGTGCGCCGATTGGCCTGCAGCTGATTGCCGCGCCGTTTAACGAGCAGGCCTGCCTGCGCGTCGCGCGCGTGCTTGAAGGGAGCGGCATCGCCGATGCCCGCCCGGCGGAGGTGGCCGCATGATGAATCACGATGACATTAACCTTCCGTGGGTAGTTGCCGAGGTGACCGCCGCGTTTTATCGCTATGAAGACGCGCTGGTGAGCAACAACGTTGCGGTGCTGGACGAGCTGTTCTGGCACGACAAAAACACGGTGCGTCTGGGGGCGGGTGAAAACCTGTACGGGATTGATGAAATCCGCGCCTTTCGGGCGGCGCGCCCGTCCGCCGGGCTGCAGCGGACGCTGCGCCACACAGTGATTACCACCTTCGGGGAGGATTATGCCGTGTGCAGCACCGAGTTTACCCGCGAGGGCACGGAACGCATTGGCCGCCAGCAGCAGACGTGGGTGCGGTTTGCCTACGGATGGCGGATCGTGGCGGCACAGGTGAGTTTGATGTCGTAGCCGTAGGCCGGGTAAGGCGCAGCCGCCACCCGGCTAAACACGGCACACTTACTTCTTAAACGGATGCACATCCCGCCAGTGGTCGGCAATCTGCTGGCGGGTACAGACCCACACCCGCTCGTGCTGCTGCACGTAATCCAGGAACCGCTGCAGCGCGCGAAAACGCCCCGGCCGCCCCAGCAGGCGACAGTGCATGCCGATGGACATCATCTTCGGCGCGCGTTCCCCCTCTTCGTACAGCACGTCAAAACTGTCCTTCAGATACGTATAAAACTGCTCGGCAGTGTTAAACCCCTGCGCGGTGGCGAAGCGCATGTCGTTCGCATCCAGCGTATACGGCACGATCAGGTGCGGTTTACGGGTACCGTCGCTGCAGGCCACTTCCGTCCAGAAGGGCAGATCGTCGCCGTAGTAGTCGCTGTCATAGTCGAAGCCGCCGTGCTCCACCACCAGCTGGCGGGTGTTGGGGCTGTCGCGCCCGGTGTACCAGCCCGTCGGCGGCTTGCCGAACAGGTCGGTCAACACGTGCACCGCCTTGTGCAGGTGTTCGCGCTCCTGGCTGATATCCATGCTCTGATAGTGGATCCAGCGCCAGCCGTGGCTGACCACGTCGTAGTCCGCCGCCTTGATTGCCTCGACGATCTCAGGATGACGCGCCAGCGCCATCGCTACGCCAAAGACCGTCAGCGGCAGGCCGCGCTTTTGAAATTCACTGTGGATCCGCCAGAACCCGGCGCGGCTGCCGTATTCGTAGAGGGAGTCCATCGACATGTGTTTATCCGGGTAGCTGGCCGCGCCGATAATGTCCGACAGGAACTGCTCGGATCCGGCATCGCCGTGCAGAACGTGGTTTTCCGCCCCTTCCTCATAATTGAGCACAAACTGCACGGCGATACGCGCCTGATTCGGCCACCGCGCGTGCGGCGGGTTGCCCGCGTAGCCGCGCAGATCCCGCGGGTAATCCTGTTCAAAAAGCCCCATTGCCACCCCCAAAAATTAAAATGGATTCAGTGCCTGAAAATGTCCGCTTAACGCTTTTTTCTCGGGGAACGCCAGATCCCCGTGCTTGCTGGTCGACAGCCCCAGCACCACCAGCGATTCCACCATCTTCACCGCCGCGCTGACGCCGTCGATGACCGGCACGCGCAGCTCGCGCGTCAGCTCCTGCGCCAGCGTCGCCATGCCGCCGCAGCCCAGCACGATGGCGCCGCAGCCGTCCTCTTTCAGCGCCTGTATACAGCGCGCGCGCACCTTCTCCTGCGCCACACCGCTGCCGTCTTCCAGCGCCAGCACCGGGAGATCGATAGCGTGCAGCGCCGCGCACCTGTCCTGAAAGCCATACTGGTGCAGCAGATGGCGGGCAATAATCAGCGTGCGCGGCAGCGTGGTGACCACCGAAAAGCGCGTCGCCACCAGCGTCGCCATATGCATGGCGGCTTCGGCGATACCGACCACCGGCCCCTGCGCCAGCTCGCGCGCCGCCAGCAGGCCCGGATCGCCAAAGCAGGCGATGACGTGACCATCGACGCCCTGCTCTCTGCCGAGCTTAACCTGTTCGAGAACCCCCACGGCGGCGATGGCCTCATCAAAGTGGCCTTCTATAGACGGCACGCCCGCGCTGGGGCAGACCGCGAGGATCTCCGTTCCCGGCGCCGCCACCGCGCGGGCCGCCGCGCCGATGGTTTCCGTCATCGCGAGGCTGGTGTTGGGATTGATCACTTGTATACAGACAGAGGACATTACGACTCCTTGTGGCCGGCAAACAGCCGGGCAAAATCAGGCAGGCACTCGCCCGCCCGCTCGAAGCAGAGGCTGGCGACGATATGTTCAAAATGGTGCATCAAAGCATCGCTTAGCGGCTGGAGCGCCTTCTGGCGCAGCAGATCCACAAGCTGTTCGTGATCGTTGCAGCGGCACCCCTGACGCCACGGCGCGCCCCAGGTGGCAATCACCAGCGAGGAGCGCTGGCTCAGGCCGGTCACCATCTCCGTCAGCACCTGGTTGCCGGAGATGGCCTGCAGCTGAATGTGGAAATTGGCGGAGTGGCGGATTGCCGCCGGGCCGTCGTACGCCTCGTGCGCCTGCTGCTCCTGACGAATAATGGCCTCCAGCGCGGCAAGGTGCGGCGGCTGGCAGCGGGCCAGCACGTCCGGCAGGTTGGCGACCTCCAGCAGCGCGCGGGTGCGGAAGATATGCTGCGCCTCTTCCACCGTCGGGCTGGCAACGTGTGCACCACGCTTGGGCGTTAAGGTGACCATTTGCACAGCCGCGAGTCGTTGAAGCACCTTGCGGATGCCCGTGCGGCTTACGCCAAAGACCTCGGCCAGCGCCTCCTCCGGCAGTTTGCTCCCCGGCAGCAGCTGATGTTCGACAATCGCGGTCATCAGCGCCTGAAAGATCGATTCGTCTTTGTCATGCAGGTCTGGCGCGGTCTGCAGGGCGTTTATGTTGTTCATTCACCACTCCGTCTTTTACTCTTCGTTATCGAATCGTATACATAAAAATAAAATATTGCATACAAGATTTATTATTTTGGCCTGGATCCTGCAACACCGTCTGCACTCCCGCTTAACGGGTTTTCATTCACAGGAGCAGGTTTCATGCCAAACAGTCAAAACGCGCAGCAGGGTACGGCCGCTGATTCCGGTGCGGTTTACAGCCCACGTCTTTGCAATGAGGATCTGGCACCGACGCGTGACCAGAACTGGAGCTGGTACAACATCTTTTCGTTCTGGATGTCGGACGTTCACAGCATGGGGGGTTATGTTGTCGCCGCGAGCTTCTTTACGCTCGGGCTGGCAAGCTGGCAGGTGCTGCTGTGCCTGCTGGTGGGGATTTGCATCGTGCAGCTGTGCGCCAACCTGGTAGCCAAACCGAGCCAGATGGCGGGCGTGCCCTACGCGGTAATCAGCCGTCAGGCGTTTGGCGTGTTCGGGGCCAATATTCCGGCGGTGATCCGCGGGCTGATCGCCTTCGCGTGGTACGGCATTCAGACCTACCTGGCCGCCAACGCCCTGATGCTGGTGGCGCTCAAGTTCTGGCCGTCGCTCTCTTCGCTCACTACCGGCGCATTCCTGGGCCTGTCGCATCTCGGCTGGATCTGCTTTGCCATCATGTGGGTGCTGCAGGCGATGGTCTTCTGGCACGGCATGAGCGCCATCAAGCGCTTTATTGATATCGCCGGTCCGGCGGTCTACGTGGTGATGCTGGCCCTCGCAGGCTGGATTGTATACAAGACCGGTTTTGACGGCATTTCCTTCACTCTCGCCAGCAAATCTCTGAGCGCGGGGGAGCAGACCTGGCAGATGATCACCGCGACCGCGCTGGTGGTGTCTTACTTCTCCGGCCCGCTGCTCAACTTTGGCGACTTCTCCCGCTACGGCAAAAGCATGGGCGAGATCCGCCGCGGCAACCGCTGGGGGCTACCGTTTAACTTCCTGCTGTTCTCCATCGTCACCGTGGTGATTGTCTCCGGCACCCAGTCGCTGTTTGGCCGCATGATCACCGACCCGATCGAAACCGTCAGCCGCGTGGGCAACGATCTGGCCGTGGCGATTGGCCTGCTGACGATGATCACCGCCACCATCGGGATCAACATCGTCGCGAACTTCGTCTCCCCGGCGTTTGATTTCTCTAACTGCTCGCCGCAGAAAATCAGCTTCCGCACCGGGGGCATGATTGCCGCCGTCGGCTCGATCCTGCTTACCCCGTGGAACCTGTTCAACTCGCCGGAGCTTATCCACTACACCCTGGACGTGCTCGGGGCGTTTATCGGCCCGCTGTTCGGCATTCTGATTGCCGACTTCTACCTGATTAAGCGCGGCAAGGTGTCGGTTGACGATCTGTTCGACGACACGCCGAAGGGCAAATACTGGTACCGCAACGGTTTCAACCCGAAAGCCATTGGCGCGCTGATCCCGTCCGTTGCCGTGGGCCTGGTGATCAGCTTTATTCCGGCCCTGCATGAGGTGGCGAACTTCAGCTGGTTTATCGGCGTCTTCCTCGGCGGCGTGACCTACCGCTGGCTGGCGCGGGAAGATCGCGAGACGGCGGGCGCGACGTCGTTCGGCTCACGCGTGGCAACGCAAAAAGAGTAACCCCCTCCTTCCGGCCGCAGCTTAGCTGCGGCCCGTTCATTCTGGCACCGTTCTTGCTGCGCCTTATCACCCCGTTATGTACACAATAAGGCAGGAACCATGATGGATTACCAGACAGCGATCCGCGGCGCATTTTTTGATATTGCCCAGGTCTGCGATAGCGCAGACGCGATTGCCCGGCACGCGCGCTACCTTGAGGACGGGGTGCTGTTTATACAGAACGGAAAAATTCTGGCGCACATGCCGTGGCAGGAGGGCGAGCAGTATCTTGACCCCCACAAGGGCTACACCGACCTGCGCGGTAAGCTACTGCTGCCCGGTTTTGTCGATACCCACGTCCATTATCCGCAAACGGAGATGATCGGTGCCTTTGGCGAGCAGCTGCTGGAGTGGCTGACCACCTACACCTTCCCGGTGGAGAGCCAGTTTGCCGATGAAGCCTACGCGAAAGAGATCGCCGAATTTTTCATTCACCAGCTGGTAAGCAACGGCACCACCACCGCGCTGGTGTTTTGCACGCTGCATCCGGAATCGGTCGAGGCGCTGTTTACCGAAGCCCTGCGCCTCAACATGCGCCTAATCGCCGGAAAGGTGATGATGGACAGACACACCCCGGACTACCTGAGCGAAGACGCGAAGCAGAGCTACCGGCAGACGCGGGCGCTGATCCAGCGCTGGCACCACCGGGGACGGCTGGGCTACGCCATTACCCCGCGCTTTGCTCCGACCTCATCCCCCGAGCTGCTCGCCGCGGTCAGCCTGCTCAGAGAGGAGTTCCCGGATACCTGGATACAGACCCATCTTAGCGAAAACCCCAACGAAGTGGCCTGGGTGAGCGACCTCTGGCCGGAGCACGAGCGCTATCTGGACGTGTATCATCACTACGGGCTGACCGGCGAGCGCAGCGTGTTTGCCCACGCGATTCACCTTCACTACAGCGAATGGCAGTGCCTGCATGACACCGGTTCGGCGGTGGCGTTTTGCCCCACCTCTAACCTGTTTCTCGGCAGCGGGCTGTTTCGCCTGCCCGCCTGCTGGCAGCACAAGGTGCGGATGGGCATCGGCACCGACGTCGGCGCGGGCACCACCTTCAGCATGCTGCGCACCCTGGGGGAGGCCTACAAGGTCGGCCAGCTTCAGAGCTACCGCCTGCGCGCCAGCGAGGCGTTTTATCACGCCACGCTGGGCGGCGCGCACGCCCTCAGGCTCGCCGATAAGATTGGCAACTTCGCACCCGGCAAAGAGGCGGATTTCGTGGTGATCGACCCTGACGTGACGCCGCTGCAGCGCCTGCGCAATCGCCGCTGTCAGGATATCTACGAGCAGCTTTTTGTGCTGATGACCCTCGGCGACGAGCGCAACATCAGCGAGACCTGGGTCAACGGCGAGCGGGTGTGGTCAACTTCCCCGGTAGGTTGACCATCCGCCGGGCGCAATCACAAACGGCAGATGGAAATGCTCGTCTGCCGCTTCTCCCGTCACAAAATCAATTAGCGCGCAGGGGTATAGCGTGTCGCGGCCGGTTTCGCTAAACCACGCGCCGATCTCCGCCACCAGCCGATAGCGGCCTGCGGGCAGAGAGGGAACGAACGCGGCGATGCGTCCCTGGACGTTGGTCACGCCCGAGGCCAGCGTGTTCCCGTCCTGTTGTAGATGAACCGTCACGCCCTGTGCGGGTTTGCCCGTCGAGATATCAAGAATATGGGTGCTGAGTGTGCTCATTCGCTAATAACTCCTTCCAGCCGTAGCAGCGTAATTTCCCGCAGCTGTTCCAGCGCGGCACGGATTTCCTGCGCGTCGCTGTTCTCCTGCCGCGCGTGCAGCGCCTGTAAAATCTCCTCGCCGCTGCGGCCCTTCGCGCGGATCAGAAACACGCGTCCGAAGCGGGCCTCGTAGCGGGCATTGCCCTCACGCAGCGCCCGGGCAAGGGCAGCATCGGCTTCATTCACCGCGCCCTGCTCCTGGCGCGACAGCGCCGCCTCCGCCTGTGAACCTGCGGGCTTTTCTCCGATGCGCGGATGGGCGCTCAGGGCCTGCGCCAGCGCCGCTTCGTCCCAGTTTTGCGTCAGCGCGTTTGCCGTACTGAACAATTCGTCCCGGCTGGCGTAGGGTCGCCCGCGAACCAGCGCATCGGCCCAGCCGGGGAGCGCCACGCAGGGGTGAATCAGCGCTAACGCCTTTTCGTGGGGAAGATGATTGAAGTCGTGCAGTGCGATCATAGCGTCTCCTTTATTGTCTTCTTCCTGATTGTTGCACAAACCACGCCACTCTGAGCGCGGGCGTGAAACAGTCGATTCCGTATAGCTCAACTGGAAATTTTTGATTCAAAAAAAGGCACGCTCACCGCGTTTGCGCACCTTAGCAGTGCAAACGTCGCCCCCACAACGTCGTTTTCGCCACTCTGCAGCCTGGTACGCAAATTGCTGAATGTCTTTACACCCTGCAAAAGGAGAGAAGCATGAGAGCAATCGTCATTGGTGCGGGTATTGGCGGCCTGAGCGCCGCCGTCGCGCTGAAGAAAGCGGGCATCGACTGTACCGTGTTTGAAGCCGTCAAAGAGATCAGGCCCGTCGGGGCGGCCATCTCCATCTGGCCTAACGGCGTGAAATGCATGCAACACCTCGGCATGGGCGACATCATCGAGACCTACGGCGGGCCGATGCGTTTTATGGCCTACAAGGATTACCGGCGCGGCGAGACCCTGACCCGCTTCAGCCTTGCCCCGCTGGTTGAGCGTACCGGCGGGCGCCCCTGCCCCGTCTCGCGCGCTGAGCTCCAGCGCGAAATGCTGGACTTCTGGGGGCCCGACAGGGTGCAGTTCGGCAAGCGCGTCGAACGCGTAAGCGAAGACGACGCGGGCGTGAGCGTGACCTTCACCGACGGCACCACGGCAGCCGGCGATTTTCTGATTGCCGCCGACGGCAGCCACTCCGCCGTGCGCCCGTACGTGCTGGGGTATACCCCGGAGCGCCGCTACGCCGGGTACGTGAACTGGAACGGGCTGGTGAAGATTGACGAAGAGATCGCCCCGGCGCACCAGTGGACCACCTTCGTTGGCGAAGGCAAACGCGTGTCGCTGATGCCCGTCTCCGGCGGACGCTTCTACTTCTTTTTTGACGTACCGCTGCCCGCGGGCCTGGCGGAGGATCGCACCACCCTGCGCGCCGACCTCACGGGCTACTTCCGCGGCTGGGCCCCGCCGGTGCAGAAGCTTATCGCGGCGCTGGATCCTGAAACGACCAACCGCATTGAAATCCACGACATTGAGCCGTTCGACAGCCTGGTGCGCGGCAACGTCGCGCTGCTCGGCGATGCCGCGCACAGCACCACGCCGGATATCGGCCAGGGCGGCTGTGCGGCGATGGAAGACGCCGTGGTGCTGGGTGATTGCCTGCGTGAAAACCACAGCATTACGCTGGCGCTGCGCCAGTACGAAGCGCTGCGCTGCGACCGGGTGCGCGACCTGGTGCTGAAGGCGCGTAAACGCTGCGACGTCACCCACGGGAAAGACATGGCGTTGACGCAGGCCTGGTATCAGGAGCTCAAAGAGGAGACCGGTGAGCGCATCATCAACGGTCTGTGCGAGACCATTCAGGGCGGCCCGTTAGGCTGAACGCAAGAGGGACAACGATGAAAAGAGAACCGACTCCACCCGCCCACTGCACGTTTGAGCCAGAGGACTGGCTGCGCCTCGCGAAGTGCTGGCATCCGGTCGCGCGCGCCTGCGACGTCGGCCCGGCGCCGGTTAAGGCGACCCTGCTGGACGAACAGCTGGTGATTTACCGGATTAACGACCAGGTCGTGGTCGCCCGTGACGTCTGCCCGCACCGCGGCGTGCCGCTGACGCTCGGCTTTCACGACGAGCACGGAATTATCTGCCCCTACCACGGCTTACGCTTTGGAGAAGACGGGCGCTGCAACCGTATTCCGTCCAGCCCCGACCAGCCCGTTCCGGCGAAGCTGAACCTGATTAACTACGCCGTGGAGGAGCGCTTCGGCCTGATCTGGACCTGCCTGGCGTTTGACCCGGACAATCCTGTGCCGCTGCCCACCATGCCGCACTGGGATGACGACGGATTTCAGCAGATCAACTGCCCGGCGTTTGAGGTGAACGGCTTTGCCGGTCGTCAGGTAGAGGGATTTCTGGACGTGGCGCACTTTGCCTGGATCCACACCGATACCTTTGCCGATCCCAGTAATCAGCGGGTCCCCACCTATCAACCGCAGGAGACGCCGTTCGGTTTTGTTGCCGATTACTGGAGCTCCGTGAGCAACTATCCCGCCAGTTCACCCGTGCAGGCGCCGGAAGGGTTCCAGTGGCTGCGCCATTTTGAAATGCATCTGCCGTTTACCGCCACCCTGACGATTCATTTTCCGGGAGAATCGCGACTGGTCATCATGAACGCCGCGTCGCCGGTGTCATCGCGCGTCACCCGCATGTTCGCCCCTATCGCGCGTAACTTTGACCTGCATATTCCGGTGGAGGATGTGCATGCCTTCAATCTGCGCATTTTTGAAGAGGATCGCCTGATGGTCGAAACCCAGCGCCCGGAAAGTCTGCCGCTGGATCTGACGCTGGAAGCCCATATTCCCGCCGATAAGAGCTCAATTGCCTACCGTCGGGGACTGAAGAAGATGGGCTTTGGCGAATTTTTCCTCGTATGACGGAGGCCGATATGCTGAGCGTAATTGTTGACGGGCTGTGGCGCGAGGGCGACAAAAGCCTCGCCGTCAGGCTGGTGGCTGAAGACGGTAACGCGCTGCCGGCGTGGCATCCCGGCGCGCACATTGATGTGCACTTGCCCTGCGGCGCGGTGCGCCAGTATTCCCTGACCGGTGCGTGTGGAGACGAGAGCTATCTTATCTGCGTGGGGCGGGAAACCGCCTCGCGCGGCGGATCGCGTTACGTTCACGAGACGCTGCGACCCGGGCAGAAATTAGCAATCTCTGCCCCGCGCAATCTGTTTCCGCTGCATCAGGCTGAGCGGGTGTTGCTGCTGGCGGCGGGCATTGGCATTACGCCGCTGTATGCGATGGCCCTGCAGCTGAAGGCGGCCGGAACGCCGTTTACGCTGCACTATTACGTCAAACGCCGCGAAAGCGCGGCCTTTGCGCGCGAACTCTCCCGGTTCGGTGAGTGCCAGATTCATACCGCCAGCCCGCGCACGGCGCTGGCAGAGCATCTCCCGGCACCTGAGGCGGGGCTTCACGCCTGGATCTGCGGCCCGGCCGGGTTTATGGAAAAAGTGCGAGACGTGGCGACGGCCAGGGGATGGGATGATGGCCATCTTCACAGCGAGGCGTTTCAGCCCGCGGCCCCTGCCGCACGCGGTGACGCGGGCGAGATCTTTACGGTCAAACTCGCCTCCACCGGGGAGCGCTGGCCGGTGCCTGCGGATAAGACCATCGCTCAGGTACTACAGGAAAACGGCGTGGACGTGCCGCTGTCATGCGAAATGGGGATCTGCGGGGCGTGCCTGACGCCGGTGATTGACGGCGTGGTGGATCACCGGGATAGCGTGCAGTCGGAGGCGGAAAAAAGCGCGACGGACCAGCAGGTAGCGCTGTGCTGTTCGCGGAGCCATTCCGGGGAGCTGGTGATTGCCCTGTAAAACGAAAAAACCCTGCGATATTGCTATCGCAGGGTTTTCAAATTTGGCGGAAGCGTAGTCCGCCAAATTAATGTCCGAAAATGTCAGAAATCGTCCATTTTTACCATTAATAAACAATATGTTGTCAGAATCGATTGTTCGAGGACGTCTTGCACCATCCGAAAAAATCTGACATTTTATGCAGTACCTTATGCATGGCGGTTTGTATGACAGGATTTAACATATGCCAAAGAAAGCCAAAGAACTCACCGGACTGGCTGTTGCCAAGCTAAAAACTGAAGGCTCTTATGCTGTTGGTGGCGTTGACGGTTTATATCTCCGGGTCCGGGGTCAGTCCCGTTCATGGATACTTTGTATTGCAATGGGAGTCAGAGTAAACGGATTGGGAAGGACGGTCCCCAGACGTTTAAATATGGGACTTGGTGCCTACCCTGAAGTCTCCTTAGCCGACGCCCGTGATAAGGCTCGTGAGCTGCGCAGGCAAGTCCGTAATGGTGTTAATCCACTTGAAGAAAAACACGCCGCCAGAGCAGAACAAGAAAAGCTGGCTCATAAGAGAAAGACATTTACCGAATGCGCTGAAGACGTTATCGAAATTAAGGCCAAGGAACTTAAAAACCAGAAACACATTGCACAATGGCGTTCAACACTTGAAGCCTATGCTTACCCTGTTGTAGGTGAAAAGCCCATCAGCTCAATCACGAAAGTTGATGTACTGGCAATACTTGAACCAATCTGGCTAACAAAAAACGAAACCGCCAGTCGTCTCCGTGGTCGTATTGAGGCCATTATTGATTACGCCAAGGCGAAAGAATATTTTGAAGGCGATAACCCTGCTTCATGGAAAGGTATGCTTAAGCCCCTCCTGCCAATGCCAAGTAAGGTTCAGCAACAAAAACATCATGCAGCCCTACCCTACAGCGAGATCAAACCCTTCATCTCTGAACTACAGAAACGAGCTGGCATTTCAGCCCGCGCACTTGAGTTTTCAATTCTGACCGTTGCCCGTTCTGGTGAGGTTCGTGGTGCTGAATGGTCAGAAATTGATCTTAAGAACAAAACGTGGACCATTCCCGCCAGCAGAATGAAAGCCAGTAAAGAACATCGTGTACCGCTGTCTGACGCTGCGATAGCGTTGTTAAAGGCTTTACCCCGCTTTAAGGACAATAACCTTGTATTCCCTGCCCCACGCGGTGGACAGTTATCAGATATGTCATTGCTGGCAGTCTTAAAGCGTATGAACCATACAGGTTTAACCCAACACGGCTTCCGTTCTACTTTTCGTGACTGGGCTGGTGAAACAACAGACCATCAACGTGAAGTTATTGAACATGCGCTGGCTCATCAACTGGCTGACAAAGCAGAAGCAGCTTATCAGCGAGGAACGTTATGGCCTAAACGCGTTGCGTTGATGGATGATTGGGCGGGGTATTGTGTAAGCACAAATGCTAACTAATTGATTAACCTCACATTGAAAGTATGCAACTTATTGTTTTTTATATGAATAAAAACCATCTATGGTTGATGACCACTCATTCATCCCGTAGAATATTGGTCAAATTTGAATGAAAGCTCACTGCGAGCAGATGCCGGAAAACTTTTATGATCAAAATAACTTCTGATATGGCAGAACTACAATCAATGAATATCACTGAAGATAATATCAGCAAGCTTAAATCATTGTTTCCTGAAGCATTAAATGAAGGAAACATTGATTTTGATGTTTTAAAGCAGCTTTTGGGTGAAAATGTAGACGAAAAAGAAGAGCGCTATGGCCTGAACTGGCATGGTAAACGTCAGGCTCGCCAGCTTGCTCTCACCCCTTCTCGCGGCACCTTACGCCCATGTAAAGATGAAAGTGTTGATTGGGATAATACCAAAAATCTTATGATTGAGGGCGATAACCTTGAAGTGTTAAAACTCCTTCAAAAAAGCTATGCTGGAAAAGTAAAGCTTATTTATATCGACCCACCGTATAACACCGGAAAAGACTTCGTTTATCCTGATAACTTCCAAGATAATATGAAAAATTATCTCGAACTTACTGGACAAACAGAAGACGGGGCACGTCTAAGCACAAATACAGAAACCAGTGGGCGTTATCATACTGACTGGTTAAATATGATTTACCCCAGATTAAAACTTGCTAAAAATTTACTTAGGAATGATGGGGTAATTATAATAAGCATTGATGACTCAGAACTAAGCAATATCAAAATCACTCTTGATGAAATATTTGGAGGAGAGAATTACCTAGCTACATTAGTTTGGGATAGAAATAGAAAAAACGACGCAAAGTATTTTTCCGTCGGACATGAATACATGTTGGTTTATGCCCGGAATGAGTCTTATTTAACGGACAGCGAAATTATCTTTAGGGGCGCAAAAGAAGGTGTTGACTATCTCCAAGATTTATTTAATAAATCACAATTAAAACATGGTGACAATTGGGATCTAATTAAGGAAGATGTTTTTGATTACTATAAATCAATTTCTAAAGATGACCCGAGAGCACCACTTAAAAGGTTTACTAAAATAGATGAAAAAGGTCCATATAGAGATGATGGTAATATTAACTGGCCCGGTGGAAATGGTCCAACGTATGAGATAGTTCATCCTACAACCGGAAAACCATGTAAATTACCAACCAGTGGTTGGAGATACCCAACAGAAGCTCGCTTTTGGGAAGAGTACGAAAAAGGTAAGATTGTATTTGGAGATGATGAAAAAACAGTCCCGAGAATTCGGACCAATCTGTTTGAAAATAGTAATCAAGTAATGACTTCTGTTCATTATAGTTATGCTCAAACTGCTGCCAATGAATTTTCGACATTATTTGATGGTGAAAGAGTTTTCTCTCACCCTAAACCTGTAAATGACATTAAATCTTTAATTGCTTATTTAAGTAATACAGATGATTTAATTGTTGATTTTTTTGCTGGCTCAGGCACATCTGGGCATTCAGTTTTTTTGCAAAATGCAAAAGATCATGTTAATCGCCGATTTATTTTAGTTCAACTACCGGAACCTTTTAATCGTAAAAATAAAGAACAAGAAATAGCTTATAATTTTTGTGAGCGTATGGGCACACCCAAAAATATTGCTGAAATCACAAAAGAGCGCCTACGCCGTGCAGGTAAAAAGGTTAGTGAAGATAATCCAGACTGGAATGGTGACATTGGGTTCCGTGTATTTAAACTTGACACATCCAATATTCGGCCTTGGGAAGCAACAGCGGAAAGCCTTTCACTACAACTTGATGCCTATATAAGCCCAATTATTGAAGGCCGTAGTGAAGAAGACCTACTTGCTGAATTAATACTTAAGCGTGGCATTGATCTGAGTGTTAACGTTGAAACCCAGCAGTTTGATGGATTAACCGTTTCTTGTGTTGACGGTGGCAAATTGTTTACCTGCTTTGCCAGTCAAATCCCTGCATCTTCAGTCGAAGAACTGACCAAGGGGATCCTTGACTGGCATAAAAGCTTGAAGGCTGGCAAAGATACTGTCTGCTATTTCCTTGATGACGCATTTGAAAATAACGTTGCTAAAACAAATCTTTGCGCCATTCTGGAACAGCATGGCCTGACAAACTTGCACAGCCTGTAAGGGAATGAGATGAAACTACATTTTGAATCTGACCTTACCTATCAGCAAAACGCCATAACTTCGGTCTGTGATTTGTTTGTGGGACAGGAGAAGTGGGAGAGCGAAATGACTGTGCTGGCCCCAGCTCAGGGTGCTCTCTCATTTGAAGGCGCAACAGGTTCAATGCCTGTAAATCCACAAATACCCGAAGATGATGTTCTGCTAAAAAACTTAAACAATGTTCAGTTGAAAAATCAGCTTCCTCCCTCACCTATGCTCGACAGCCATGATTTTACTGTCGAGATGGAAACAGGGACAGGTAAAACGTATGTTTATCTTCGCACCATGCTTGAGTTGAACAAACGCTACGGCATGAGTAAATTTATTATTGTTGTTCCTTCCGTTGCCATCAAGGAAGGCGTGTATAAAACACTACAAATCACTGAAGAGCATTTCAAAAGCCTTTATGCGGGAGTTCCATACGAATATTATCTGTATGACTCAGCAAAACCTGCGGATGTGAGAAATTTTGCAACCAGCTCTGTTATGCAGATCATGGTAATGACGGTTGGTGCAATTAACAAAAAAGACGTTAATAAGCTCTATCAGTCCAGTGAAAAAACGACCGTTGACGATATGGATAAGCCAATCGATCTGATACGTGCTACACGTCCAATTATTATTGTAGACGAACCGCAAAGTGTTGATGGTGGTTTAAACGGTGCGGGTAAAACCGCACTTGATGCAATGCATCCCATGTTCACCTTACGCTATTCAGCGACACATGTGCATAAACATCATATGGTCTATCGTCTCGATGCCATTGATGCTTACAATCAGAAGCTGGTCAAACAGATCGAAGTTGCCGGGCTTGAAGTCCAGAATGCAAGCAACAGCCCCTATGTAAAACTGGTCAGTATTAACAGTAAGAAGAATAACATTAACGCGACTGTTATTGTTGATTTAGCCGATAAAAAAGGGATTGTGAATCGTTCCGAGATTAACGTATATGACGGTATGACACTTGATGACGAAACAGGACGTGATATTTATCAGGGTTACCGGATAAGCGAGATCAGAACAGGCAAAGAGGGTTATCTTACACTGGAAACGCCTTCTAATACATATTATATGAAAGTAGGTGATGTCGTAGGTGATATTGACCCTATGCTCATCCAGCGTCATATGATTAGACGTACAATCCGTGAACATCTGGATAAAGAACTGCGTCTCAACAATCAGCAAATCAAGGTCCTTACTCTGTTTTTCATTGATAAGGTTGATTTCTACCGCCAGTTCAATGAAGAAGGACAGCGTGATCCGGGGGAATATGCTCGTATTTTTGAAGAAGAATACCTCAAAGCCATTAAAAGCCCTGCATATAAAGATTTGATCCCTTCTCACCCAGAACATGCGAAAGACGTTCATGATGGTTATTTCTCCATCGATAAAAAAGGTGCATGGGCTGAAACAAGCGAAAGCAATAATGCAGGTCGCGAAAATGCGGAGCGTGGTTATAACCTTATCATGAAAAATAAAGAGAAGCTTTTAAGTTTCTCGAATCCGGTGAGATTTATTTTTTCACACTCTGCTTTGAAAGAAGGGTGGGATAACCCCAATGTATTCCAGATCTGTAGCCTCCGAGAGATGGGAAGTGAACGAGAACGTCGTCAAACATTAGGCCGTGGTCTTCGCCTGTGTGTTAACCAAGAGGGTGAACGTGTTCGTGATGACAGCATTAACATTCTGACTGTCGTTGCCAGTGAAAATTATGAAGCCTATGCCGAACGACTACAGAGCGAAATTGAGAACGAAACAGGCATCCGTTTTGGTATCATCGAAAAAGATGCGTTTGCCCATCTGATCTTCTCTGATTCCTCACAAGTTGTGGGTATCGCCGGTTCACATGAGATTTGGTCTGAACTACAGACCGAAGGTTATCTGGAAAAATCGGGGAAAATCACAAAAGCCCTGAAAGAAGTGTTATTCGAAGACACTTTTGTTGTTAGTGAGAAGTATGCCTCACTACAGGAACAAATTGAAACTATCCTGCGTAAATCAGCAGGGCGACTCAATATAAACAATGCTGATGAGCGCAAAACAATCAAATACCGGAAAGAAGTCTTAAACAGCCCGGAATTCGAAGCGTTATGGCAGCGAATTTGTCAAAAAACACTGTACCGACTGGCATTTGACGAAAACGAATTGATTAAATCCTGTACGAAATCACTTTCTGAAATGCAGCCTGTAGCAAAAGCGATGGTCAGTTTCAGCAAAGCAACAATCAAACAAAGCCAGTCAGGTCTTGATGTTAAGGCACAGTCTAATGGGACAACAAGCGCTGTTATTGATGTTGCTGAACAACCGCTGCCAGATATTCTTGGTGTTCTACAGGAAAAAACCGGACTGACAAGACGCAGTTTAAGCACCATCCTGAAAGAAAGTGGAAGACTCGTTGATTTTGCTAAAAACCCACAGCAGTTTATCAGTGAAGCTATAAGTCGAATCAACTATTGCAAACGCCTGTCAATTGTTGACGGTATTAAATATTATCCACTAAAAGGAGAGGTGTATGCGCAAAGTCTCTTTATTGATAAAGAGCTAACAGGATATGCCCGTAATCTTTTCGAAACCTCATTTAAGTGCGTTTACGAATATGTTCCTAAAGATTCTGAAGTCGAAAGCCGTTTCGCTCAGGAACTCGAAGAACAGGATGAAGTTAAGCTTTATGTAAAGCTTCCCGGTTGGTTTAAAATCCCGACACCACTAGGAACTTACAATCCTGACTGGGCTTTGGTTATTGAAGACAATGGTGAAGACCATATTTACTTTGTTGTTGAGACAAAAAGTAAACACGTTGGTCTTGGTAATGAAGAAGATGCGAAAATAACTTGTGGCAATGCGCATTTTATGTCACTCAAAGATCAGTTGATTAATCCTGCTAGATACATGCGCTCTACCAATCTAAATGAGGTTGTGAGCAGCATATAAAAGAAGGGGGCCAAGCGGCCCTTTCTTTTTATTTTTTGAATTAAACCAACTCGATTTCCGTGCCCTTACCCGCAGATAGTAGTGAGTGATTATTTCATGCTCAGGTCGAGACCTGTTATCAAAACTCTTTCAATTATAGTAAGTAAGAGTTAATCTCTTAATTTACAATTCTTATTGCAAAACATCTAACATTGTCCACTGAACAATTATTCCCGTCCTCAGTACAAGCATCAGACCCACTTGCGACCCAACCTTGTGCTGCCATTCCATTACTATTAATGTTGGATTGACAAATATCTCCATAATTACTACCACTAGAAACTAAAAATTGAGTTCTCTCAATTCTTGCAGAACTACTTTTCCACACACCATTAACACAAGATAAAATAGCCCCTTCTGGCGTTCTTCCCTGTAATCCATTAGGAGAACATCCCCATCCTACATTCGCTTGTCCATTTATATAAATAAATTCACCAGCATTTACTCTGCCATTAGCATCAATATTTCCTGTTGATTTTATATATCCACCATAGAAACCAGCGGATGTTTGGACATTTTTACCGCCATACGCATTTATTGTAGCTGTATCTCCCATATTCCAACCACCACCATACTTTTGGAAATAAATTCCTCCATCTCCTAATGTTCTAAACCAGTTTTGAGTATAGGTTTCAGAACGAGACGTTACAGTTGCGCCTGATAGGGTTTTGTTAGAATTTAAGTTCCCATTGACTTGTCCGTTTCCTGATACATTAAGATCAGAGGCCAATGTAGTAACTCCTGCTACGTTTAATGTTGCTCCAACGGTAGCAGTATTAGTTTCTAATATTCCTGTTGTTGTCGTTCCTGCTGCTGTTATATCCTGAGCATTATAGACACTTTGACCACCCATGTTAAGGTTTCCTGTCATTGGCAGTGTTCCATCTCGTCTTAAATAAACAGAATATAATGCACTATTAAACCCAACACGGAAAGCCAACTGTCCAGCGGAGGTAATATTATTGAAATTAGCAGAGGTTTCAGACCATTGACCACCATAACCGAAAGCATTTGATGTTGTTCTTGTCATGCCACTGTCAATACCCGCTTCCTGCATAGCTTTACCTAATAAATCGTAGCGAAGTTTTCCGCTTTCACTCCAAGGTAAAGTTGTTGTGATTAAGCCATTAACCACATAGTTAGGAGTAGCTCCTGAACGTTTTAACATTATCTTATAAGAAGATTTCTGGGCATTTACCCCGGTATATGATACTGGCAATAACCCTTCATTAATGAGTGTCTGATAAGTGATTTCACAACCTGAACCATTACAGGTACGGGGACCCGGATCGCTTGACTGACTACTGCTTGACGTCAGCGTAGAAAGCTTGTCATATCTGATATTGATATAGCCATTTACCGCCTCACCTATCTGCTTCATCTGTTGACCAACAGCCTTAGCCATAACATTTTCTTGTTCAGTTTTCATATCCTGAAAACGCATAAAAGCCATCATACTACCAACACCCAGCACCAAAATGAGTTCAAGTAATGAGAACCCTTTTTTATTTTGTTTTTTCATTTTCATCGTCCTTTTTGTTTCACGTACATATCAATTAACAAAAATAAAAAAGAGGTCAAGGTTGGTTAAGATATAATCCATAAAAAAGACTTAACAATAAATTTTAGGCGGGGTAATTTTATCCATTATCGTCTTTTGTATGTTATCCTGCTCATGACCTTAAACATTCAGGATAAAAGATAATGACTGACGCTATTAAAACACTTAATAACATCCGAACCCTTCGCGCACAGGCACGAGAAACAGATCTGGCTACTTTAGAAGAGATGCTGGAAAAATTAACTGCTATTGTTGAAGAGCGACGCCAAGAAGAATCACTTGCACTGCAACAAAATGCTGAACGTCAGGCCAAAATTGAAGCGCTTCGTGCACAACTGCTTGAAGATGGTATTGACCCATCAGAGCTGCTGGCTAATCCTAAATCTTCCCGTCCGGCTGCTGTTCGTGCTCCTCGTCCTGCTAAATACAAATACATTGATGAAAATGGTGATGAAAAGACATGGACAGGTCAGGGTCGTACACCAAAAGCGATTGCTGCTTCACTGGAAGGTGGTAAAACTTTGGAAGATTTCGCCATCTGAAATGGGGTGTGATTTATTGCCACGGAAGGCAGTAAAAATTGACTACCGCGCCCTCTGAGGCTTGGTCAACAGCTCCCCAGCCTAAAACAAGTTTTAAGCCGGAGAGCTGTTCGGACGTGAAATGATTTTATGGTCTGAATTTTTTGAGAACTCTTTCAATATAGATTTGTCCATTTACTTTATACTGTTCGATATCGTGTGTATGTAAAGATGGAACTTCTAACAACATTCCAAAGAGTAATTGTTTATCTACCTCATTTATATCACAGTTTAAAACCTTGGCAACCTCTGCACCGAGAATTATTTTTTGCCGTGTATTTTCTTTTTTGCTGTCTCTTTTTTCTTTGGCTTTAAGGTAATTTAATTTATTTTGCGCTCCAGCAATTTTCTGCTCAAGTGTTTTCTTTATTTCAGCCCTACTTCTATCAACCACAAAGGTTTTACCTGTTAGGTATGTATTTTGTATTTTATCATCACTCATTATTTACCCCACTGATTTCTATGATTATAAGGGACATTACTTCTGAACTCATCATCTGAAAGTGCACGCTTAATTGA
Source organism: Enterobacter sp. R-1.6.2 (assembly GCF_035064085.1). Taxonomy (NCBI): domain Bacteria; kingdom Pseudomonadati; phylum Pseudomonadota; class Gammaproteobacteria; order Enterobacterales; family Enterobacteriaceae; genus Enterobacter; species Enterobacter sp. R-1.6.2. Next base: position 56,825 of record NZ_JASEYI010000025.1, read on the forward strand.
TTTAATCCGAGATCGGAACTGTTGTTTTTCCTGTTTCTTTTTAAACTCAACTCTCACTTTTGTGATTATCTTTTCTGCTTCACTATACGCTTTTTCCAGATCCGTATAGATTCCATTATCAAGTAATCGCTTTGCCTCAAGATCGATAGCTTCATCGTTATTTTTATACATAAAACCTCCTTGTCTTTATTTCCTTAACACCAATTAGCATAATTAACGAATTAATCAATAGTATAGGAAGAATATTTTAATTATATATCTCCAAGTCTTTTAATTAACTTTCAAATTATCTCTATAGCTAACTATATTTAGAAGTGACAATGGTAAGCGTGGTAAATAGTAATAAAGGGCCAATAGGCCCTTTATTTAACACTCATGCGCACTCAGGAAGACTCAAAAGGTTATTAGGTTGTTCGCCATCATTTTGTGTTTTCAAGTATTTGTTACCAGAAGCGCTAACAGCAACAATCACCCACACTGAGTGTCCTCCTGCATTAACATAAAATCTCCATTTCCCAGATTCTATTCCGCTTATAGCCTCTTGCTGTGTGAGCTTCCATCTGGTGCCATCAGCATTCTTACCGCCAATATGAGTTATCCTTTCATGAGCACTCTGGCGATTGCTTTTATTGATACATAACACTTGATGTTCGGACATTTTATCCTCGTTATAATTGCTGTATGTAATTAATAAACTGATCATCATTCCCAATGCATCAAACTGCTTTAAGAAATGATGCAGACTGAGTTTAGGCCATATCCTCACGATTTCCAGTCAACAAGAACCTGAATCGCGCACTTTGTAATTTATGCAACACAAGTGATAGCAACTACTAACTTAAAATATCTGATACTCTCCGCGTTACTTATTTTTGTTTATATATGATTTTCATTTCACCTTTCGGTTTTTCACCCTAGTTTTTAAACCTCACCTGTTAATTATATAACGGAGAAGTCATCTCTAAATTTAACTATTTTATTTATGTTTTAGTTTTTCCCGCCTTACGGCGGGATAAATTAACACTCTTTTTGTCCTTCGGACGCTATCAAAACCCCATTTATGTAATATCGTGGAACACTTCGCCCTTTCATCCAGATTGCGCCGCTTAATTCGGCGGTTTGTTTTACAGCCATTCATATATTTAGTATTAATTAATAAAGGAAAGCCTTATACATTGCCTTATTTTTGAGCCATTTATGGCGATAAAAAATAAAGCAATGCCCACTTACGCATTATCGCTTCGCTCTAATGCCGTGGGGTCTACCGACGGTTGCCTGCCGCAGGCTAAAACTGTTTCCTTCGGAAACAAAATCAAGGTCAACGTCAACCCCAGCGTTTTCCTTACGTAAAACGAAAAGCAGCATTTGGCATTGAGGAATATTTGGATGGCGATATACAGTTTTAAAATGGAGAACATCAGCAGAGGCGAAGGTCAGTCTTCGGTTGACTCTGCTGCATATCGTCACCGTAAAGTTTTCTTCGATAACAGAACGGGTGAAGTTTGTGGCCGCAAAACAGCACATAAAAAGGACCTTGCCTTTGCGCAGATTTTTGCACCTGAACATACCCCTCCTGCCCTAATTGTTGACAGTGAAACACTCTGGAACGCTGTTGAGGCTTCAGAGAAGAGAAAAGATGCGCGTCTTGCCAAAGAGTTTAAAATTGCCCTCCCCGCCGATCTAACACCAGAACAGAACATTGAACTGACTACAGCTTTTGTTCTTGAGCACTTTACCCAGCAAGGCATCATTGCTGATGTTGTTATCCACGATATCAATGGTCATAACCCGCATATCCATATCATGGGAACAACCCGTGAGGTTCTTTCTACCGGCTTTGGTAAAAAAGTCCGTGAGTGGGATAAGCCTGAAATGCTTGATAGCTGGCGTAAGGGCTGGCAGGAAATCTGTAATGGCTTCCTTGAGCTGTATGGTCACGATGAACGCATTGATCACCGTTCTATCAAGGTTCAGTATGAGGAAGCCCTTGAACAGGCTACCGCTGCCACTACAAACGAAGAGAAAGCAATCTGGCTGGCTAAAGCTATTGAAACGAACCGCGATCCAATACTTCATATCCCTCGTGATCGCTGGGGCACTGTAGCCGCTCAGGAACAACGTGCTGCAGAGCAAGCCATACGTGATGAGCAGAAAAAAGAAGCTGTTGAAGCCTACTTTGCCTTTAAGGATTTACCATTAGACATCGTTGTTGATGTTGCCAGCTTTAGGGTTCATGCACTGGCTGAACCGGAAGAAATTGTTATCCCTGATATCACAGGGAGAGCTTCATCTACCGGCTCGCAGAAACCTGTTCTGGTTGCTCCTGCGGCTCATACACGCACTACACTGAAAACCCCATTTTCTTCAACTGCCAGAGCACCCAAACGCGCTCCTGTTAAAGTTAAGAGGAAGAAAGTTGAACCTCGTCAGAGCGGTGTGTTCAAGCGCTTCACACTGTTGGTAGTAGATTATATAAGAGAGAAATTCGTCTGGGCCAAGAAGAAGCCAGCTCCTGTTTCAGTCGATGCTGAACACGATAAGCGTATAGCCGAAAACTATGTCTTCGATGAGGTTCAAGGTATCTATGTGCCACGTACAGAGTATGAAAGACGTACCAGATTTAACAGTGACAGTTATAGTCCAACCAAAGAGGAGGTCAAGCGCTTCCCAAGCAGACCATGCAAAGTAGCAGAACTGAAGAACGAGCTGGACTACGTACCCAAACTAACATACACCGAAACAGTGAGTGTGCCAAAGCTAAGACCATCGCTTCCGTCAGGACAGAAGAATAATATTTGATACATAGCAAACAGAAAGACTAATCTTCTTGTTAACTAAGATAGCACCTTTATATTAAAGCATTTTTTTTATAATGTTTTTTTCATAACCCATTAACTCATTGTAATCATACAACCTTTTATTTGATATCAACTGAACAACTTCCTCATCCGCTAGATGATCAGGTATGAATTTCGCAATTTTTTGTATTGCTGATTTAGGAACACCATACTCTATAAGGATATTTAAATGTTCTGGTATAAAATCATTTTCTATTATCGATGAATAATAAAGGTAATTCCCCGGAACTAGACCTAGAAGTTGACAGGCATATGACTGCAATTCATTTAAGACAGATAACAATTTTGGTAGTTTATATTGAAACCAATGACGCAAGATATAGAAAGAATCCTTAATAGATTCATCAATTATTTTTGTAATTTTTTCATCATTTACTTTTTCCGTCTTACCTAAGTTATAAGTATAGATATTTCTGACTAACTCTAGTATGTTTTGAGATAAACCATAATCAAAAGTAACTTTAGTTAACCTTTTAGCGGACATTTGATTATTTTTCTCATGGTCTTTCAATAAAAATGCCCAGCACATGTTAATACAAAACTCTAACTGCTCATATTTTGGTGTAGAAGTCCAAGCAACTAACTTGTAATTATGTCGTATGCTGGACTTTAAATAGTCAAGAAGCCTTTTTTGTCCACGGATGTTTATAGCGTTGTTTTTAAATAAAACTCTTTCATCGAAAGATAATGATGATATGAAATCATACTCACTTGAATTTTTATTTTTTATCTCATGTTCGTCAAGATTTATTAAAATTTCCGCATTAATCGGATTTTGTTCGAAAAATGGTATATCAATATAGATCACCTCTTTTTTGGGAGGGGGATTAAAGTTAAATATATTTCCTGAATAGTGCTCCATCAATCGTCCCGCTCTACCTTTAATATTCGAATAATCAAAGTAGTCAATGCTCAAATCTTTGCCTTTTTTTTCATCAAAATAGACTACGTTTTTAGCGCTAGTATTTACCCCCTCAATAATAGTTGAAGTACAAAAAAGAACCTTTATCAAGCCATCATTAAAATAATCTATTATAGATGAAGTAATATGCCTAGGAAGTGCTCCATCATGAAACGCCACACCATGTTTTAATGAGTCAATTAACGACCATCTTTTAGATATGTTTTCCTCGATCCATTCTATTAATGGAGGGTTATGGGTTTGCTCTCCAGATTTATTTATTTTAATGAAATCAGCAAACTCCCTTGAGAGTCTTCTCGCTTTACTCGGTGAGGCACAATAAACAATTGTTTGTTCATTACAACGTCCGAAAATTAATTTAAATAAAATATTCTCTTTAAACCTTGCCTTATTTCCGCGAGAACCAAATAAATTAGCATAATCTTTGTATATATTAAATTCATTACACCTAACCAAGCTATATTGGCTTTGGTAAAAAACAGCATTATATTTATCAGCAAATCCGGGAGTTATGCCATCAATATTTGGCCCCAAAAAATAAAATTTTGGCGTGCTGTTTTTAAAAATCTTGATAAATGCATTATTTAAAGATTGATGTCTTTCATCATCCCTCTTAGAGCTAAGCTTATAAAATTCATCAATAATTAGGTAATCTATTTTAGGAAGATCTTTATACTCATTTACTCGCTCAGATGTCAGCAGAAAAATATTACCTTTTCCTTCGGAACAAAACTCCTGACTTGTTCTTACAATTAACTTATAGTCATTGTGATATTTTGAAATTTTTTTCCTCGTCTCATCGAGTAAAGCTAGAGTTGGCTGAATAATAATGATATTTTTATATTTCTTAGATGCAACTATTTCCTCTATCAGGAGACTCTTCCCAAAACTTGTAGGAGCACTTGCGATAACATTTTTTTCTGAATTGATTAGATCAATCAAATATTTTTGTTCGTCATGAAATACTTTATCTATAATGTTTATTGATCTGTTGTTTTCAAACCTTATTTTTTGCGATGAAGAGGATAATGATAAATCATTTTTTATGATATAAGGGTAAAAGCCAGCTGACTCAACTAAATCTGCTAAAATAGCATCTAACATTCGCGAATAATCATTCTTTTTTTCTAAAATCTTTATTAATTCATCTCTCCCCTGATTCTCATCTGATATTAGTAATCTAGCACACTTTTGATACTCACTAAAAGTATACTCGAATAGTTCATCAATTCCATTCCTATTATCATCATTCATATATTAATCGCCAATCTGCTGAATCAATGATAGTTTTTGATGTAACTTTTTCACCAACTCTATCTTATTACTCACAGGAAAAAGCATAAGAATAACATTTAAATGATTTTTTAATGGGTGTTTGAAATTTTCATCAAAATGTTTTTTTAGCATAAGTATTTTATTTTTATAATAGGCAGAAAAATCCGGAGACTTTTCATCATCATATTTTAAAAATGAATCACAGCTATATGTACATAGCAGTGGTATATTAATTTTGGTAAGCTTATCTGATAACTTTCCCCCCGCAGAAAGTACATCAATCCAATATTCTAAATCAGGGGAAGTTTGCACATGTCGTATTTTTTTTGTTATCAAACTGAATTCGGCATTCAAATAATCAGCTTTAAAATGTTCCTCAACATCGTTAATCAAATCATTAACACCTCTTTTAGGATCAAGGTATAATTTAGATTCACCTAGCCAGAGGGTTTTATTTACTGGATCTATATGCACAGCATCGAAGCCGTGTACGGTATGTCCGATAGAGTCTTTAAAATAAATTTTGGAAAGAAGCGGGATTGTATTATGGAAATCTCTCAAAATTAGATGAAGAATAAGCTCACCAAATTCACCTCGCTTAAGGTATTTATTAGCAACATCATCAGTTAAGTCACCTGAATTTAGATAAATATCTTTAACCTTCTGATATTCATCAATTTTATAAATAGATCGAGCTGCATCTACTATTTTAGTTAATGTTTGAGTGTTATCTGTTTGCTCTCCTTCGTGAACCCCATAAGCAAACTCATGTAGGGCCGATAAGATCTTCATGACCAATGGATCCATTCGGTAGTATGATATACCTTCATCATTAATATCAAAACCTACCAAGTAACTACATAAAGCTTGATCTCTCACTCTTTCTTCGATTACTTCAAGCGCTCTGAATGGTCCCATTATTTGCCCATGTTATTTATTGCATAGAAATAATTTCACTCATTAACTTCTTTAACCTTTTGAATAGTATAACTAAAAAACCGCCATGCAAACACTGTTTATTTTTACAGCAAAATACAGCGTGGGTTTTACTATAAAACTATAACAACATGATTTTCAATGGGGTTTTTCATGTGAAAATTTAAAGATCTGGAGCGTTTAGAATCGAATATTTCCACAGAGAGTATGTTGCAGCTCAAGAAGTTCGAAAACCCAAGTCCTGTTAAAAGCAACATCCACCAGATATTGCCGAGCTAAACCGCCGCGTTATCATAACAACTGGAATAGAAACAATGGATTGGTTCGCAGTGCTACAAAATATCATTATCCATATGTCGCGATACGAAACTTCAAAGCCGATGAAAATCGGCTTTATCAAAATAAAACTTCTTTTATCAATCTTCTCTTTCTTTTTTCTCAAGAGCATCCCGATAACGCTGTTGCTCAACAATGCTTAGATTGGGATCAGATAGAACACTCCGCCCCTTCACAGCAATATCGTAATCAATTTGGGATTGTGTTTCATATTCTTTGTTCGGTTTAAAATAATCAGGTCGCGGTGCAGATGACGACGCAGAATAACCAGAATATGTTTTACTCCCAGCACAACCAAGATAAGCCAACAGAAAGGCAAACAGAAAGAACAACGTCCACACCGTATTGTATCCATTAACTGTGTAGCCACTGCCATTCACACTGGAAAACACACCATGAAATCTTATGGCGTAGGCAATCAGAAATGATGACAGGATAACAGCCCGACTTTTCCCAACGGTTAAATGCTTACGCATGAATTTCACCGTTGGAAGCAGTGTGGCCAAAAGTAGCCCGATAGAAACAACGACCAGCCATACAGGAAACAGCCCGTATTTTTGCGTGGTGTTCTGCGATAGCGTCAAAAGGGACAGCACCAAGAAAGCATTAAGCAGAAACAGTCTGACAGCCATCGATACCTTCACGTCCTTTTGTGTCTTCCTCAGAAACAAAACTGGGGCCAGTGATGGTATGTTTATCAGCAGTCCCATGAAAATCACCCAATAGATAGAGTTCATAGCTTTTCCTGTAATTACCTTGCGGCCCAGCCGTTATTGGTTTTCACCAGAACAATTTTGGCTTCTTCCGGTTCAGACATCCCTTTCACGCCAGAGAAGGCATTTTTATCAACCCAGCCCGGCACGCCATCCAGTTTCCACGTATAGGTCACTTGCGTCATTTTAACGCCATTTCCCTCACCCGGTTCAGTCCAGTTTTTAACCTCAGCAACTGCCCGATGACCAACACAGACACCATCTTTACGATCCCAGAACTCAACCTCTTGGCCTTTATCTGTTACTTCCAGAACATCAACACTACTGAAACCATTAGCTTGTTGAGAAACATCAAGCAGTCCCTGATTAGCCAGACCTTTTAAGATTTCATCACTGGCACTGTATCCGGCAGAACGGTAGCTACGGTTAACCTTAATCGGAAAACCTTTGTTGAATACAATGTCGTTGTCCTGCAGGGAGTAGCACAGCTTTGATTGTGATATTTTTGCGTTGATCGCTTTTTCAAAATCGCCTTTTTCACCGCATCCCGATACAAGAGCAGCAAGACCCGCCACGAGTAAAAATTTACGCATAGTGTTATCCCAGAGTTAATGGTTGATTGTGCCGTTTCTCAGAACAACAAGACGAACTGGCATATCGGCGTTGTTGACGGTAGCGAACCCACGGACTTCGAAATTGTTTATCGTTCCGGTAACGCTGACTTTCTGGCCTTTCTTGTAAGTAAGAACGGCATCATCAATACCAGAGTAGTAATCCAGCCAGACCATCGCGCCGCAGTAGCTGGTATCAGAGGTTTTAAATAAAAGGTAATAGTTAGGGGCTGACTTAGGCATTCCCGTCATCATATCGCTGGCACTTCTGCCCTTCGTAACCTCGAGAACAGTGGCATTGGTGATAGAGATCCTTTTGCCAGTCCATTTCTTTTCTGCTGCCATTGCATTTTCTTCATAGTCTTTGCAAACAGCACCAAGACCAGAAACAGATGATACCGGGCCAATGCTTTGAGGTGTGGCAGTTCCCCCCAGTGCTTTGTTTACTGATGACAACGAAGAATTGATTGCTCCATTAACTGTATTCACGCCATCGTTGAGTTGCTGGCATCCTGTCAGTGCGGCAGCAGACAGCACCAGTGGCATCACTATCCGTAATTTCATATCTATCCCCAATGTGTGGAAACTTTATGTCAAAGACAGCCCTACCCATAGGTTGGTCTCTCTGGGCTGTAAAAAAGCATTAATCAATTGATAGGATTCAATTTATTTTTCTGTTCGTCATATCGTTTGTATCGATCGAATTCAAATCATTTGATAGTTTAAAACTATCATATATCTATAATCGATCGATATAAACAATTAAAACACCGATCAATTGACGCTAATTTGATAGTTAAAATCTATCAAATGCAGTTTATTGATCTTTTATATCGATCAATAAGACGTGTAATGTACACGAAGAGCCATGTCAGTAGCTGTTTGCACATGGATGGAGATAGAAAGGTATAGGTCGGAACAGATAATACCCTGTCGACCATTACGCAGACAGGGATTGTTAGATCTCAGGTAATGTAGCTATCTTCAGATATGGTGTTGTAAAAACCTGTATGCAACGCATGTTTTAATATACTGTTTCATATGGAATGGTAGCTACCATTCAGATTTTTCAATCATCTTCCAAAGCACTCACACCACTTGCCGGGAAATTGGTTTTCATATTATTCGATATCTTCGGAACTAAGGACTCTATTGTTTCTTCGCTAACTTGGCTGAGTTCAGAAATCAATCTTCTGTATGTATTAATCATTCGTTCCTGATCAAACTCATTTGCTGATTCTGATAAGAAGAAATAGCCATAATCTTTGACATGGATATTATCACCACTTTCCAAAGTGAGTTTTATTCCTTGTTCATTTTCTTCAACATCTTTAACAATACAAGTCATAAATGGTATTTTTTTATTTGTATGAAAGAGCGTAATAATCTTAATGTTGTTCATCCTTTATTTTCCTTCTTTTTTTATTATTTAATACCATATCGAATCGGTAAAAATCAAATTTAACTCATTTAATAAACGTTCTACCTGTTTTTATTATTCTTTTGAAAAGATATTTATCTTATGAGCTAACGCTCATGTGCTGACGCACGGCTACGCCCTAACGCTGTAAAATATATTTAACGATTTGACAATGGTATTTGCTATGTTTTAGGGGAAAGCCAAAAGGATCAACATCTATTCTTTTATTCATGATTAAATATTTTAGATCCTATATTTCATAACAGTATTAGCACTAAAAAATATAGTATTTGCTCTTAAACGCATAGGAAAACTATATTCATAGAAGCAGCACTTAGTGATTGTTCAAAACAATCACATTGCTGAAACAGGGTTCATCCCTGTTAATGATGGATTTATCAATGAAGAATTGCGGCGACAGCCGCCAATAAAATAAAGGTAAGCAATTGCAGTATTCCTGAAACATCAGCAGCGCTGCGTGATTGTATGAAACAATCACTTCGCTGAAAATACACCCCAAGAAAACCATATGTTTTTACGTAAAACGCTCTGCACATAAGATAAAAGGAAAACTAGACTCTCTTAACTTCTTACTAATTATTTAATTATAAGCACTATCCCAGCCCAATAAAATCGGGGCTTCACACCTTTTTTTCCTATGTTTAAACATAGCAGACACCTATGTTTAAACATAGAACCCTCCTATGTTTAAACATAGCGGAATCTATGTTTAAACATAGTTTTTTTAACATATAGCAACATCATAATAATAAAAGTTCTATTTTATTTATAGTTTAACTATTGACTTTCATTTTTCTGCATAGTATTAAATAGGCATAATAAGAACTATAAGAGAGAATAATATGAATACTAATGACACTGAACTACTTCGCTTATTTGAAACATTAACCACAGAGCAAAAGATTGATATCGCAAGACACTTGCTACAAAACAAAGATATAAAATCAACCACCGTTATTGCAACAGAAGAAGATAAAGCGATCTCATTTGCACAGCCTTATGTTTTTGCTTTTACTTCAAACTTTCGTGTTTTTTCTGATCTGGATATATCTAAGAATGAATTCCGCGTGTTGACTTATATCTTAGAATATATGGAGTTTGGAAACCTAATCAACCTCTCACAGTCATCACTCTGTAAAGCGTTGAATATCGCATCCGGTAATATGTCAAACATATTCAAAAAGCTAAAACAAAAAGGTATTCTCGTTGAACATCATGGACACCTGTATATCAACTCTAATATTTTTGCCAAGGGTATGAGTCATCAACTTGATGAAAAACGTAAAGAGCATTTGAGTAATGCAAAAAGCCTCAATGCTGATATTGAACAATATCCAGAGCATTATGCAGATCTTTCACAGAAAGAAAGACGAAACTTATCTTTGGAAACTGAAAATAAAGAGATCTACACAGATGCCTTTGTTTTTAGCAAGAAGAAGAAAAATAATGCTGTTCCTAATGCTAAAAACAGTGTCCAGATCGATAAGCCGCGAAAGGTATATAAAAGAACAAAAGAAAATGAAGCGGCAAGAAAAGACGTAGCTGATATCGACATCTATTTAAAAGCTGCATCCTAAAACAGGACAACAATAATGGAAAAAACATACTTGATAGTTTTTATTCTACAAAAGTAAAAAAAAATATTTAACCCTTTCCTTAATTTGACACCTTCTCTATACACCTTAATATATAAATATATCCACTATTTATTAACGAGGTATATATGAGAAAAGTACAATTAGACAACACTGATTTATTAGCTTATTTTAATACGATTGAAGAACTCAAAAATCATCCATCAATGGATGAATATAGAGCAGGATATAGTAAGCTACGTGATGATGATGATACATTTGCATATGAAATAAAAAAATATAGGTCTGCACATACCACACTGCGCAGGCTTGATAAGAAAAGACAATCTCTTTTGGATAGCTTTATTAGTGAGCTTAATCCTATAAGTTACTCAGCAGCTAACACCGCTGCTAAATCATCAGGAAACTTTGATTTAATTAATGAACGAATACTTTACAGAAAAGCCATTGAAGAAAAAAGTGATACAGAAATCATTGCTCTGGTGATAAAACAACGCACAGAGGCCGCTCTTGAATTCCAGCGCTCTGTTGAGCAGAGTCTGGAACAGCTTTCTTCTATCTCATCAGATTTTGAGTCCTCAAATAAAAAAAGAAGAAAATTGTCTTTTTAAATGCATCAGTTCTGCATTAATCTGGCATTTACCAAGTATGAACTTAATATATGCCAGAGGAATAACAGTGTAATTTATCTACGCTTGCCTTTTGGATTTTATTTGAGAGAACGTTATCAACGTTTGGCAAAATGCAACTACATCACCCATTGTTCTCAGTGAATGTAATGCAGGTCCCCAATCCGCAGGCTCTCCCTCATAGTGGTGCACTTGTAGCCATCCGCCATCTTGTGCCGACGGATGTGTTGAATGTCTAATTTGAAATGCGATACCGTGCTTTTCTCTAGCAAAGTAAACATCAAAAACTGCATTTTGAGGATTACCAGATACCTGATACTCATATTCCGAACCTACAGCTCTTATTAATTTTTTTGCTAAATCTCGGTCTAAAGATTTCATTTCACGACCTATTTAGAATAGTTAAAAGCCAGAACTGAAAATTATCACCATACAAACATCATTCAGGTATTTTTTCTTCAATGAAAATATTACGGGATATATTCCCAATAGTATTGGTGGATACACTATCAAATGTAGCACCAACGACACCACCAACTAGTGGTATTGCTTTACCAAGATTAATAGCACCTTTTTGCCCAAACTTAGTTATAAGCCTAAATCCTACCGCTTTATTTATAGCTTTTATTGTTTCACCAGAAATATTTTTAATTAAGGTATTTGTCATTTTTGTACTAATTGTTATACCTATATTTTTCACTATATCCTTCGCAGTATTTCCGGTTAAACAAGTATATACAAGTGTCTTAACACGGTCATCTTTTAAATCATACCCGCCCATATGTGCAATTGCTGCGATCATACGAACTTGTATAAATATGACGCTTGAAATGTTAGCTGGAATGGCCACCGGGAGCGTTATTATTCCACCAAGGCCGGTGATAAAGCCTGATGTTCCCGCTTTTGTATTTTGCCATCGTATTAGCGCATTAACCTTATCAACAAGTTCTCCATCACCATTCAAATATGGTGCAGCAAGCTCTTGCGCCGAATCCAAACCTACAACACCATTACAGGCTTTATCATAGGCCCAGTCCAGTACCTGCATGACTTTTGATTCAGTGATTTCACCATCCTCACTTTGGGCGGTGTCTTTTTTTGCAAGAACTTTCTTACCGATGCTGCCTAATGCCCCAAAAGCTGCCGTTGCACCTGAAAATTTACCTGATTTTTTATCGTCAGAATCCATAATGACCTCAGAAAAGATAATATTCAGGATAAGTATCGGCAATCACAGATAAAACTTTAGTATTAAAAATCAAACACACACGATCTTGTTAATTGTCATTAACCTATAAGATCCTCCGGTGATACACGATCACGCCCCATTTTCTCAAGCAACTGTTGTAATCTCTTGGCTCTCAATTTCTGAGCCTTTTTCTCACCAATCTCCTGATAGTATTCTTCCCGGCGTTCCGCGACAACTTGGCGGAACTTCTTCAAAAGCTGTTCCAGTGTTTTCATATCTGTCGTCGCAGCTTCAGCTTGGATTTTTTTATACATATACATAACATGGAATTCATCAATCATATTGGTTATCTCCAGTTCATTACAGGATTATTTCCCTACACACGAGGGAATATTGCCATTTTTCAATACTGATTCACAGTCATTTTTAACTTCCAGTAAATACGCCCCTCAGCATCATCCGGTTTTATGTTTTTCAGTACAAGTTCAATGATATGCTCTTTATGCCAGTATAAAATCGTTTCCTTTAACTCATCCATGTTGATCTCAGATACATCTTTACCTCTTCCACTTTTAACATAGTCTTCGACTTCACAGGTAATCAACACATCATAAAGTATCTCTGATAACATTTCCCCTGTTAAAATATTCATGGCTGTTTCAGGCTGTTTTTCAGAGATGCTATAGATCGTTTCGCAATATCCCTGTAATACATTTGTGATAAGATTCACTACCATTTTGTTACTTTCATTTAAAATAATCTCTTTCATACTGATTCCTTTTATTAAGTTAAATATTAGATAAATATTGAGAAGGTATTAATACTATTTATTAGATACTATTTTGATGATTACCGAACCATATTCCAGATCCATCTCATCATACAGTGTCTCATTTACATAACGATTTAAATCATCTAACAAGGTCTTATCATTCATGATTTCTTCGACAGAGCTACCTCTTAATGCGATAAATATATCCAAGCTCTCTTGGATAAGGTTCATCACTTTAGGTGTTTTTTCACATAACATACTTACGATTACTGTCATATCATTATTCATCTGTTTTTCCTTTTGTTTATAGTTAGCCCCTTCCGGGGCAAGATTAGTTCTTACTTTCTAAAGTTTTCTGAATACCCTACCAGTAAGGCTGCTACTTGTTCAAAGTTGACCTGATTAATATCACCACAGTTTCCTTCTTGCGTGGTAAATCTCTCAAAGTTATTCTGAATATGGTCAATCACATAAATAATAAATGGACTCATAAAATCCGGATCATCCAGATAGTCATTGGCATCTCCATCACCATTCACTTCCATGAACAGATTCCAGCTTGCTGTAAACGATCTACAAGCAAGATCATAAAACAGTTCTGTTGATTTATTTTCAATAACAGTTTCTTTAGACATACTTATATCCTCATAATTAAATGCTTATTTTATTCATTTCGTTTTATATTAGCCCCTTGCGGGGCCGAATAGATGACGACAGCGATTATGTATATAAAATATAGTGACTCATCACATGATGTATCTGCCTCAGGTTGACAAGCACTTCATCAAAATATACGTTTTTAATCGATGCTTTATATTTATGTTTTTTCAAGAACTCATTAAAATCTTTCTTACCATTCTCTATTATTGATTTTAAAACACCCTCCATATAACCATCGTCTTCAAGGTTATGATAGAATCTTTCCCCCATATACTCATGCATACATCGCAAATAGTAGTCATAGTCTTCCCCGCTTTTCAGAACAAAGTATTTTGTATCATCATTGCTAACATTTATTTCTATTTTTTGCACTTTCATTTTCGCTTCCTCTTTTATGTTATTTATTATTTTTGCGTGAATCTGAAATAGTATTTTCAATCCAAGCATCAATCTCACTTTCCACAAAGGGGCTTTGTTGAATAAATCGAACTTTTGCTGAGTTGAAGGATCAGATCACGTATCTTCCCGACAACGCAGACCGTTC
>NZ_JASEYI010000026.1:0-69856 GCF_035064085.1 Enterobacter sp. R-1.6.2
AATGTTCGTCTCATTCAAAAAACCTCCGCAACCCCATGTTTTCACATAACTGTTGCGTTGACCAATTGAATCTACAGATGGTTTTCGCCGTAAACTCTACGGCCTGATGTCGATTGCCGCGGTTCTGGGGGCGTTCAGCGCGCTGTCTCAGGCGGTAAAAGGGATCGATCTTTCGGTGGCCTATGCGCTGTGGGGCGGTTTTGGTATCGCCGCTACCCTGGCCGCTGGCTGGGTACTCTTCGGCCAGCGCTTAAACAACAAGGGCTGGATGGGACTCATCTTGCTGCTTGCCGGCATGATCATGATAAAACTCGCCTGACAGACCTCTCGCCATGATTTACAGGCAGCGAAATTCGCTGCCTGTATTACGCTTAGAAAAGCAAAACATGAAGAGGATGGCTGATGTATCGCACATTAAGCTGGCGCAATATTCCCAATGCGAGAACGTTGTTTGCCCTGGTCTTCATGGCGGGCATCGGCTTAATCATCTCCATCGTCGCACTGCTCTATCTATCCCTGCATCTTATCAGCACCAAAACCAACGAAATTGATGAACACCGCACGGCGCTTTCCGTGCAGGGGTCTATTCAGACATCGGTTAACCGCGTCTCCTCTCTGGTGCTTGATAACGCCGTCTGGGACGATGCGGTGCGGGAGGCCTACCGTCCCACGCTTGATACCGACTGGCTGTACAACACCTGGGGTACGGGCTTTAAAATCAATAACCTCTATGACGGCACCTTCATGCTGGATGAGCATTTCAACGTCCTCTGGGGATCGTTTCAAAGCCGGCCCTTTAACGAAAAAAACCTCGACTTCTTTGGTAAAGGCCTCAAAGCGCTTATCGACCAGCACGGGCGCGAGCTTGCGGGCGAAAAAAATATCTATGCGGGGATCAGCCAGACGCGCAACGGCGTGGCCTTTGTCGGCATTGGGCTGATTCGCCCGATGGTCGGCAGCTTACAGGTCCACGACGGAACGCGCCGCTATCTGGTGATTACCCGCCATCTGAACGCCAGAATATTATCCGACCTGGGCGGCACCTTTCAGATCGATAACCTCCATTTTACCCCAGGCAAAATCAACGATCGCAGTATGCCGCTGCACAGTGCGGCAGGGGAGTTAGTCGGATATCTGAACTGGCAGGCGCGGCTCCCGGGCGCACAGGCCGCCCGGGCGGCATCGTCTGATATCAGGCAGATTGTGGTGCTGGTGTCGGGGCTGATTCTGCTCTTCATTCTGGTGAGCAGCGTGGGGCTGTACAAACTCGCGCGCGGCGAAAGCCAGGCGCGTCTGGTTGCAAGAACGGACTGGCTAAGCCATCTGCCGAACCGGCGCGCGCTTATCGAAACGCTTGATCGGGTGCGTTTACGCGGCGATACCGACGTCAAAAGCGTGGTGTTTATCGATCTGGACGGTTTTAAAGATGTGAATGACATCTACGGCCACAGCGTGGGGGACGACCTCATCGTGGCGATAGCGAAAACGCTGAATGAACGCGTGCCGCCGGGCGGGATGCTGGCGCGCATGGGCGGGGATGAGTTTGCAATGACCATCGGCGGTGATGATGCAGAGGCGCAGGCTACCGCCTTTGCCGTTTCCGTGCTGGATTTTCTCACCACCCCGGTTCAGCTGGGGGAACGCACCATCCATATCGGTGCCAGCATCGGTATCGCCAGCGGAACTCTGACGGAATGCAACAGTTCCGAACTGTTTCGCCGTGCCGATATTGCCATGTATCACGCCAAAATGAGCGGGAAAGGGCGTATTACCCACTACGACGCGGAGCTGAACAGCGTCCGGGAACGCAAGCTGGCGATTGAAAATCAGATCCGCAGCGGTCTGGAGCGCGATGAGTTTGAGGTCTGGTATCAGCCGATCGTTGACGCCCGCAGTCAGACAATGAGCAGCGTCGAAGCGCTGGTCCGCTGGCCACGTCGCCCGGAGGGGCCGCTGGGTCCGGATACCTTTATCGCCATTGCGGAGACCAGCGGTCTGATATATAAGCTGGGTCAGTTTGTGTTGCAGCGGGCCTGTGAGGATCTACAGCCGTACGGTGAATTAAAGCTCTCCGTGAATATCTCCCCCGCGCAATTTCGCGATCCTGCCTTCGAAGAAAAAGTGGCCAGCGTGCTGGAGAGCACCCGTTTCCCGGCCAACCGGCTGCAGCTTGAGGTTACGGAGTCGTATGTACTGGAAAATCCGGAGCGAGCCCGCATGGCGATAGCGAATCTTAAAGCGCTGGGTACGGCGGTGGCGCTGGATGACTTTGGCACCGGCTATTCCAGCATTGGCTATTTGCGGCGTTTTAACTTCGACACCATCAAAATCGATAAATCCCTGGCCGGGCTGGTGGATAACGATGAACAGGCGGCCGCGCTGGTGAGCGGTACGGTGCGGATCGCCAATGCGCTGGGCATGGCGGTGGTGGCAGAAGGGGTGGAAACCGAGAAGCAAATGAAACTGCTGCGGCTGGCTGGCTGCGATCAACTGCAGGGTTTTTGGTTCAGCCAGCCGATGCCAATTGAGTCAATCAAAGCGTTACGTAAGGTCAGACGCTGCTGATTTACTGCTGCGCCAGCGCTTCCAGCTGGTCGCGGAAACCGGTAACGGACAAGGCGCGGTTATCGGCGCGCCACCGGTCTTTTGCCGCCGGCGCAGAGCTCTGGACACCAATCAACTGCCAGCCATTGTCGGTTTTCAGCATCAGCGGCGAACCACTGTCACCCGGCAACGTATCGCACTGATGCGAGAGTACGCTGGTTTGCGCCCAGCCCGTCACAATACAGTCGCTGTGCGTATAAAGCGTATCCAGATGATCGACAGGATAGCCTGACTGCGTCACCTTTCGGTCGGCGGCTTTCAGCGCGGCGGTGAGGGCGGCCTTGTCGCCGTCAAATAACGGCAGCGGCGTAATGCCCGAAGGCGGGTAGCGTAAAACGATCAGGCCAAAGTCCCATGAGGCGGCCGCCGGTGGCACTATCCAGCCGTCGCCATCCGGCTTCAGGCGTTTGCCGAGAGACGGATCGACCCGTCCTTCAATGCCGTGGATTTCATAGCGCCAGGTCCCTTTTTGCGACACAAACCGCAAGGCAACCGCTTTATCCGGCTTGCCGTTTGGCGGCGTTAACAGGCAGTGGCCTGCCGTCAGGGCAAGCTGCGGGGTGATCAGCGTCGCGGTGCATAAGTTACCGCTGGCGGTTTCCAGTTGACCTATAGCATCCCAGGGGGCCTGGGTGGGATCGGCGACGCGCGTACGATCGTCATGACCGAAAAAAAGCGTCTTTAGCTCTTTCGCGCTAATGGTGTCATCACCGCCATCATCCGCATGTGAGAATCCAGAAAAAAGACCAAACGTTCCCAGTAACAACACAACAGATTTACGCATATCACACTCTGGTGGGGGTAATTATGATTATTAAAAGTGAACCCTATGAAAATACTATAGACGGGACAGCGCTAAAGTGGGAGTAAAATCAGCGTGCTACAATCAGGAAAGATAAAAATGGCTGGCGATGAGCGCGCATAAAATAAGCAGGATCAGAATCAGCTCAAACCGATAGCGTCGCAGCATACGCCCTCCGGAAATAAAAAAACGGCGCGGAACCTGTTCCGGTTCAGCGCCGGTTTACCAACGTGCCCCGAAGGGCACGGTTAAGCTTGTACTCTTACGCAGCTGGCTGTGCAGCTGATTTAGCAGCTTCGTTTTTTACTGCTTTTTTGTGATGCTTTTTAGCAGCCTGAGCTTTCTGTTCTACAGCCGGTTTGGTCGCTTTTTTGTGGTGCTTTTTAGCAGCCTGCGCTTTCTGCTCTACAGCTGGTTTAGCGGCTTTTTTGTGGTGCTTTTTAGCAGCCTGCGCTTTCTGCTCTACAGCCGGTTTGGTCGCTTTTTTGTGGTGCTTTTTAGCAGCCTGAGCTTTCTGTTCTACAGCCGGTTTGGTCGCTTTTTTGTGGTGCTTTTTAGCAGCCTGAGCTTTCTGCTCGGTTGGTGCTGCGGTTGCTGGTGCAGCGGCTTCTTTTTTCGCTGCAGCTTTGTGATGTTTCTTATGGTGAACCGCTTTTGCTGGCGCAGCGGTGGTGGTTGCAGCAGGCGCGGCAGCCGGTGCGGCAGTTGCGGTAGTGTCAGCAGCAAATGCAGCAGAAGACAGACCCATAGCAGCGGCAACAACCAGAGCTAATACTTTATTCATTCTCATACCCTCGAATTTGGTTTTTCATTTAACCCCACTGCGGGGCCGTTGAAATAACTATATCCCTGTAAATTCGAGGTTTCCGTGAGTGATTGGTATCGGCGTGTAACGGAATGTACAGAGGGGAGGAAAGTGTACGAACAGGCCAAACGCCGCTGCTCGTACGGGCCTCTGTTATTTGTTCAGTGTGGCCAGAATAGCCGCCGGAGACTGGCTGCCTATAATCGACCGTGATTCAGGCTCGATCACCACCATTACCGGGGTGATGCTAATGCCCAGTCGTTCTGCCAGTGCAGATTGCCGCGCGATCAGATCGGAGCAGGCTGTGGTGGTGTCGTTATCCGGTAAAAATCCTGCCATCGCTTGTTGCAGGCTTTTGACCTTATCGGTTGAACACCAGACGCGCCCCATATCTTCAATTACCGAGTCGCGAATGGCGTTGGGCGCAACGGTCAGAAACGACATCGTCAAACCGGCATCCGTATATTGCTTAACGTTTTTCACTACGTTGCTGCAGTAAATGCACTGATTATCAATAAACACCAGCAGCTTATATTTTTCAGCAGGAGCCTGAAACGTGATGGGCTGGAGGTCTGCAAGAGAGCGGGTAATATCGTTGAACGCGTCTTGCGGGGTAGTATCCGTGGCTGCGAAAGTACTTAAACTGGTCGCACACAGAATGGCTAACATCGTTTTCATTATGCCTTTCATCATTCATCCCTTTATTTTTTTAATCCTGACCTGATGGCAGTCTAATTGTGTCGGAAGGACACGCATTCATACACCCGACACAATCATGACAACATGTGCTAAATCATATTCTTATTGAAAAGGGTGAGAAGAGTGCCGGAGCAGGCTCCGGCAGAGGGATTAAAGATAACGGGAGGTCAGATGTTCGCGGAAGTAACGGATATTCAGATCTTCACCCGTCGCCTGGGTGATTAATTGCGACGTGCTGAAGCGGCTGCCGTGCTGCCAGATGTTCTGACGCAGCCACTCAAAGAGTGCGGAAAAATCGCCTTCAGCGATGGAGGCCTGCAGACCCGGCAGTGCGGTTCGGGCGGTATGGAACAGCTGCGCGGCGTACATAGCGCCAAGGGTGTATGACGGGAAGTAACCAAAACCGCCGTCGGTCCAGTGGATGTCCTGCATACAGCCGTTGCGGTAGTTGTCTTTGGTGGATAATCCGAGCCAGGCCTGCATTTTCTCGTCCCACAGGGCGGGAATATCGTCCACCTCGATCTCGCCGTTGATCAGCGCACGCTCAATCTCATAGCGCAGCACCACGTGTGCCGGGTAGCTCACTTCGTCCGCATCGACGCGGATGTAGCCAGGCTTCACGCGCTGGTTCCAGGCAATAAAGTTCTCTTCGCTGAACGCCGCCTGGCTGCCAAAGCGGGCGTGTACCGCAGGGAGAAGATGCCTGAGGAAGGCTTCACTGCGCCCCAACTGCATTTCAAAGAACAGGCTCTGTGACTCATGGATCGCGGTTGAGCGCGCCAGGGCAACCGGCTGTCCTGCCCACGCGCGCGGCAGGTTTTGTTCGTAGCGGGCGTGTCCAGTTTCGTGGATCACGCCAAACAGCGCGCTGAGCAGCTCATCTTCGTCATAGCGCGTGGTGATGCGCACGTCTTCCGGGACGCCGCCGCAGAACGGGTGCGCGCTCACGTCCAGGCGACCGCCGTTAAAATCGAAGCCAAGCATCTTCATGGCTTCAAGGCCCAGCTCACGCTGTGTTGCCGTCGGGAAGGGGCCTTGCGGCGGAATAAACGACCGTTGAGCCTGCTTTTCCACCACGTTTGCCAGCAGGTCCGGGAGCCAGGACTTCATATCGCCGAACAGAACGTCCAGACGCGCGCTGGTCATGTCGGGTTCAAAAATGTCCAGCAGCGCGTCGTACGGCGTACAGCCTTTGGCTTCGGCCCGCAGGCGAGCCTCTTCGCGGCTGAGTTTGACCACCTCTTTCAGGTTGGCGGAAAAACCCTGCCAGTCGTTAGCGGGGCGCTGAGTACGCCAGGCGTGTTCACACTTGCTGCCCGCCAGGGATTTGGCTTCCACCAGCGATTCCGGCAGCAGAGTGGCCTGCTGGTAGTGGCGCGTCATTTCGCGCAGGTTGGCCTGTTCGACATCATTCAGATCTTCACCTGCCGCCGCCGCTAACAGGTCGCCGACTTTTTTATCGGTCAGGATCTGATGTTGCAGGACGCTCATCTCCGCCAGCGCCTCGCCGCGCGCGGCGCTGCCGCCCGGCGGCATCATCGTGAACATATCCCAGCTGGCGATGGAGGAGAGATGGGAGAAGCGGGAGAGACGCTGGAAGGTGCGGGTGAGTTGTTGGTAGTTATTGTTTTTCATGAAGTCCTCGTGTCTGAATCAGCCGATGACAAAAATTAGCATCGGCTTGATTTAAACACGAAGGCGCTGGAATGTTAATGCAGACGTTTATGCAAACTGGTGCCCACCAGCAGCGCCGCGCACAGCACCAGTGCGATAAACCCGCCCACGCCGTTCCAGCCGTAGTTATGCCAGAACACGCCGCCGAGGGTCCCGGCGATGCTGGAGCCCAGGTAATAGCTGAACAGATACAGCGATGATGCCTGGCCTTTGGCGCGACGCGCGCGCGGGCCAATCCAGCTGCTGGCGACCGAGTGGGCGGCGAAGAACCCGGCGGAGAAGAGCAGCATCCCGGTAAAGATGAACCACAGCGAGGATAATAGCGTCAGCAGCAGGCCGAGTAACATCACGCCCGTGAATACCAGCAGTACCGGCCCGCGTCCATAGCGTGCGGTCATCGCCCCGGCTTTCGGCGAGCTCCACGTGCCGGTGAGATAGGCCACAGAAAGCAAACCGACAACGGCCTGATTCAGATGCCACGGCGAGAGCATCAGGCGGTAGCCAATATAGTTAAACAGCGTGACGAAGGCGCCCATCAGCAGGAATCCCATCAGAAACAGGCGCGGCAAACCTTTGTCGCGCCAGTGCAGGCGGAAGTTGATAAACAGCGTTTTCGGGCGCAGCGATGTCGGGCGGAAATGACGCGATTCCGGTAGAATTTTCCAGAACATCAGCGCTGATGCCAGCGCAAAACACCCGATTACCGCCAGCGCAATACGCCAGTTAAAGAAGTCCGTAAACACCCCGCTCAGCAGGCGTCCGCTCATTCCGCCAATCGAGTTCCCGCTGATGTAAAGCCCCATAGAGAAAGCAACAAAGCTCGGGTGGATCTCCTCGCTGAGGTAGGTCATCCCGACCGCCGCCACGCCGCTGAGCGAGAGCCCAATCAGCGCGCGCATCACCAGAATACCGTGCCAGCTGGTCATCATGGTCGAGAGTAACGTACAGACCGACGCCAGCATCAGCGCGGTTACAATCACCGGTTTACGGCCAATGGCGTCGGACAGCGGCCCGGTAAAGAGCAGGCCAATCGCCAGCATGCCGGTAGAAACAGAGAGCGAAACGCTGCTGCTGGCAGGCGATACGCCAAACTCATGAGAGAGAACGGGCAGGATCGGCTGAACGCAATAGAGCAGGGCGAAGGTCGCCAGACCGGCGGAAAAGAGCGCCAGCGTGACGCGCATAAATTGGGGGGTACCACGTTTAATGAACTGGACCGGCTGCGGTGCTGCGGGTAAGTCATTGATATCGCTGGCCGGATCGATATCAATAGTCGTTGTACGGCTCACACAATTTCCTTGCTTAAACATCCCCGTGATTTCTGGTGACGGGTATGACCACCTGTTTAGGGTAGGAAAATGTAAATATTCTGTCTAATATATTAATAATCTCAAATGATACTTTAAAAATATGAATATCGAGCTGCGTCATCTTCGCTACTTTGTCGCCGTCGCCGAGGAGCTGCATTTTGGCCGCGCGGCGGCACGGCTGAATATCTCTCAGCCACCGTTAAGCCAGCAGATTCAGATCCTGGAGCAGCAGGTCGGGGCGCGCCTTCTGGCCCGCACCAACCGCAGCGTGAGCCTGACGGCGGCGGGTAAACAGTTCCTGATCGACAGCCGACAAATTCTGAGCATGGTCGATGACGCCGCCGCCCGTGCAGAACGGCTCTATCTCGGGGAAGCCGGAGAGCTTCGGATCGGGTTTACCTCGTCCGCGCCGTTTATCAGCGCCGTCTCGGAGACCCTTTCGTCATTTCGTCGCCACTTTCCGGATGTTCACATTCAGACGCGCGAAATCAACACCCGCGAGCAGATTGCGCCGCTGAATGAGGGAGCGCTGGATCTGGGGCTGATGCGTAACACTCAGCTGCCGGACACGCTGGCGTGGGAGGTTATCCTGCGCGAACCGCTGATGGCTATGATCCCGCACGATCACCCGCTGGCGTCGCGTCCGGCGGTCTCGCTGGCAGAGCTGGCAAAAGAGCCCTTTGTCTTTTTTGACCCGCAGGTCGGGACGGGTCTGTATGACGATATCCTGGGGCTGATGCGCCGCTACGATCTTGCCCCGGTCATCACTCAGGAGGTAGGGGAAGCGATGACCATTATCGGCCTGGTCGCGGCCGGTCTGGGCGTATCTATTCTTCCGGCCTCCTTTAAGCGGGTGCAGCTGCGCGAAATGCACTGGGTGACCATCGCCGAAGAGGATGCCGTTTCCGAAATGTGGCTGGTGTGGTCAAAACACCGTGAACAGAGCCATGCCGCACAGCGCTTCAAACAGCAGCTAATGAGCGCCTCTGCCGGGCGGCATTTTCACGCAAAAGAGGGTAAAAATGTGCGGTAAATCACATGGCTAAGTAAATATTTGACGACGGCCATGCAAGTGCTTCACCATAGCAAACAGTTTATTTCGAAGCTCGAAAATAAGGGAGTACGAGGTGGTTGCTGATAGTCAGCCAGGGCATATCGATCAGATTAAGCAGACCAACGCTGGCGCGGTGTATCGCCTGATTGATCAGCTTGGTCCGGTTTCGCGTATCGATCTTTCGCGCCTGGCACAACTGGCACCTGCCAGTATCACCAAGATTGTCCGCGAGATGCTGGAAGCGCACCTGGTTCAGGAGACGGAAATTCAGGAGCCAGGCAGCCGCGGTCGTCCGGCTGTCGGGCTGGTGGTTGAAACGGAAGCGTGGCACTACCTGTCACTGCGCATCAGCCGGGGGGAGATCTTCCTTGCGCTGCGCGACCTGAGCAGCAAGCTGGTGGTGGAAGACCGGCTTGAACTGCCGCTCAACGCGGAGGAACCGCTCCTCGACGCGATTGTCTCGCATATCGATCACTTCTTTATCCGCCATCAGCAGCGGCTGGAACGCTTAACGGCGATTGCCATCACCATGCCGGGCATTATTGATACCGAAAACGGTATTGTTCACCGCATGCCGTTTTACGACGATGTCAAAGAGATGCCGCTGGGCGAGGTGCTGAAAAACCATACCGGCGTGCCGGTCTATATTCAGCATGACATTAGCGCCTGGACGATGGCGGAGGCGCTGTTTGGCGCGTCGCGCGGCGCGCGGGATGTGATTCAGGTGGTCATCGACCATAACGTCGGGGCGGGCGTGATTACCGACGGACGTCTTCTCCACGCCGGGAGCAGTAGCCTGGTGGAAATCGGTCATACCCAGGTCGACCCGTACGGCAAGCGCTGCTACTGCGGAAACCACGGCTGTCTGGAGACCATTGCCAGCGTGGAAAGCGTGCTGGAGCTTGCGCAGGTCCGGCTCAGCCAGTCCATGAGCTCCTCGCTGCACGGACAACCCCTGACGGTGGATTCCCTCTGCGCCGCCGCGCGCCAGGGCGATTTGCTGGCGAAGGACATTATTACCGGCGTGGGGAATAACGTTGGCCGTATACTGGCCATTATGGTGAACCTCTTCAATCCGCAAAAAATCCTTATTGGCTCACCGCTGAGCCAGGCGGCGGAGATCCTCTTCCCGGCGATTTCGGCCTGCATCCATCAGCAGTCGCTTCCCGCCTACAGCAAAAATATTGCGGTAGAAAGCACCCAGTTTTCCAACCAGGGAACCATGGCCGGCGCGGCGCTGGTCAAAGATGCCATGTATAACGGCTCGCTGTTGATCCGCCTGCTGCAGGGTTAACTCTTTTCCGCAGATGTAAGAAAAATTGCGCTATCTCAAGCCGGGTAGCGCACGCATCCCGTAGACTTCCTCCACTGAATTATTTACCTGGTTTATATTTTCGAAGCATACCCAAGAGGTGGAGTGAGTCATGCTTAAGCGTTTCTTTGTTACTGGTACTGATACCTCTGTCGGCAAGACCGTCGTATCCCGCGCATTGCTGCAGGCGCTGGCAGCAAGCGGTAAACGCGTGGCAGGGTACAAACCGGTCGCAAAAGGCAGTAAAGAGACGCCAGAGGGATTGCGTAATAAAGACGCCCTGGTGCTGCAAAGCGTCTCGTCGCTGGAACTGCCTTATCACGCGGTCAATCCCATTGCGTTAAGCGAAGAGGAGAGCAGCGTAGCGCACAGCGGCCTGATTAATTATCCCCTGTTGTCCGACGGCCTGGCGAACCTGAGCGAAAAGGTGGACCACGTGGTGGTGGAAGGGACGGGCGGCTGGCGCAGCCTGATGAATGATTTGCGCCCGCTGTCCGAATGGGTCGTGCAGGAACAGCTTCCGGTGGTAATGGTGGTGGGTATCCAGGAAGGGTGCATCAACCACGCGCTGCTGACGGCCCAGGCGATTGCCAATGACGGCCTGCCGCTGATTGGCTGGGTAGCAAACCGCATCAACCCGGGCCTGGCGCACTACGCCGAGATCATCGACGTGCTGAGCAAAAAGCTGCCCGGGCCGCTGGTGGGTGAACTGCCTTATCTGCCCCGCGCCGAGCAGCGCGAGCTAGCGCAGTACATCGATCTCTCTGCCCTCGGTGGCGTGTTGACCGTAGACCGAGTCGTGGCGTAACGTCCGCGACAGCACGGACGCCACCACGCAGGCGACCAGCAGGCCGGGCAGTAAAAAATACTGCCCGGTCATTTCACAGACCATCAGCGCCGACATAATGGGCGCATGCGTGGTCGCGGCAAGTAGCGTTGCCATCCCCGCCAGCCCCAGCAAAATCGCCGTCTCAGAGCCCGGCAGCCACAGCGCGAAAAGCTGCGCGAACAGCATTCCTGTTGCCATACCGACAAACAGCGTGGGCGTAAACACCCCACCGGGCGCGCCCGATCCGCTGCTCGCCAGTACCGCCAGCAGTTTACAGATGAACACCCCGGCAATCACCGACAGCAGCGGCGGGGCGAGCAGAAAAGCCTGAACCGCGCTGTAGCCATTCCCCCACACCTTCGGTGTGAGAAGAGACAGCAGCCCGACGATCGCACCGCCCAGCGCCAGCTGCCACGGCGGCGAAAGGTTGAGGCGCAGGAAAAGCCCGTGGCTGACGTCCATCAGCCACATCAGCAGCGGTCCGCAGAGGCCCGCCACCAGCCCCATCGCGACGAGAAGAGCATAATCGGCCGCGGTAAGGAGGCCGCTCAGATGGACCGCGTAGAGCGTACCCGCGCCCGGTGCCAGGAGCTGCGTCGTAAGAAGCGCCACCACCGCCGCAATCACCACGGGGCCGAGCGAGGCCAGCATCAGCGTGCCAAACAGAATTTCCGCGATGAACAGGCTTCCGGCTAAGGGCGCGTGATAGGCGCTGGCCATCCCGGCGGCGGCACCGCAGGCTATCCATAATTTCCATTCGGATTTGGGCGTAAAGCGCCGGGCGAAAAGGGAGGCGGCGAGGGCGGCAAGCAGGATCATCGCCCCTTCACGCCCGATGGCGCTTCCGCTGGCCACGACCAGCAGCGAGGCAAGGGATTTCACAAGGCTGGCGCCGTAGTCAAACTGGCCGTCTCCGGTCTCCAGCGCTTCCATGTAATCGGTGGGGGCATGAGGCCGCTGCGCGGTCAGACGCTGCCATCCCCAGAGCAGCAGTCCGGCAGCCAGCCCACCCAGCGCTGGCGTCAATGCGCGTCGCCAGGGCGAGAGCGACGCGGCCGCATTCACCAGGCTGCCGCTGTCGTTGCTGAGAAGCAGCCACTCCAGCAGGTACATGCTGTGGCGGAATACCGCAACGGCGAGCGCGGCCAGCACGCCGGTGACGGTGGCAATCAGCAGGCGACGAAACATCGCGCGGATATCGGGGTAGGTATGAAGACGTTGCATGGGTCGCGTTTTAACGGGGACGATACGATATTGTGGCGGGAAATCGCGGGGTTAGCAAAAGGTCTGCGTGCGAAAAAGCCGGGCGATGCCCGGCCAGAAAGGTTAGCTGTCGCTATGAATATTCAGCGCCCGGCGCGTGCGTCCGGAGCTCAGGTACTCGGCAATATAGTCCTGCGAAATCTCGCCGTTGTAGCGACCGTCCTCATCAACAATCGGCATCCAGCTGGTATTACTCTCATACAGACGTGAAAGCACCACGCGCAGGTTGTCTTCCGCCTTGCCGGTCATGCGGAACGGATGGAGAATGTCGGCGCAGGTACCGCTGGCGTTACGCGCTTCGCGACGCTTCACAAAGCCCAGCGGTTTGCCGTGCTCGTCAACCACCGTAACGGCCCGAATGTCATTATCATCCATGGTCGCAAAGGCTTCGGGAAGCGGAGTAGAGCCCCGCACCGTAATGGTCGGCTGCTGGTCAGTCACGTCGCCCGCCGATACCAGCAGCAGGCGCTTCAGCGTCCGGTCCTGACCGACAAACGAGCCGACAAACTCATTCGCCGGTTTCGCCAGCAGCTCATCCGGGCTGGCGCACTGCACGATTTTCCCCTGACGGAACACCGCAATACGGTCGCCGAGCTTCAGGGCTTCGTCGATATCGTGGCTGACCAGCATGACGGTTTTTTTCAGCTTGCGCTGCATCTCCAGGAACTGGTTCTGGATCACCTCGCGGTTGATCGGGTCCACCGCGCCGAAGGGTTCATCCATCAGCAGTACCGGAGGATCCGCCGCCAGGGCGCGGATCACGCCGATACGCTGCTGCTGGCCGCCGGACATCTCGCGCGGGTAGCGGTTGAGGAACTTATGCGGATCCATCGCCACCATATCCATCAGCTCTTCGGCGCGGGTTTTACAGCGCGCTTTATCCCAGCCCAGCATGCGCGGCACGACGGTGATGTTCTCTTCGATGGTCATGTTCGGGAACAGGCCAATCTGCTGGATAACGTAGCCAATGTTGCGGCGCAGGGT
Source organism: Enterobacter sp. R-1.6.2 (assembly GCF_035064085.1). Taxonomy (NCBI): domain Bacteria; kingdom Pseudomonadati; phylum Pseudomonadota; class Gammaproteobacteria; order Enterobacterales; family Enterobacteriaceae; genus Enterobacter; species Enterobacter sp. R-1.6.2. The sequence goes on from NZ_JASEYI010000026.1 coordinate 13,337, forward strand.
GACGGTGTCCATCCCGCTGGTGTCTTCACCGTTGATCAGGATTGTCCCGCTGCTTGGGGTAATGAGGCGGTTAATCATCTTCAGGGTGGTGGTCTTCCCGCAGCCGGAGGGGCCGAGCAGGACGCACATTTCCCCTTCGGGTACGGTCAGGTTAACGTTGTCGACGGCCTTAAAGGACTGGCCGTGCTTCTGTGAAAATTGTTTGGTGAGGTTTTCCAGTTTTATCATTATCGAATCCCCTTTGGAGTCAGAACCACCTGCAGACGGTGCAGCAGCCAGTCGAGCACAATCGCTAAAAGACAAATCATCAGCGCGCCCGCAATCAACATGCGAATATCGCTTCCGCCGATGCCGTTGAGCAGCAGCAGGCCCAGACCGCCCGCGCCGATCACGGCGGCAATCGCCATCACGCCGATATTCATCACCACGGCGGTGCGGATCCCGCCGAAAATCACCGGCAGCGCCATCGGGATCTCGACCCAGCGCAGACGCTGCCAGAAGGTCATGCCGATGCCGCGTCCGGCTTCGCGCAGGCCCGGCGGCAGGCTGTCGAGCGCCGTATGGGTATTACGCACAATCGGCAGCAGCGAGTAGAGAAACACCGCCGTAATTGCGGGCAGGGCGCCAATACCCTGACCGATCAGCGAAAACAGCGGGATCATCAGGCCAAACAGGGCGATGGACGGAATGGTCAGCACGATGGTGGCAATCCCCAGCACCGGCGTTGCCAGCCACTTATGGCGGACAATCAGAATCCCCAGCGGTACGCCGATGATGATGGCTAAACCTACGGCCAGCGCCACCAGCCACAGGTGCTGAAGGGTGAGGGTTAAGAGGTAATCCCAGTTGTCCAGAATGTAGTGAATCGTCTCCATAGCGCCTCCTACAGCAGCTGTTTGCTACGCAGGAAATCGCGGGCGACCTGCTGCGGTGACTGATGGTCGATATCCACCTTCTTGTTCAGCTCGGTGATAACGTCGTTGTTAAGTTGCGCCGAGAGGGTGTTGAGCGCCTCTTCCAGTCCGGGGTTGGCCTCCAGCGTGTCCTTACGCACCACCGGCGTCACCGCGTAGCTCGGGAAAAAGCCTTTATCGTCTTCCAGTACCTTGAGGTCGAAGCCTTTCACGCGCCCGTCGGTGGTGTAAATCAGGCCGGCGTCGACGAAGCCGTCGCGCACCGCGTTATAGACCAGACCGGGGTCCATCTGACGGATTTGCGGGCGGTCCAGATCCATCTTGTAGGCCGCCTGCAGCGGCTTCATGCCGTCGCTGCGCCCGGCAAATTCCAGGTCCAGGCCAAGCAGCCAGTTTTTGTCCGGGTTGGTTTTACGGACCTGCTCAATCTTCGCCACCATCTCCGACATGGTGTCGATGTGTTCCGCCTCGGCGCGCTTGCGCTTCATGGCGAAAGCGTAGGTGTTGTTCATGTCGGCGGGCTTGAGCCAGACCAGACCGTGCTTCGCGTCCAGGCGTTTCACCGTCTCATAAGACTCCTGCGGCGACATGCGCTTGTTGATGTGGTTAAAGATGATCAGCGACGTGCCAGTGTACTCCCAGGTCATATCAATCTGCTTGTTGATCATCGCGTTGCGGGAGATCACCGTGGCAATGTTGGTTTGCGGCTGGACCTGAAAACCTTTCTTTTGCAGGTACTGCACGGTCATCGCCGAGAGAATATGCTGCTCGGTAAAGCTCTTGGTCGCCAGAATCAGCGGGGCCGCCATCGCCTGGCTGGTGAACAGCGCCGCGGCACACAGCGCCGTCAGGCCGGAAAACAGTCTCATAGAAGCTCCTTGTTATAGTTATCGAGCGAGATGGGGACTCATTACGCGACCCAGCGCCGCCAGCAGGGTATCGAGGATCAGGGCGAACAGGGCGGTGGCCGCCGCGCCGAGGATCAGGGTCGGGAAATCGTTCAGGTAGATACCGGGGAAAATCAGCTCGCCGTAGCTGCTGGCCCCAATCAGGAACGCCAGCGGCGCGGTACCGACGTTAATGGCGGTGGCGATGCGGATCCCCGAGAGCATGACCGGCCAGGCGGCTGGAAGCTCAACCTGACGCAGACGCTGCCATTTGGTCATCCCGATGCCGTTTGCCGCTTCCAGCAGCGACGGCGGTACCGAGCACAGCCCGGCGTAGGTATTGCGCACGATTGGCAGCAGCGAGGCGAGGAACAGGGCGATGATGGCGGGCGTATCGCCAATGCCAATCACCACCATCGCCAGCGCCAGTACGGCCAGCGGCGGGAGCGTGTTGCCGACGTTAAAAATTTGCATCACATATTCGGCGATACCCCGCGCGGCCGGGCGGCTCAGCAGAATGCCGGCTGGAATACCGACCAGCAGGGCAAAAAGCATCGATGAGAAAACCAGAATCATGTGCTGTTGCCCGAGATAAACCAGGTCAACCTGGCGCGCCCTTATCGTTTCCAGCCCGATGCCCCAGACGAGGAGGGCGAGGACCACGATAATGGCGCCGACAAACAGCAGCGAACGTTTGAGTAATGGGTGCATTGCGGTGTGTCTCCCTGTGCGCATGCGTTATAGCAACCACCGGTTGCCTGTTGTTATGCCATGATTCGGCAGGGGTATTTCACCTATAGCAAGCGTTTGGGAAGGGTTCCAGCGAAGGGGTAAAATCAGTAACCCTATGAAAACAGTGACAACCTTGGGTTAGGCCTTATGGCATAAGGGCTGATTGAGGGTCAGACAGAATAGTCCTAAAGCGAATTTTTAGATGTGACGGTGTCACATCTAAGGAGCTCATACGCCGGATATCGGTCATTAACTTCAGAGAGAGGCACGAACCCGTCGAACCCGCGTCGAGACGGTGATAATTGAAACGATAGCGACCACGGCGAGCATCAACCCGAGTGCCAGCATGGCGTTAAACCCGATCCATCTGAACAGCAGCAGCCCCGCGATACCGCCCGAAATAAACGAGAAAAGGGTGGTTAAGTGGGTTGTCAGCTGGCTTTTTTGCGCCGCCGTATCTTTGGAGTAATCCCTGCGCAGCATCGCCACCAGTACCGAGGCCAGGGATATCCCCGCGTCCGTCAGCGTGCCGGTAATGTGCGTTGATCTCACCCGCCCGCCGGAAAGCTGCGTGGAGGTGGAGTTATGAATGCCCATTAGTCCGCACAGAAAAAGAATAATCACGCGGTTGCTGGTGAGGGCATGAAAATACATCTCGTAGAAGGAGACGCCGGTCAGTAATAACCCTTCGACAAACAGGATCTGGCAAAAAACCAGCCTGACGTTATGAATAATGCCCCATATCACAATCATGCGCGCAATAATGGCGCCTGCGACAAAAGAGAGAATAATCGAGCCGAAGAAAATCATATCGCTCAGATCGGTGGAAGAGACTTCGCTCGATAACTGTGAGGTGTTGCCGGTCATGTGTGAGGGGAAAAAACCAAATGCCCCGAGAGCGATGGCATTCAGCAAACCTGCCGAGGTCGCCAGCCAGAGAGCAAGCCGGCGATCCTCCTTATGCGTTCGTTCTTTCTTGAGTCTAATCAGCAAGAATACCTCCAGATTGAGCTTTGCCTGAATATTCAGGCTAGCAAAGCGGCGCAACGGGCTGTCCAGGATATGGCTTAATTATTATTCCCTCTGACGACTTTCAGGGTTTAGTAATTAATTAAAATATCCTTACTCAAAATGGGGTCGAGAATACTTTAAATCATGCCGTTATTTCCGTGACGCAAAAACGCCGGTCGCTGGTTAAGGCGTTCAAACCAGGCCTCGATCGCGGGCACGTCGGGCTTATCAAAGGGCGTCATTTTCCAGCGATTCACCGACAGCCCAAGCACCACGTCCGCAAGGGTAAACGTCTCGCCCGCCGCAAAGGCGCCGGTGCGCTGCAGCTGGATTTCCAGGATGGTGATGCAGTGGTTCCACTCTTTTATTCCCGCCGCAATACGTTCAGGATCGTTAAAGTCCGGGTTTTTACGCCCCAGCGCCGGGAAGACATAGCGCCAGGCGTTGTTAAATTCGGTCGCCTGCCAGTCCATCCAGCGCTCGACGTTGGCGCAGGCCTGCGGTTCTGCGGGCAGCAGATCGTGACGTCCGGCCTTGCGCGCCAGGTAACGGCAGATGGCGTTAGATTCCCACAGCACGAAATCGTCATCGATCAGCACCGGCACCATGGCGTTGGGATTCAGCGCGCGGAAGGTCTCCGTTTCCGTTGAGGCAAAACCGCTGCCGTAATCTTCCTGTAGATATTCGAGGCCTGCTTCTTCGCAGGTCCAGAGCACTTTACGAACGTTAATGGAGGTGGTTTTGCCGAGGATGGTGATCATTGCGCAGGTGTCCTTTAGAGGATTGAATTGTCTAAAAACAATACACCAGTTGCGCGGGGAAGGTTGGGGCAAAATTTAGTGGGATGTACTGTCTTGCCCAATCGACCCCTTCCGGCGGATGCCTATCTTTTTGCTGTCTCAGACAACTGCGCCGCGCTCGTACCGCAGGAGTTGTCGATGGTACAAAGCCAGCGATTATCGTTTTCCTGCCAAAAAATATAAATCCCGCGCAGGGAATTCCAAAAAATGATTTCTGTGCAATTGACATCCTTTATTGGACACAAAACCGCTCCAATATTGCCGCATATTTATCTAATATCAATCTATATGGAATTATATTTATAAATGATACGATGTTACAGCAAAAAATAACAGAAATTATACTTTATGAACCTCGGCCACTGTTTCGCAATGCGGCCAAAAACAGCATCCAGGTCGCCAATAGCTCCCTGCTGGTGATTGAACCAGACGAGCTGATAGAGGAGGTAACCCTCTTTACTGATCAAACGTCTTTATTCGCTGCAGGCGTTAGTGGTGCCGGTGAAGAAATATATTCTCTATTACGGATAATTCATCATCTGATAATGCAGGGAAAAGAAATTATCGTCTGGGTCGCAAAACGGGATGTCCTGCTTATCAGACTGATGTACGAGCTTGGTGTACAGACGCTACTCTGCGAAAATTATTTGGAAGAAGAACTCGCTAAGCGCATTTTATCCAAAAATTTCAGTTCAGGATATTTACCTTTACGCTCCCCGCTAATAAATAACATGAATAGAAAAAATAGGCTCACACACTCTGAACTGAATATTCTTATCGACTGCGCCCGAGGTCTGAGTGCCTATGAGATCGCCAGTCTGCGCCATATGGGATATAAAACGGTCTTCACCCATAAACAAAACATCCGGTTACGTCTGAGCCTGCAAAAGTCAGCCAGTTGGCTGGATCTGCTTAACCGTTTGGATCAGATTTATTCAGTCTGAACATCTGGAGAACTATGTTTACTTTTACTGTTTGTTCCCGTGTGGTTCATCCGACTCTAATGAGCGGGTTTATATCCAGCCTGAAGGCTTTTCGCGAACAAAACCCTGACTGGAAATATGAACTTACACGGCAGGATAACGCGCATCTGACTTTGCTTGATTTTACCGCATATGACACGCTTACTGATATCTCCTCCGCGGAGTACGAAAGTCTCTGCCGGTCAGGTGAAGGAACTGCTCTGGTTATGCTCTCTGCATGTCAGGAGAAGCTGGCACATCAGCTCATGAGGTCATACCGGTGTTCACTGCTTTGTGTGGATGAACGTCTGCTTGAACTGCGTGAGCTAATAAAACACAGTATGAAAAAACAACGTTATATCAGTGCTCACTTCCTGCGACTGCAGGAGCAGGAAAATAATATAACCGACGGTATGATATTTACCGATGCAGAAAAAAAGGTACTTATTGGCCTGAAAAGCGGTAAAACCGGGATTGAATTATCACGTGAAATGTTTCGAAGTCAGAAAACGATCAGTACCCATAAGCGAAAGATTATGTTTAAGCTGGGGGTCAAGAATGATCTGCAACTGCGCAAAGCGATACAAAAGCTCCAGCCGCCGCTGTGATGCGGCAGCTGTTCTTACGTCAGGTAATTTATCCCCCGGTATTCTTTTTCAGATATAACGGCCCTGTGTTAATTATCCGTTAAAGCGTTTAATATTTTTCAGGCAGTTTATTAATTTTTATCAGAATACCTCGATTGATCTCAATATAACCACCGATACGCAAATCGCCCAGTATTTTCATAACACGACTGCGTGAAAGTCGGGTTTTTTCGAGAATATAATCACTGACGTTGACATGAGCACTCAGCGCTTCATCTTCATTCATCAGGGCAATCAAATTCAGTCTTATCAACTCATAGGTGGAGAGCCCGACGGATGAGTAGTGGGCGACCAGCAATTGCCGGACGGCATACATATAACAGTATGCGGCCTCTTTCCATAATCCCTTCGTACTGATGACGTCAAGCATCTCTTTTGTGGGCAGGATCTCATAGCTAACATTTCTGTAGGCCTTTATAAAAATGTCGGCGTTGGTGTCAATTAATTCGTTCATGCCAGTAATCATTGGGGCTTTGATGTATTTGATTAGAAGCCGATCGCTGCTTCGGTATATCGCAACGACTCCCTCATGCAGGATAAACGTTACTGGCTCGGTTTTCTTCTCCAGCGAAATGAGCTGGCGTGGCTTACCACTCTGGATCCGCCTGGTGTCAGAGGCTGCCTCGATCAGGGTATTGAAATGTGTTTCAGGTTTCATACTTATGGCTACCAAAAAAATTATAATTGTTAATGTATGATAGAAGAGTTTGTTGAAAAGATGATAAAAATTCCGAATCAGAACGTATCGATACAATCAGTCAGGAGGTTGATAAGGCTCTGAACAGAATATGGGGTTGGAGGATTAGCTTCATCTGGACATCCTTGTGAGAAAAAACAAACATGAAACCGCCTTCCGATAGCGGTTTTGCGTACGCAGCTCGTCCTCAGTTGTATGCAAATGACATGGTAATAACAGGACTGATTTTACCGGGTATGTTGCCAGAGGCCATACTCACAGTATGTGTATGAATTTTAAAGGTCGGCGTGCCAACTGCTGAGGCAGTATCGATAATCCCTGTTCTCCCGCCGCTGTAGGCCTCATAAGAAAGTCCTTCAAACCGCTCGCCTGTAACATGCCACTTGAGTTTATCGCTCTGTTTTTCAACGTGGGCATCTTTTAGCGCGTCAGGGCGATAGATGGGTTTGATACTGGTCTCGGCGGCAATCTGTAGCGTCTTATTTTCCTTAGACGCAAACGGAATCGCCTTGACGCGAAGCCTGTACATCGACTCTTTATCCTGGGAAAGCGTGCCTGCAATAACAAGGCGCTTTAGGTTCTCTTTACCGCCTTCCTGGTGACTGAAGGGAAGAATGATGAGGTGGGGGGATTTGTGCACGTCGTTGTTAAGATTTTTCACTACCGCCTCAATTAAATACGGTGCACTGAACGGGTTGCGCACGATTACTGAAACTTCTTTTTTTGCTGCTTTATCTAAAAAACGGGTGCCGCGGAAATTGACAGTGTCGGAGGTATTATGAATGAGGGCAATTGCAACGCAGCCAGTTAATATAGGTAATGTGGCTTTCAATCCTGACTCCACAATAATTAATTGAAACAAACTCCGTAATATTATTATCTGGAGCTCCTTGCAGATCTTAAAAGATGATACTGGCGAAGATAAAAAAAGTCTTTTTTTGTAAGTCCTTAAAAGGATTGTGTTCTAATTGTTACATCAGATAAAATTTCTTTATTTGTCCACTATTATCATAAAACCGTGTTTATGAACCAACCTGATGTATCTGCAGGCAGGGCTCTTTGGTTGCTGGATTGCAATGGGTTTCTGAGGTGAGGGCGGCAGGGGCGGGGGGGAAAGCTGACTGCGCAGAAACGCGTTACCTTTTGTGCCATGCTAAAGCCTTTGTAATATGAAGTTATCCTTGCAGGCTTTTCGTAAAAAAAAACCGGGCATAACATTATGCCCGGTTTTCGCTCCTGTCATTAAATTACCAGGTGTAGCTGACACCGGCATTCAGCTGCCATGGAGACTCGTAGTGATCCTGACCTTTGGCATAGTTCGCCCCGGCCCATCCGCTCAGGTTTTTGCTGAGCTTCACATCCGCGCCCAGGCCAACGATGCCGCGTGAACCGTCGGTGCTGTCGTTGATTTTTTCGCCGTTGATGTCCATGGTGTTGCTGTTCTCGGTTTCACCCGCAACGGCCAGATGCACATACGGACGGACCTCGGTGCCATTGTTCAGCGCCATCGCCGTACCGACATTCACACCGCCTTCCAGACCCAGTGAGGTGCTGCCGTCATCTTTCGTGTGCAGGCCATTTTTCAGCTTGTAGTCGACGCTGTTATAGCGGGCATAAGAAATCTGGGCATAAGGTTCGATATACCAGGCATTAAACTGCTTGTGGTAGCCCGTTTTGAAAGCTCCGCCGAAGCCATTGTTGTTATAGTCGCCGGTGGTATGACCGCCGTCCAGAGACGTCACGCTGATGTCGTTTTTCAGGTGCGTACCCTTGATGCTGGCATCAAAGAACAGACCGTTGTTCAGGCGCAGTGAGGTATACAGTGAAGCGCCGTAGCTGTCGACATCTGTGCCTGCACTGCCGCCGTCATGCATGTTCACATCCGAATACCCGCGGGTGGCGGCAAAACCGAACAGCAGGTTGCCCGGAGCGATATCGACACGCTTGTCGGCACCTAACATAAAGCCGTTGTTGGTCTGATCGTAGGCAGAACTGGTCTGCTCGACCTGCTGACGGTGGTAGCCGCCGTAGTAGCTGCCCCAGGCGTTCACCGTGCCGTCGCTGCTGCCGGTGAGGCGCTCGTTATCCAGACGGCGGTTCAGCACATCCAGTTCGTCGCTCCAGATGCTCATCGCTGCCGCACGGGTATTCACCACAGCCTGCGCGGCGGTTGAGAGCGTGCGCGAGTCCGGGTTCGGGTTCGGGTTCGGGCCAGGGGCCGGTTCTGGCGTCGGTTCTGGCGTCGGTTCTGGCGTAATGTTATCGAGGATCACGCTGGTTGACCCGTCTGCGTTAGCCACGCTGCGTGATTCGTAACGGTAAACCCCGACATCGCTTTGCATGGAGTTGAAGGTCGCACCGGAACCGTCCGTCACCTGCACAATGGTGTTGCCGGTCATATCGCCCGCTGCACCGCTGGAGCTGGAGGTGACGCCGGCATTGAAGCTGCCGGTGGCCTTGTCGGCGGTAAGCACATAGGCTGAACCGGTTTCCGCGTTATACGTGGAGTAAATGGTGGACGCTGTCGGGCTGGCTGCCGCCAGCAGCGTGGTCGGTGCGGTGTCGGAAAGATTTGCGGTGTGGATATTCCCGCCGTCCATCACGATGGTGCTGCCACCGGTCAGGCTGATGGCATCAACATCCGTGGCCGCGTTGTTGATCCAGGTTGAGCCGTTGCTGATATCCAGCGCCAGCGCGCCGGTACCGGTTTTCCCGGCGCTACCGTTCCAGGTTGAGCTGTCGATGTTCACCGACTGGTCAGCACCTGAAGAGGTGGTGATGGCGCCGGAAAGGGTAGAACCGCTGAAACCGACCGTATCCACTGCGCTGGTACCGGAAATCTTCAGCAGATTGGTTTTGCCGGTCACCGTGGAGTCTTTCACGCTAACGGTGGAGCCTATGGTATTCCCTTTAAGGATAATGGCGCTATCACCTTCTATAGTTGACCCTGCGCTTGAATTTAACGTGTAACCGCCACTCAGAGCAACACCATTGCCGGTCGAGGAGCTTACCGAGGAGCTATCAATATTGATGATATTATTTTCATTGCTGGCATCATCAGTGTAGATCCCATAATTAACACCGTTTACTGTTGTGCCATTAGACAGCGTTACGTTGGTATTTTTACTACCGTACATTACAAGGCCTTCATTACCACTATTTACAGTAGTGTTAGAAATGTTGTAAGTATCTCCGTTATTTCCTATCAATCTTAATCCAGTCTTAGCCGCAGAAATGGTTGAGTCCGCAATATCTATTGCGCCGGAATAACCACTACTGGTCATGATGCCTTGACCGTCCGATTTAATCGTGCTGTTAGTTATATGGACAAGGCTACTCCCTTCGCTAATGTATACTGCTTTGTCATCATTACTGCCACCATTAGCCTCAATCAAGGAATTAGAGATATCAACATTACTGCCACTTTTACCCGATGTTTCCCAGACATAGACACCGAATCCCCCACCCTTGATGGTTGAGTTTTCAACCTTCAGATTCGCGTTAGCCTGACCATTAACATTATTACGGACGACTAAACCGGTTTCCACGCCTTCTACATACGCATTGTCCGTGACGTTAACCGTAGCCCCTATGGAGTTGGCAACATCTATACCAATTTTTCCACCAGAAATAGTGGTCCCTGCGCCGCTGACATTCAGTGTTGCGCCTTTCGTAGGATCTGTAAGATTAATGGTTACACCATTTTTATCCGGGGTATTACTTATTTTGCTACCGCCATTGATATTGGCAGTGACACCAGCAGTGTCTATCAGCACGCCATCAGTAACATTTTGACCGGTAACATCGGTATCGGCACTGATGGTTTGTGCAGATGCGCAGGAACCCCAGGAATAAAGGGCGCCTAAAATAACAATATTAATTGCCTTGATTTTTGGTTTAAAAGTATTTGGAGACTGCTGTTTTGCGTTTGCCATAATGCACCATAGATAATATTTCGCCATAAAAATGGCACCGATATATTGCGGCGAGCAATATTAATTGCGGCCAACTAAAAAGTTGACAAATTTTACTTACAATTAAAAAGAAACACTCAGAAAAAAAAGTCCACTTTAGTACTTTTTCCCCTAAAAGGTCAGGTGATTGTTACAAGCGACTGATAGGGTTGTCGTTTTTTTGACGTTATTACCCTGGGTTTATCCAGGTAACAGGATTGCACTCTAATGCGAAAGTGATGTTAAATTTTTTTTAATAAAAAGAAAGTAAAAAGAAAAAAGTTGCTCAGAATAAACTGATTAGCATCTATTATTACAGAGCGCATAACAGGATCTATTATTAACCCGGACAGCTGCGATAGAGCTGATTTGGCACCTAACGCGCTAAACGCCGGGCGCTCTCATTAAGCGATTGAACACACAGTGCAAAGTGGGCAGCAGTAGAAAAAATGTCTGCTTTGAACGAAAAGTTGACGTGTAAGCTGGCGTCCTGTCCTCTCGGGAGAGACGGGATGCAGAGCGCGTCGCCATGCCCTGTGGTAGAGGTATTCTCGCCCTGGCCGAGCGGGTGGGGTTTCATATTCCGGTTTTGTCCTCACCCGCCATCCCGTTTTAGCGTGTTACAGGGCTGAGACGAGGTTTATGAAGAGGCAATTTTTGAATCACAGATCCTGATGATTTTCGCCTTCATTTCCTGGCGCACGTCATCTCCTTATTTATGTTCTGAATATGAAACAATGACATCGTTACCCTCAACCAGCAGCGGAACCCTGCAGACAGCTAAAAAAGCCGTAAGCAGTTATCTGCTTACGGCGCCGGGATCGGAGATGATTTTTCTGACAATCAGGCCGCTTTCACGGCCCTGATTTTTTTCATGTCAGCCGCATCGGATTCTGTTTTATCCGTTGCAGCTGGCGCATTGAGATCGGGAAGCTTGCTGGTACGCAGAATATGCTGCACCGTCTCTTTCTGCTCGGCGAGATACAGGCCAAGATTTTCAGCCTGCGTTTCATCCATCTGCATTCCGCTTTGCAACAGCCAGTCGGTGAACGCGTCTGCCATATCGAGCAGCTTGTCGTGAGCGTCAGCCTCTTTCTTACTGGCAAATGTCATTTTCTCTTCACCTTTTCTTACGACAACAAATTTTGTTTCAACAGCCATCGTGCACCTCGCTATACTGTATTTATATACAGTATAGCAGCTACCGATCGACGTTGCAGCAAAATATGCATCACTGGCAAAGCTGCTGCGATTCCGGGCGCCCCATACTCCGCCGCCACGCCCCGGGCGCCTGACCATACTGACGCTTAAAGCTGCGGTTGAAGGACTGCTGGGAGTCGAAGCCCAGCGCGATCGCCACGTTCAGAATCGGTTCATCGCTGCGCGTTAAGCGCTCAACCGATTTTTGTAGCTTTTGCGCGCGGATATACCCGGCGAGGGGATAGCCCGTATGCTCTTTGAACAGGCGCTGGAGGTGCCATTTTGAGTAGCCGGATCGCCTGGCAACGGACTCAATGTCCAGACGGCTATCCAGGTTGTTGTCGATCCAGTCGAGTAAATCATGCATAAATGCGCCAGTGTTCATCTGGTTACCCCCACGCGGCCTGTCAAAAGGTATCTTTATCTGTTGCATTAAAAGGTGGCGCGTTTTTGTATTAATTGCAAGTTTTATTGTTGCATTTAAATCCCTGACCGTAACGGGTCTTTTCACATCCGCTCAAATAGCACATAAAGTGCAACAATTATTCTTGCACTTAGTTAAGCGCCTTCCTACAATCGCCGCGATAGTGTATTCGCAACTGTTACAGTTTTGTGGCGATGAACGACACAAATGGCCTTAAGACAGCCACCGGACAAAGGAAGTGGCGCAGTGCCTCCTGCTGCGTCTTGCCCGGCGGCGACAATTACCGGAATAAAAATAATGAGCCTGCAAAAAACCTGGGGTAACTTTCATCTGAACGCGCTGGGGGTCATGTTGCTCTCCGTGCTGCTCGTCGGATGCGACAACAGCGTCGCGCAAAACGCCGCGCCGCCTGCGCCCGCCGTCAGCGCTGCTGACGTGGTGGTGAAATCCATTAGCCAGTGGGATAGCTTTAACGGCCGGATTGAAGCGGTGGAGAGCGTTCAGCTCCGTCCGCGCGTGTCCGGCTACATTGATAAAGTGAATTACACCGACGGCCAGGAAGTGAAGAAGGGTGAGGTGCTGTTCACGATTGATGACCGAACCTATCGCGCGGCGCTGGAACAGGCGCAGGCGAACCTGGCGAGAGCTAAAACGCAGGCCAGCCTGGCGCAAAGTGAGGCTAACCGTACCGATAAGCTGGTCAATACTAACGTTGTTTCCCGTGAAGAGTGGGAGCAGCGTCGTTCGGCCGCCACTCAGGCGCAGGCTGATATTCGTGCCGCGCAGGCGGCAGTGGACGCCGCGCAGCTCAACCTGGACTTCACCAAAGTCACCGCGCCTATCGACGGTCGCGCCAGCCGGGCGCTGATCACCAGCGGCAACCTGGTGACTGCGGGCGACACCGCCAGCGTTCTCACCACGCTGGTCTCGCAGAAGACGGTTTACGTCTACTTTGACGTGGACGAGTCGACCTACCTTCACTACCAGAATCTGGCCCGCAGCGGGCAGGGGGCGTCCAGCAATCACACGGCGCTTCCGGTTGAGATTGGCCTGACGGGCGAGGAGGGCTATCCCCATCAGGGCAAGGTGGACTTCCTGGATAATCAGCTGACGCCGAGTACCGGCACCATCCGCATGCGCGCGCTGCTGGATAACGCCCAGCGTCAGTTCACGCCGGGACTTTTTGCCCGCGTCCGCCTGCCGGGCAGCGCGGAGTTCAAAGCCACGCTTATCGACGACAAAGCGGTGCTGACCGATCAGGATCGTAAGTACGTTTATATCGTCGATAAAGAGGGGAAAGCGCAGCGCCGCGACATTACGCCGGGCCGTCTGGCAGACGGTTTACGCATCGTGCGGCAGGGGCTGAACCCTGGCGATAAAGTCATCGTCGAGGGTTTACAGAAAGTGTTTATGCCGGGGATGCCGGTTAACGCGAAAACCGTTGCCATGACCGCCACCAGCGCCCTCAACTGATCCCTTGACCTGAGAATCCTATCCATGGACTTTTCCCGCTTTTTCATCGACAGGCCGATCTTTGCCGCGGTGCTGTCGATTCTGATTTTTATCACAGGGTTAATCGCCATCCCGCTGCTGCCGGTGAGCGAATATCCTGACGTCGTGCCGCCAAGCGTGCAGGTGCGCGCGGAGTACCCGGGCGCCAACCCGAAAGTGATTGCCGAGACGGTGGCGACGCCGCTGGAAGAGGCGATCAACGGCGTTGAGAACATGATGTACATGAAGTCCGTCGCGGGCTCCGACGGCGTGCTGGTCACCACCGTCACCTTCCGTCCGGGTACCGACCCGGATCAGGCGCAGGTGCAGGTGCAAAACCGCGTCGCGCAGGCCGAAGCGCGTCTGCCGGAAGACGTCCGGCGCCTGGGCATTACCACACAGAAACAGTCCCCGACGCTAACGCTGGTGGTGCATCTGTTTTCGCCCAACGGTAAGTACGACTCCCTGTATATGCGTAACTACGCCACGCTGAAGGTGAAGGACGAGCTGGCGCGCCTGCCCGGCGTCGGCCAGATCCAGATTTTCGGCTCGGGTGAATACGCGATGCGCGTCTGGCTGGATCCTAACAAGGTGGCGGCCCGCGGGCTGACCGCGTCGGACGTGGTGACGGCGATGCAGGAGCAGAACGTACAGGTATCCGCCGGGCAGCTTGGCGCCGAGCCGCTGCCGAAAGAGAGCGATTTCCTGATCTCCATTAACGCCCAGGGGCGTCTGCATACCGAAGAAGAGTTCGGCAATATTGTCCTGAAAACGACGCAGGACGGTACAGTCGTCCGCCTGCGCGACGTGGCGCGTATCGAAATGGGGTCCGGCAGCTATGCGCTGCGTTCCCAGCTGAACAATAAAGACGCGGTCGGGATTGGTATCTTCCAGTCGCCGGGGGCGAACGCCATTGATTTGTCTAACGCGGTGCGCGCGAAAATGGACGAACTGTCCACGCGCTTCCCGGCGGACATGAAATGGGCGGCACCTTACGATCCAACCGTTTTCGTGCGCGACTCCATCCGTGCGGTCGTGCAAACGCTGCTGGAAGCGGTGGTGCTGGTAGTGCTGGTGGTGATCCTGTTCCTGCAAACCTGGCGCGCGTCGATCATTCCGCTGATCGCGGTGCCGGTTTCGGTGGTGGGTACCTTCAGCATTCTCTACCTGCTCGGCTTCTCGCTGAATACCCTGAGTTTGTTCGGGCTGGTGCTGGCCATCGGCATCGTGGTGGACGACGCCATCGTGGTGGTGGAAAACGTCGAGCGAAACATAGAAGAGGGGCTTGCTCCGCTTGCGGCGGCGCATCAGGCGATGCGCGAAGTGTCCGGGCCGATCATCGCGATTGCGCTGGTGCTGTGCGCGGTGTTTGTGCCGATGGCGTTTCTCTCGGGCGTTACCGGTCAGTTCTACAAGCAGTTTGCGGTGACGATCGCGATTTCCACGGTCATCTCCGCCATTAACTCGCTGACGCTCTCTCCGGCGCTGGCGGCACTGCTGTTAAAACCGCACGGCGCGCCGAAAGATTTCCCGACCCGGCTTATCGATCGTCTGTTCGGCTGGATTTTCCGTCCGTTTAACCGCTTTTTCCACCGCAGCTCGAACGGCTATCAGGGGCTGGTGGGCAAAACGCTGGGACGGCGCGGCTCGGTATTTGTGGTGTATCTGCTGCTGCTCTGTGCCGCAGGCGTGATGTTTAAAGCGGTGCCCGGCGGATTTATTCCGACGCAGGATAAGCTGTACCTGATTGGCGGCGTGAAAATGCCGGAAGGTTCTTCGCTGGCGCGCACCGACGCGGTGATCCGCAAAATGAGCGAAATCGGGATGAATACCGAAGGCGTGGACTACGCGGTCGCGTTTCCGGGTCTGAACGCGCTGCAGTTTACCAACACGCCGAATACCGGAACGGTCTTCTTTGGCCTGAAGCCGTTCGACCAGCGCAAACATACTGCGGCGGAAATAAACGCGGAGATTAACGCGAAAATCGCGCAAATTCAGGAAGGCTTTGGCTTCTCCATTCTGCCGCCGCCGATTTTAGGGCTGGGACAGGGGTCGGGTTATTCCCTGTACATTCAGGATCGCGGCGGTCTGGGGTATGGCGCGCTGCAAAACGCGGTGAACACCATGTCCGGGGCGATTATGCAGACCCCGGGAATGCACTTCCCGATCTCAACCTACCAGGCTAACGTTCCGCAGCTGGACGTGCAGGTAGACCGTGACAAGGCGAAAGCGCAGGGCGTATTGCTGACCGATCTTTTCGGTACGCTGCAAACCTATCTGGGCTCGTCGTACGTGAACGATTTCAACCAGTTCGGGCGTACCTGGCGCGTGATGGCGCAGGCCGACGGGCAGTTCCGCGACAGCGTGGAAGACATTGCGAATCTGCGCACCCGTAACAGCCAGGGCGAAATGGTGCCGATTGGCAGCATGGTGAAAATCACGACCACCTACGGGCCGGATCCGGTGATCCGCTACAACGGCTACCCGGCGGCGGATCTGATTGGCGATGCCGACCCGCGCGTGCTTTCGTCTGCGCAGGCGATGACGCAGCTGGACGCGATGTCTAAGCAGATCCTGCCGAACGGGATGAACATTGAATGGACGGATCTGAGCTTCCAGCAGGCCACCCAGGGCAATACGGCGCTGATCGTCTTCCCGGTCGCGGTGCTGCTGGCGTTCCTGGTCCTGGCGGCGCTGTATGAAAGCTGGACGCTGCCGCTGGCGGTGATCCTTATCGTGCCGATGACCATGCTTTCCGCGCTGTTTGGCGTCTGGCTGACCGGTGGCGATAACAACGTGTTCGTGCAGGTAGGGCTGGTGGTGCTGATGGGGCTGGCGTGTAAAAACGCGATTCTTATCGTGGAGTTTGCCCGCGAGCTGGAAATTCAGGGCAAAGGCATTATGGAAGCCGCGCTGGAGGCGTGTCGCCTGCGTTTACGCCCGATTGTGATGACCTCCATCGCCTTTATTGCCGGGACTATTCCGCTGATCCTCGGCCACGGCGCGGGCGCAGAAGTGCGCGGCGTCACCGGGATCACGGTCTTCTCCGGGATGCTGGGCGTGACGCTGTTTGGTCTGTTCCTGACGCCGGTGTTTTACGTGACGCTGCGTAAGTTCGTGACGCGCGGGAAAAAAGAGGAAAGGGACGTTCTGCCCGCGTAGGAACGCTGCAGATAATAAAAAACCGCCTTCATTGTGAAGGCGGTTTTTTTACATCTGAATGTAGGCCGGGTTAGCGCAGCGCCACCCGGCAAGTTCGCTAAGACGTTTTTTGATACTGGGCAATAAGGTCCGGGAGCGGATCCCATCCGCTGCTATCGGCGTTTTTGACCGCTTCAAGGGCGCTGGCCACGGTATGGCGGGCCAGTACCGCTAACGAAGCCTCCTCGGCTTCTTCGGATATCGATTTGAAGTACCAGCAGGCGTTAGCGCTGACCACGCAGCGGGCCGGCACGTCAGGGCGCGACGCCCACAGCTTTTTATCTTCGATAACCGAAAGGTAGATGTCGCGCAGGGTGATCTCTTCCGGCGGGCGACCAAGATGAATTGAGCCGTTACGGCCAAGCGTTGAGACGATAATGCCGTCACGCGTCAGCGGAACCATCAATTTGCGGATGAAGCTCGGGTTCGCTTCAAGGCCGTAGGCCAGAATCGCACTCGTGGAACGTTCACCCAATTGCTCCGCCATCGCTACGCTGAGAACCATCTGCAAAGCTGTCGGGAAGCGGTAATCTAACATTTCTCTGTCCTGGGTTGCGGTGAATCTTGTTCTTTTTGGCACCGCAGAGGTGAATAAGCAATAAACAACAATATAACAAATACGGTAATTATTTTGAAGCAATCTGCGGCATTTGCGATCGAACCCCCTGTTCTGATTTAGCAAAACGTGCGGTTCGGGAAGTCAACCGTCACCATCAGGCCACCTTCAGCGGAAGTACTCAGGTTTACGCTGCTGTTGTGTTGCTGCGCCACCGCTTTGACGATGGCAAGCCCCAGCCCGCTCCCGCTTTGCACCTGATTGGGGTCGCGGAAAAACCGGTCGAACACGCGCTCGCGCAGTTCAACCGGAATACCGGGCCCTGCATCTGAAACTCGAAGCCGCGCGAAGCCATCTGCTATGCAGACATCGACCTGAATCCGCCCGCCCTCGGGACTGTACTTCACGGCGTTCTCAATGAGGTTATCAATAAGCGATACCAGGCGTTCCCTGACGCCGGGGATCCAGATGTCATCCTCGGCGAAGAACTCCAGCTCAATCCTGCGCGCAGACGCCAGCGGTTCCAGTTCGGCCATTCGCTCCTGGATGAGCGTCGTCAGCGGCACGGTCTCCATTTCCGTATCAATGCGTGCTTCGCTGTGCATCATCAGCAGCAGCTGGTTGACGAGACGCGCTGCCCGGCTGTTGCTGCGAATCACCCCCGCAAGCAGCTCCTGCTGGCTCTCACTGATGACCCAGGACTGCAGCGCTTCCACGTTGATGCGCATCGCCGCGAGGGGCGTACGCAGCTCGTGCGCGGCATCCGCAATGAAAACCCGTTCCCTTTCCGCGCTTTCGCGCACCCTGGCAAGGAAGTCATTGATCGCATCCACCATCTGGCGAAGCTCCCTGTGTCCGGGAACGGCTTTTAAAGGGGAGAGATCGTCAGGCGTGCGTAGCGTAATTTCATTGACCACCTTGTTCCAGGGGCGCATTGCAATGCGGATTGACAGCCACGCGGGAAACAGAAGAAAAGGGAAGCAGACCAGCAGCGGCATGATGTAGTAGCCGCGCGAGTTCAGATAGATAAAGAAGTTCCAGCCGCCGGCCGGGGTGAAAAGGGTAACCTCCACGTCGGAATGAGCGGATTTAAGGGTTCGGCTGGTCCAGGTACGACCATCGCTCTGAACACGCTGCATTTCCCCAAACCGGGTGTTGGTTACTCCCGTTGGCGCATCAGGCGATGAAAAAATAATCGCGTTATTTTTGCGCACGATGAAGTTGATTGACAGCGCGGGATCTTCGCCGCCGCCATAGCCCTCACGCAGCGCCTTGCTAAAAGCTTCCAGCACCGCGGTGCGATCCTGCGGGTGTTCGTCCATCCGCTCGACCAGGGTAAAAAGGGTGTCGTAGGTATGACTGCCCGTAAGGATGGGAGGGCTGCGCAGGTCCTCCCACAGAATAAAGGTTAAAAATAGACACCACAGCAGGGTAAGCAGCAGCAGCTGGGCGATAATAATTCGCCGTACCAGCGTTGGGCGTCTCAGGTGGTACCAGACGTTTTGCATTACCCTGTCACCTTCTGGACTGAAACGGTATCAATGACATACCCGACGCCCCGCACCGTTCGCACATAGCCATCGCCGATTTTTCGCCGCAAATTTCCCATATGCACATCGAGCGCATTGCTGAGGTTCTCTTTGTTGCCGAATATCCGTTCTTCCAGAAACCGTCGCGTAATCACGCGGTCAGCGCGCAGCATCAGCGTTTCCAGCAGCGCATATTCACTCGCCGTCAGGTCTACGTGGCGCGCGCTCACCGTCACGCGACGCGTTGGAACATGAAGCGATAAGCCTCGGATTTCTATCGCCTCATTTTCGAAACCGTAGCTGCGCCGCGCCAGGGCTCTCACCCGCGCCAGCAGCTCGGCGAGAATAAATGGCTTGACGAGATAGTCGTCTGCACCCGCATCCAGCCCGCACAGCCGATCCTGCAGCGTGCCTCGCGCCGTCAGAATGATGACCGGGATCCCCTTGAGCTGCTGACGCAAACGCGCCATCAGGCTCATGCCGTCGCCGTCGGGCAGCCCCAGGTCGAGCAAAATAAGTTCCGGCACGCAGACGTCCAGCTGATGCAGCGCATCCTCTTTGCGGCGAACCCATATGACGTCAAACCCTTGATCGGAGAGGGCGATACGTACGCCGTTGCCGAGATCCAGGTCGTCTTCGATTAGTAGAATTTTCACACTGGTAACTGTATCAACCGTGAATGAAGAACTTCTTAAGAAAAAAACGGTATCAGGAAACCTGCCCGGATTACAGCACCGGCTCGCGCTTCAGTGTTTCTTCATGTTCGGCTCATAAGAACCTTAGGGTCGGTATTCAAAATGGGCGTTCTGGCGGTTAACCGCATGCATCGTCATCATTTGAATCCAAAAGGGCTTCTTTAATGAGAAACATCGAACTGCGTCATACGTTCCCCCATTTACTCCTGGGCCGCAGCCTGAAAAACCTCGTGCCGGGCGTCGTTCTGGCGTTACTGGCCACGCCCGTACTGGCGGCAGAACAGAGCCAGGGTAACGTCTTAACCCTGGGGGGCGGCGTGGACGTCGCGTCGCGCTACTCGGGTTCTGATAAAACCCGCGTCAGTGCGGCTCAGGTGGTGGAGTACGCCATGGCAAACGGCTTTTTTATCGGCACCACGAGAGGGATCGGTTACGGCAACAACATCGGCAACCTGGATTACAGCGCCGCGCTGAGCTATCGAGTTGGCCGTAAAGATAAAGACGTGAGCAGCGATTCGATCAGCTCCGGCAGCGACGAGCTGCGAGGAATGGGCGAGATAAAAGGCTCGGCAATCGTTGTGCCAGGGCTTGAGTACAGGGTGACCGACTGGCTTCACCTGCAGCTGCAGGCAGAGGTTCCGGTTTCTGAGAGGGACAACGGTGAAGCGGTGCATTTCGGCATTTCCAGCCCGTTCTATACCTCACCAAAAAATGAGGTGACGCTGGCGCTGATCGGCAGCTGGGGATCCGACAAGTACATGAAGACCTACTACGGGGTCAGCGCCGCTCAGTCGAGCGCATCGGGATTTGCCCGACATGACGCCGGGGCGGGGATTTATGGCTACTCGATGAATCTTGACTGGACCCACAGGCTCACCTCGCGCTGGAGCGTCCTTGCCTCAGCGGGCGTTACGCAGCTGACGGGGGATGCGGGTGATAGTCCCATTGTGCAACGCAAAACATCGCCCACGGGGAGTTTGAAGGTGGCGTACAGTTTTTGATGTTGGCTGCGGTGGCTTAACGTTTTGAGCAGGCACTTGCGGTAATTAAAGCCGCTCCGGTTGAGATGGCGGGGCGGTTCCCTTTGCAGACAGTGACAGCACTGCACACGTGGTTGACGGATTTATCTAAAGCTCCATTGTGCCGTAATGACAAACACGGAAGGTATGATAATGCCCACATCCATTCCAAAATAAGACGTAAAATTATACTGGAACCCATGATATATATAGGGCGAAAATCCTATCCCCGTTGCTTTTTTAAAATCATGGTATGAACCATGGTCACCACAATCATCGAAAGTATCAAAGAAAAATTCACCTACATATCCATAGATTCCTTTAAAAACCCAACCGTTATCCCATCCAGCCCAGTCTCTTCTTACGCCGGCAGCCAGGCATCTGTCATTAAAGCTGTTTTTCATTGTCCCTAGCACAAGACTGTATTTCGACGTATCCGATAATTTCCTCTCCACGGATATGAACTTATTTTCAAAGTTCTCCGTGTATTGTCCTCGATTATGGGTCAGATGATAAACGTATGAGCCGGTGTTTATTGAATACAGATTTATTTCATCTGCAGAGCAATGCAACGTAAAAAGATAAAAACTTCCGCACCACAGCCATGTGGGGCATCTTTTCCGAACTGCCTGCTTATGTGGAATATTATCCATATTCGCTCACTTTGGCTAACGTACTGAAATTATAAGGACTGTTTTCGGTCTTCAGCTGGATAAATTTTAGCATACATACCAAAACTCGAGATATTCACGTCACGGATTGGGGGCTGAAATTACGATAGAACATGTTCTGCGAACTCTTACCCCACGCGCTTACAGGAGTGAAAATCAGCCTTTTGCCGCCGCTAAAATCATAGACTCTGAGGTATAATCGCTGTTCAGAAAACGGCAAAGAGGAGGTGGCAAGATGCTGACTTATATCACCATAGGTACAAATGATCTTCAGCGCGCCGCGGCGTTTTATGACGCTATTTTTAACGTGCTTGGCTATTCACGTTTGCCTGCCTGGACCGAGGACTGGGCAATGTGGGGAGATGAAAATAATCCAGATGAGGGGTTTAGCTTCTGTATTTGTCCTCCGTTTGACCGACAACCCGCAACGGCGGGAAACGGGACAATGTTCGCATTCCGTGCAGCTAACGCGGAGCTTGTCAGACGTTTCCATGCAGCAGGCCTTCTTGCGGGAGGGAGGAGTGAAGGCATGCCCGGGACACGAACCGCATACGGCCCCGATTTTTATGTTGCCTATCTGCGCGATCCTGACGGGCATAAGCTGGCATGCGTTTGTCAGCATTATTCTCCTGAAGCCGATACGTTCTCAGACGAAGAATAGTCACAAGCGGTCGTTTTTGAACTATGTTTAACACCAGTCAGAATAATAAATAGTTGAACTGTTATTAGATTCTGAACAGTGGCGGCCTTAATCCGGAGCATTTGAAAGCCAGAACCTCACTGAGAAGTGTGCCAGCATGACGTGGCTAATATTCCTATCCGGAGAACAACGTGTTCGGAAAACAATTGCTAAACTTCATGCCAGGTTTACAAACTTTGTTAGCCTACGATAAAAGCTGGCTAAAAAATGATGTTAAAGCCGGGTTATCCGTTGCGGCTGTAGCGCTTCCGGTGGCTATTGCTTATGCTGAATTGGCGGGTGTTGGGGCAATAGTGGGGCTCTATTCCTGCGTTTTACCGATGATAGCGTATGCACTCTTTGGTTCTTCACGTCAGCTTATTGTGGGCCCTGATGCCACGACCTGCGCGGTTATTGCGGCCGTCGTGTTTCCTCTTTCTGCAGGTAATCCCGAACTGCACTGGCAGCTGACCATTATCATGACGTTGATGATGGGCGGGTGGTGTCTGCTTGCCAGTAAATTCCGCCTGGGCGCACTTGCCGATCTGCTTTCACATCCCATCCTTACGGGTTTGCTTAATGGCGTTGCCGTGACGATTATTGTCGGGCAATTAGGCAAGGTGTTGGGGATAAAACTCGACGAAGCGCAGGTTATTGAGAAAATAATGGCCTTGCCAGGACGTCTTTCAGACAGCCATTTATTAACCGTTGGGATATCGCTTTTAACGTTAATTATTTTAATGGCGATCAAAACGTATCGCAGCCACTGGCCAGCACCGTTGATTGCCATTGTGATGACAACGTTACTGGTATGGGCGACATCTGCGCAACAGTACGGTATTGCCACTATTGGGGGGGAAGGCTTCCAGCCTGGTTTACCCGTCGTTAACTGGGGCGCCTTCCAGCCCGGTCCGATGCGTGATTTAGTGATCCCGGCACTGAACCTGGCGTTGGTCAGTTTTGTCAGCCTGATGCTGACCGCCCGCAGTTTCGCCGCGAAAAATGGCTATGAAATTAATGCTGATGCAGAGTTCCGGGCGCTGGGGATTGCAAACCTCATGTCGGGATTATCTCAGGGGTTTGCTATCAGTGGTGCCGATTCCCGTACCGCGGTTAATGATTCAGTGGGTGGGAAAAGTCAGCTGGTTTCCATCGTCGCAGCCTTACTCATCGGTATCGTAGTGGTGTTTTTCACTCAGCCATTACAATTTATTCCGGTATCTGCATTAGGAATTGTTCTGATGTACGCATCCTGTTCATTAATTGATCTGCGCGGGTTGTGGAATCTGAGGCGAAGAAATAAACAGGCATTTCGCCTGGCCTTTTTCACGTTTGGCTGTGTGTTAATTATCGGCGTTATCCAGGGGATCGGCCTTGCGGTGTTGCTTGGCCTGTTACAGTTCCTGCGTACGGTGTTTCGTCCCTCTGAGCACTTACTGGGAACTGACGACGATGGCATGATTCACTCATTAGGTAATACAACCGATATTAAAATGGTCCCGGGCGTGCTGATGTATCGATTTAACTCACCGTTGACCTATTTTAACGTGGCTTATTTTAAACGCCGGGTATTGAACCTGGTTGATGGTGCAGCAGTACAGCCTAAATGGGTGGTCATTGATGCCGTTGCTTGCTTCACCTATTCAGATATCAGCGTTCTGGCAACCATAAATGAGTTAAAGCGCGATCTGAAAGGTCGAGAGATTACGTTAATCCTTGCGGGCAGAAAAACGGAATTAACGCGCTGGTTTAAAGATAGCCGACCAACGATGAATGATGATGACATGATTCTGGCGCAAGACCTCTATCTGGCACTTCGGTTCATTCAAAGCAAGGAGAGTGCGAGTGAATCAGGTGGCGAGGTATAAGCTAAAGGCTTGCCCGCCACCCGCGAGCAAGCCACACCCTTAGCGATACAGCGTCTTTTCCGTAACCGGAATAAGCAGCCCGGATCGCCAGTCCGCGAGCGTCAGCTGCGCAAGCCTGCCCAGCGCGGTATAAAACGGATGCCCGGCGTTGTCGACAAACACCGACAGGAAGCGGGTGCTCCACGGCAGCAGGTGCCACGCCAGAAGCCGATCGCACTCCGCTTCGCGGTCGTTCTCGGCCAGCCACGCTGCGAGCAGCAGCAAAGCACCGAAATGATCTTCCGGCTCATTCTGCTGCATCTCAAACGCGATATTGTTCTCCCGCATCCACTGGCGCAGCGCGAGGGTCGAGTCGCCAAACAATACGGATTCACGGTCCAGCCAGACGGAACCCCACGGCGGAGCGGGCAGGGCATACGGACCAATAAACAGCCGTTGCCAGGCGTCCGTCAGCGGCTCATCGGAAGATGAGGCAAACGTATCGGCAACCGGCTGCAGCGTTTCCGAAGGCAGGGGCCAGTCCTGAACCCATTCGCCAGCGGTGAGCGCTTTCACCAGCGGCGCGGCCTGCTCGCTGTCGGGAGCAAAATAAAACAGCGCGCCCAGCACCCGGGCGCTGAACGCGAACGATTCACGATGTGAGACGTCTTTCATTAAACTTTCCTTGCTCGCGCGGATGACGCCCGCGCGACTGTGTTAACCGATAATACTGACCACAGAATAAACCAGGGTCTCGCGTTTCACCCTCTACACCTTCTCAATCTGCACCAGATTGGTGTGCTGCGGGTTGCCTTTAGCCAGCGGAGAAGGTCGATGGGTCGTCAGCGTGTTGATGCATGAGCCGTGATCGATACGATCGCCATTCATATTGGCATCATGCCACGCTCCCTGGCCCATGGCGCTCACGCCGGGCATGATGCGTGGCGTGACCTTCGCTTCAATTCGCACCTCGCCGCGATCGTTAAATACGCGCACCGTATCGCCGTTCTTGATGCCGCGTTTTGCTGCATCGACAGGATTAAGCCACACCTCCTGGCGACAGGCCGCTTTCAGCACGTCGACGTTACCGTAGCTCGAGTGGGTACGGGCCTCGAAGTGGAAGCCGAACAGCTGCAGCGGGAACTGCGCGCGCTCGGGGGCGTCCCAGCCGTCAAAGGTCGACGCGTAGACGGGCAGAGGGCTGATGGTCTCATCTTTTTCCAGCTCCCAGGTAGCCGCAATCTCCGCCAGCTTGCTGGAGTAAATCTCAATCTTGCCAGATGGCGTTTTCAGCGGATGGGCTTCCGGGTTCTCGCGGAATTTTTTATAGGCCACAAAGTGTCCGTTCGGATCTTTACGCTTATAAATACCCATTTTTTTCAGCTCGTCATAGGAAGGAAGCTGAGGATCTTTCTCGAGCATTTTGGCATACAGGAACTGCAGCCACTGTTCCTGAGTGCGTCCTTCGGTGAATTTCTGGTGGATGTCCGGCCCGAGGCGTTTCGCCACTTCGCTCATGATCCAGTAGATCGGCTTACGCTCGAACTTCGGCGCGGTCACGGGCTGGAGGAAAATCAGGTAGCCCATGTTACCGGCGTAATCGTTAGGAATGATATCTTCCTGCTCGACGGTCATCAGGTCCGGCAACACGATATCGGCGTACTTCGCTGACGAGGTCATGAAGTTGTCGATGACGACAATCATTTCGCACTTGCTTTCGTCCTGCAGGATCTCGTGAGTTTTATTGATATCGGAGTGCTGGTTGATGATGGTGTTGCCCGCATAGTTCCAGATGAACTTAATCGGCACGTCCAGCTTATCCTTACCGCGCACGCCGTCGCGCAGGGCGGTCATCTCCGGCCCGCGGGCGATGGCGTCCGTCCAGCTGAAGCAGGAGATTTGCGTTTTGACCGGGTTATCCGGTATCGGCATACGTTCGATGGTAATGGTGTAGGTCGACTCGCGCGCGCCGCTGTTACCGCCGTTGATGCCGACGTTTCCGGTGAGGATTGGCAGCATGGCGATGGCGCGGGACGTCAGCTCGCCGTTCGCCTGGCGCTGTGGTCCCCACCCCTGGCAGATATAGGCCGGTTTCGCGGAGCCGATTTCACGAGTAAGTTTGATGATGCGATCCGCGGGAATGCCGGTGATGCGTGAGGCCCACTCCGGCGTTTTCGCCGTGTTGTCATCGCCCTGGCCGAGAATGTAAGCTTTGTAGTGGCCGTTAGCGGGCGCGCCTTCCGGCAGCGTTTTTTCGTCATAGCCCACGCAGTATTTATCCAGGAACGGCTGGTCGACCAGGTTTTCGTCGATCAAAACCCAGGCAATACCCGCCACCAGCGCGGCATCGGTACCCGGACGTATAGGGATCCACTCGTCTTCGCGTCCGGCTGCCGTATCGGTATAGCGCGGGTCGATAACGATCATTCGCGCGTTGGACCGCTCGCGAGCCTGCTCCAGATAATAGGTAATCCCACCGCCGCTCATGCGCGTTTCCGCCGGATTATTGCCGAACATCACCACCAGTTTGGTGTTTTCAATATCCGAGGTGCTGTTCCCGTCGTTGCTGCCGTAGGTGTAGGGCATGGCGCAGGCGATTTGCGCCGTGCTGTAGGTGCCGTAGTGGCTCAGGAAACCGCCGTAGCAGTTCATCAGGCGCGCCACCAGCGAAGCGTAAGGGGAGGAGCGGGTGATATTGCCGCCGACAATGCCGGAGGAGTAGTTAATATACACCGCTTCGTTGCCGTATTTGTCGACCACGTCTTTCAGGCTGGCGGTGATAGCGTCCAGCGCTTCATCCCAAGTGATGCGCTCAAACTTGCCTTCACCGCGTTTGCCCACGCGTTTCATCGGGTAGTTGAGACGGTCAGGATGATTGATCCGACGGCGAATAGAACGACCGCGCAGGCAGGCGCGCACCTGATGGTTACCGTAAATATCTTCACCGGTGTTATCCGTTTCGACCCAATACACTTCGTCGTCGCGGACGTGCAGACGCAGCGCGCAGCGGCTGCCGCAGTTGACCGAGCAGGCGCCCCACACCACTTTATCTCCAGAAGGCTGGACGGCGTTCTTCACCGCCGCGGCGGCGCTTTTTAAGCCGAAAGGAAGCGAGATCCCGCCGGCGGCCAGCGCCAGAGAACCTATTGCCGTAGATTTCACGAGAGTTCGACGGCTAATTCCGCCGTGATGTTCAGTATCGGACATGGCTCACCCCATCATTATAATTACGTATTATTTTTCCCGAAATGATAACCGGGCTAATGATGGGGTGAGTGTTACTGATTTGGGGGTATTAAATCTTAATCCTCATCAAATCAAAGGGGATTGAGGGTAAATTACTGCGCTTCAGCAGCCCCGTTGCCTGTGCGGGTGTACAAAATTTTAAAGGTGTCGTTGGCGCAGTGGCCTACCACCTGAGTGCCCGCCTGGTCAGCCTGATCGTTCGGCACAATGCTCAGCGTAAAACCTGATTCAGGCACGCCGTTGTTGATAATTTTCTGCTGAATGTCGCTTTTCACGCGCTCGCAGGAATCCGGTGCCGCCAGCGCGGCCGTTGAGGCACTCATTAACAGCAGGGCGGTAATCCAGGGTAACCGTTTCATCTGTAGCTCCTTTTCTCTGTGTAGAGATTAATTTTAGCAGGCTTCGTGTAAACAACTGTATTTGCTAATATGATTGGGAATAATCTCCCTGTACGGTAATAAATGTGAAGAAATACGCAGCGATAACGCTACTGGCAGCAACACTGGTGGGGTGCGACAACAGCTCCGCGCCGCTGTCGTTTACGCCCGAGATGGCGAGTTTCTCGAACGAATTTGATTTTGATCCGCTGCGCGGCCCGGTGAAAGACTTCACCCAGACGCTGCTCAACGAGAAGGGCGAAGTGTCCAAACGGGTGACCGGCACCGTGTCGGCGGAAGGGTGTTTCGATACCCTGGAACTGCACGACCTGGAGGCCAATACCGGCGTGGCGCTGGTGCTGGATGCCAATTACTACCTTGATGCGGAAACCCAGCAGCGAAAAGTGAAGCTGCAGGGGAAATGCCAGCTGGCCGAACTGCCGTCAGCCGGGATAACGTGGGATACCGACGACAACGGTTTTGTGGTGGCGGCGCACGGCAAAGAGATGGAAGTGAAGTATCGTTACGATGCGGATGGCTACCCGCTGGGCAAAACCACCGTCTCGGGGGATCAGCACCTGTCCGTGCAGTCGACGCCGTCTAAAGACGTTCGCAAAAGAATGGATTACTCGGCAGTGAGCATGTTGAATGACAAGCCGCTGGGCAACGTGAAGCAGAGCTGCGACTACGATCGACACAATAATCCGGTGAGCTGCGACCTGACGATCACGGACGATAGCGTCAAACCTGCCGTTGAGCACAAATACACCATCAAAAACACGATTGAATACTACTGAGAATAAAACCGCGCAGGTTACTGCGCGGTCGGTTTCAGCAGGCTGGCGCCTGACGGCTTGTGCCCGGCAAGATGCTGATGCTGGAAGATGCACATGCGAATGGTATTGCGGTATTCGCCGTTGATAAAGAACTCGTGAATCAGCTCGCCTTCCACCATAAAGCCCAGCTTGCGGTAGATATGGATCGCTTTCTCGTTCTCTTTATCCACAATCAGGTAAAGCTTGTAGAGATTCAGAACGTTGAATCCGTAATCCATTGCCAGCTTCGCTGCCCGTGAGGCAAGGCCTTTTCCCTGATGCTCAGGGGAAATAATGATCTGAAACTCCGCCCGGCGGTGAACATGGTTGATTTCAACCAGCTCCACAAGACCGGCTTTTTCGCCTTCACACTCCACCACAAAACGACGTTCACTCTGATCGTGAATGTGCTTATCGTAGAGATCGGACAGCTCAACAAAAGCCTCGTACGGCTCTTCGAACCAGTAGCGCATCACGCTGGCGTTATTGTCGAGCTGGTGGACGAAGCGCAGGTCTTCACGCTCCAGCGGACGGAGCTTAACGTCGCAGGGCGCCGACATTATGGTGCTACCGTGCGGCCAGTGCGGCGATCCAGGCAGCGCAGGGTGTTTGGCTCCCAGTAGGCGTTGACGTTTGCACTTTGCTGACACTTATCGCGCGCGTCAAAAGCGACATCTTCTTTGTCCCACTCTTTTTCAGCACGTTTGTTGACCTTGTGACGAAGGCTGCGGGTGTCATTCCATTGTTCTTTGTCCATAGCGGCGTTCTGGCGGCTTTGCGCGCTGTCACCAGACTCAATAATGAGCTTGCTGGTTTCCGCTGTCGCAGAGGCGGCAAAGGCGAACGATGACAGCGCCAGCAGGGCTGTCAGACAAAGGCGTTTGCTTAATGTGGTCATAGCGTTTCCTTTTAAACGGGTGCAGATAATCAAGTTACCCCGAACAGATTCTACACCAAAGCGAAAAGACGTCATACCCGCGGTGCAAGTATGGAAAAGTAAAGGATATCATCAGGTATGATGTCTAAATAAATCCTCACCTGACGTGAAATATGCTCAAAACGACGCTGCTTTTTTTTGCCACCGCGCTATGCGAAATCATCGGCTGCTTCCTGCCATGGCTCTGGCTGAAGAAGGGGGGATCCGTATTGCTTCTCATCCCGGCAAGCGTCGCGCTGGCCCTGTTTGTCTGGCTGTTAACGCTGCATCCGGCTGCCAGCGGCCGCGTCTACGCCGCTTACGGTGGCGTCTATGTCTGTACCGCACTGCTGTGGTTACGCGTGGTGGACGGCGTCAAGCTCAGCGCGTACGACTGGGCCGGCGCGCTGATTGCCCTGTGCGGCATGCTGATTATTGTGGCGGGATGGGGGCGGGCCTGAGCCCCCGGTTTTGTGATCGTTAGCGGATTTTATGATTATTATACTTGTATGGTAGTCTGGTTAGTGGGTAAGTTTCCAGCATCACAACGAATGATGTAAGGAAAGGAACTATGAAGATTGTCGCGGCTGACGTGTTTGTTACCTGCCCGGGGCGGAACTTTGTCACCCTTAAAATCACCACCGACGAGGGTATTGTCGGACTCGGTGACGCCACGCTAAACGGGCGTGAACTCTCCGTGGCTTCCTACCTGAAAGACCATCTCTGCCCGCAGCTGATTGGCCGCGATGCGCACCGTATCGAAGACATCTGGCAGTTTTTCTATAAGGGCGCCTACTGGCGTCGCGGCCCGGTCACCATGTCGGCCATCTCCGCCGTGGACATGGCGCTGTGGGACATCAAAGCCAAAGCGGCCAACATGCCGCTCTACCAGCTGCTGGGCGGCGCATCCCGTGAAGGCGTGATGGTTTACTGCCACACGACCGGTCACACCATTGACGACGTGCTGGAAGATTACGCCCGCCATAAAGAGATGGGCTTCAAGGCGATCCGCGTGCAGTGCGGGGTGCCGGGCATGAAAACCACCTACGGGATGGCTAAAGGTAAAGGGCTGGCCTACGAGCCTGCGACCAAAGGCGACTGGCCGGAAGAGCAGCTCTGGTCCACCGAAAAATACCTCGATTTCACACCGAAGCTGTTCGACGCGGTGCGCAGTAAATTCGGCTTCAATGAACATCTTCTGCATGACATGCACCACCGCCTGACGCCAATCGAAGCGGCGCGATTCGGCAAGAGCATCGAGGAATTCCGCATGTTCTGGATGGAAGATCCAACGCCTGCGGAAAACCAGGCCTGCTTCCGCCTCATTCGCCAGCACACCGTCACGCCAATTGCCGTGGGCGAAGTATTCAACAGCATCTGGGACTGCAAGCAGCTCATCGAAGAGCAGCTCATCGACTATATTCGCACCACCATTACCCACGCGGGCGGGATCACCGGGATGCGTCGCATCGCGGACTTTGCCTCGCTCTACCAGGTGCGCACCGGCTCGCACGGCCCGTCGGATCTCTCGCCGGTATGCCACGCCGCCGCGCTGCATTTCGACCTGTGGGTGCCAAACTTTGGCGTCCAGGAATATATGGGCTATTCCGAACAGATGCTGGAAGTCTTCCCGCACAGCTGGCGCTTTGATAACGGCTATATGCATCCGGGCGACAGGCCGGGGCTGGGCATCGAGTTTGATGAAAAGCTGGCGGCGAAATACCCGTACGATCCGGCCTATCTGCCGGTGGCCCGTCTTGAGGACGGCACGCTGTGGAACTGGTAAACGAGGAGCGAACGATGAAAAGCGTAGTGATTCAACAGCCGAACGAACTGGTGATTGAAGAGCGGCCACTCCCGGCGCCAGGTGCAGGTGAAGTTCGCGTCAAAATCACGCTGGCGGGGATCTGCGGTTCGGACAGCCACATCTATCGCGGCCATAACCCGTTTGCGAAATATCCACGCACGATCGGCCACGAGTTTTTTGGCGTGATTGACGCCGTAGGCGAGGGGGTCGACAGTGCCCGTCTGGGCCAGCGCGTCTCGGTCGATCCGGTGATCAGCTGCGGACACTGCTATCCGTGTTCCGTCGGAAAACCGAACGTCTGCACCTCGCTGGTGGTGCTGGGCGTACACCGCGACGGGGGCTTCAGCGAATACGCGGCGGTACCCGCTAAAAATGCCTGGCCTATTCCGGATGACATTCCTGATAGGCACGCCGTCATGGTGGAACCCTTCACCATCGCCGCCAACGTGACGGGGCAGGCCAACCCCACCGAGCAGGACGTCGCGCTGATTTACGGCGCAGGGCCGATGGGGCTGGTCACCGTGCAGGCGCTGAAGGGCGTCTATAAGGTGAAGCAGGTTATCGTGGTTGACCGCATCGACGAACGCCTGAAAATGGCCCAGCGCAGCGGCGCGGACTGGGTGTTGAATAACGGCGAGCGGTCGCTGCAGGCCGCGCTGGACGAAAGGGGCATCAAACCGACGTTAATCATTGATGCCGCCTGTCATCCGTCGATTTTGCAGGAAGCGATTACCCTGGCCTCTCCGGCGGCGCGCATCGTGCTGATGGGGTTCTCCAGCGAGCCGAGCCAGATTGTCCAGCAGGGCATCACCGGCAAAGAGCTGGCGATCTTCTCCTCGCGCCTCAATGCCAACAAATTCCCGGTCGTCATCGACTGGCTGAAAAAAGGGCTGATCGACCCGGAAAAACTGATCACTCATGCCTTTGACTATCACCATGTAACAGACGCCATTGAACTGTTTGAGAAAGACCAGCGGCAGTGCTGCAAAGTCTTGCTCACGTTCGGGCAATAATCCTATACGCGGTTAAGAGCCTGCGCAGACAGGCTCTATGTGGTACGCATCTTACCCTTCAGAGATAGCCATTATGACGCAAGCACAACCTCAAAGAACCACCTCCGACCTGGTGAAAGCCGCCGTTTCCGGCTGGCTGGGCACCGCCCTGGAGTTTATGGACTTTCAGCTTTACTCGCTGGGGGCTGCCCTGGTCTTTCACGAGATCTTCTTCCCGGAACAGTCAGCCGCGATGGCGCTGATCCTCGCGATGGGGACCTACGGCGCAGGCTATATCGCACGCATTGTCGGCGCCTTTATCTTTGGCAGAATGGGCGACAGCATTGGTCGTAAGAAGGTGCTGTTTATCACCATCACCATGATGGGGATCTGCACCACGCTGATTGGCGTCCTGCCGACCTACGCGCAGATCGGGATTTTTGCTCCCGTTCTGCTGGTAACGCTGCGTATCATCCAGGGCCTGGGGGCCGGGGCTGAGATTTCCGGGGCCGGGACCATGCTGGCGGAGTACGCGCCGAAAGGGAAACGCGGCATTATCTCCTCGCTGGTGGCGATGGGCACTAACTGCGGAACGCTGAGCGCCACGGCGATCTGGGCAGTGATGTTCTTTGCCCTCGACCGTGAAGAGCTGATTGCCTGGGGCTGGCGCGTGCCGTTCCTCGCCAGCGTCGTGGTGATGATTTTCGCCATCTGGCTGCGAATGAACCTGAAAGAGAGCCCGGTCTTTGAGAAAGTGAACGATGCCCAAACCGTACAGCCGGACACCTCGCTGGGTTCAATGGTGAAAAGTAAATCCTTCTGGCTGGCGACCGGCCTGCGTTTCGGTCAGGCGGGCAACTCGGGTCTGATCCAGACGTTCCTCGCCGGGTATCTGGTCCAGACGCTGCTGTTCGATAAAGCCATCCCGACCGATGCGCTGATGGTAAGCTCCATTCTCGGGTTTATCTCCATTCCGCTGCTGGGCTGGCTTTCCGATAAAGTAGGGCGCCGTCTGCCGTACATTATCCTCAATATCTCCGCCATTCTTCTCGCGTATCCGATGCTGTCGATCATCGTCGATAAGAGCTATGCGCCGGGGACAATTATGCTCTCTATCATCGTTATCCATAACTTCGCCGTACTGGGGCTGTTTGCGCTGGAAAATATCACCATGGCGGAGATGTTTGGCTCGCGAAATCGCTTTACCCGTATGGCTATCTCGAAAGAGGCGGGCGGGCTGGTGGCGGTGGGCTTTGGTCCGGTGCTGGCGGGGATCTTCTGCAACATGACCGGCTCCTGGTGGCCGATTGTCGCCATGCTGGTGGCCTATTCCGTGATTGGGCTGGTCTCGGCGATCCTGATGCCCGAAGTGCGCGACCGTGATTTGAGCGCGGCGCAAGACGCAGCGGAGTCCGCGCCAGAGGAGAGTGTGGGTTACGGCGCGGTCTCCTCGCGACGCTAATGGTTTATAACTTACGTGACCTGTCACATAACTTTATCTTTATGTCACACCACATGAGCAAAAGTTAATATAAATCAAAATCTCAAACGGCAGTATCAGTATGGTTGATGGCAGTTATTTTTTTACCCCAACTGCCATTCTAGTTGGTGTAGTCAGCAGGCGCTGCCGCTTCAGAGGAGCGGCAGCGGTCCACGACTTTCTAATTAACGAGTCTTAATCATGGAAAACACCTTATTACAGGCCAACGCGACGCTGCCTCAGTACGATCGCGACAGCCTTCAACCACGGGTTGTTCATTTGGGTTTTGGCGCCTTTCACCGGGCGCATCAGGCGGTGTACGCCGACATTCTCGCGGCTGAGCACGGCAGCGACTGGGGCTACTGTGAGGTTAACCTGATTGGCGGCGAGCAGCAGATTGCCGATCTGAACGCGCAGGATAATCTTTATACCGTGGCGGAGATGTCTGCCGACGCATGGACATCCCGCGTGGTTGGCGTGGTTAAAAAAGCGCTGCATGCGCAGGTTGACGGGCTGGAAAGCGTGCTGGCGGCGATGTGCGAACCGCAGGTGGCGATTGTCTCGCTGACCATCACCGAGAAAGGGTACTGCCATTCACCGGCGACAGGACAACTGATGCTCGATCACCCGTTTATCGTCGCCGACCTGCAAAACCCGCACCAGCCGAAATCCGCGCCGGGCGTGGTGGTGGAAGCGCTGGCGCGTCGCAAAGCGGCGGGTCTGCCCGCGTTTAGCGTGATGTCCTGCGACAACATGCCGGAGAACGGACACGTGATGCGCAATGTGACCTGCGCGTACGCCCGGGCCGTAGACGGCGAGCTGGCGGACTGGATCGAGGCTAACGTCACCTTCCCGTCAACCATGGTGGATCGTATCGTGCCGGCGGTTACGCCCGATACGCTGGATAAAATTGAGCAGCTGACCGGCGTGCGTGACCCGGCGGCAGTCGCCTGTGAACCGTTCCGCCAGTGGGTGATCGAAGATAACTTTGTGGCAGGACGTCCAGAGTGGGAAAAGGCCGGAGCCGAGCTGGTGTCAGACGTGATCCCGTTTGAAGAGATGAAGCTGCGCATGCTCAACGGCAGCCACTCGTTCCTGGCGTACCTGGGCTATCTGGCCGGTTACCCGCATATCAACGACTGTATGGAAGATGAGAACTACCGCTTCGCCGCGCGCGCGCTGATGCTTAACGAGCAGGCGCCCACGCTGAAAGTGAAGGGCGTTGATTTAGGTCGCTATGCCGATCTCCTGATTGCCCGCTACAGCAACCCGGCCCTGCGCCACAGGACATGGCAAATCGCGATGGACGGCAGCCAGAAGCTCCCGCAGCGTATGCTGGACTCCGTGCGCTGGCACCTGGTGCACCAGACGCCTTTCCCGCTGCTGGCGCTGGGGGTGGCTGGCTGGATGCGTTATGTCGGCGGCATTGACGAGCAGGGTAACGCCATTGACGTGAGCGATCCGCAGCTGGCGGTGATTCAGGCGGCTGTGAACGAAAGTGCGGAAGGCGAAAGCCGGGTCAATGCGCTGCTCGGCATTGAGGCCATCTTTGGTAACGAGTTACCGCAGGAGCCGCGCTTTGTGGCTGCGGTGATGGCCGCGTACCGGTCGTTGCTGCAACAGGGCGCGAAAGCGACCGTCGCGCAGTACGCGTCTCAACGGTAGTTCAGCACATGCCGCCGTGCGCGGCGGCATGTCTGCGCACAGCTTAGTGCATCCCCAGGCGAATCAGCTCAATCGGTTCGAACTTACCTTCGCATCCTTCCACTTCAACCGTTTTGCTGCGGCGCACCTGCGCGGCATCCAGCCCGTCGCTGTGGATCGCTTTAATCACGCCAGTTTTGCCCGTGCCGCTAATCATGACGCGGCTGCCGGTGGTGATTGCATTGCGGTTACGGTCGTATGTCATCATGGTATTTTCTCCTCTCTAACCTGTTCGTTACGGCGCTATTTCGGGTTATGCCGTTCACGGGGCATATAAATACGCCTGTCCGCGCTTCATGTTTTTGTTTTTGATCAAACTCACACTTTTTTCTTTATTTCGTCGGGAGCTGACGGTTCAGGACGGTAATTTACAAAGTGGACCGTTATTTTCATTAATTGATAGTTTCGACAGGGAAGCGTTGAGGGTTGGTTTATATTCCGGATGTCATCCTGTGTGCAGGAAATAACCCTTTCATTGGAATAAGGAGTCAGGCTTATGTATAAGAACATTTTGATGCCTGTAGACGTTTTTGAAATGGATTTGAGCGACAAAGCGGTTCGCCACGCGGCAAGCCTTGCGAAGGCTGAGGGCGCGTCGATCACCCTGGTCAATATTCTGCCTGCCAGCAGCCGGTCTCTGCTGCGCGGTTTCAACGCCGATATAAAAAAGTTTGAAGAGTATATGACCGCAGAATCCGGCAAGAAAATGAACGAGTTAAAAAGACTGTTCGATATTGCCCCTGAGAATATTCACAGCATGGTGCGTTTTGGCAACGTCCGGGATGAAATTATCAAGCTGAGCAAGGAGGGGAAATATGATGCGATTGTCATCGGGTCGAAAAATCCGAGCATCTCCACGCATCTGCTGGGTTCAAATGCGGAATCTATTCTGCGCTACGCCACGATCCCGGTGTTAGTCGTTCGCTAATCACCTCGCCGCACCCGAAAGGGGCGGCGCATATTACTCTTCGCTAAACCACTCGCTATTTTCCTGACGAATAAGCTGCACGGATTCGCTAATTTCCTGCAGATGCAGCGTCATCGCTTTTTCCACACCATCCGGGTCGCGTTTTTCCAGCGCGCTGAAAATATCATGATGCTGTCGGAGCAGCATTTCCGGCGGGGAGACGTGATCGAGGCTCATATAGCGCACGCGGTCAATGGTGGCCTTGATGTTCTCGATGGTGTCCCAGGCCAGCTGACAATCCGCGATCTGCGCCAGCTTCTGGTGGAATTCATCATCAAGCTGGAAGAAATCATTGAGCTGCTTACGGTCAATCGCAATACGCTGCTGGTGCAGGTTCTTCTCCAGCTGGTAACACTGGTTGTCGTTGATAAGCGTTGCGGCGCGGCGCGCCACCGCGCATTCAATGGCCTGGCGAACGAAACAGCCGTTGCGTACCTGAGAGAGTGAAATTTTGTTCACGTAGCTGCCGCGCTGCGGGCGGATCTGAATCAGTCCGTTCTCAGCAAGCTTAATAAAGGCTTCACGTACCGGCTGACGGGAAACGTCAAAACGCACGGAGACCTCTTTTTCAGAAAGCGGCGTTCCCGGTGGGATCAGGCAATGGACAATATCACGTCGCAAAATGCGATAGATTTGCTGGTTAACGGGCTGGGTGGGGTTGAGTTGCGATTCAGCGGCCATGAGTTGTCATTTCTCAGAGAGTTAGCCTGAACATACTACCATTCTTTTATAACCCGAAACAGACCCGGCCCGCAGGCCGGGAAGGGCAGAGTTAGCCACGATGGACGCTAAGTCCGGCAAAACTCTGGCTGACGGGCATCATTTCCACGGTATTGATGTTGACGTGTTTTGGCAGCGTTGCCACCCACCAGACCGTTTCGGTCACATCTTCCGGCGTCAGCGCGTTCGCATTTTCGTAGGTTTTGTCCGCTTTCGCGTCATCGCCTTTGAAACGCACGTTGGAAAACTCGGTGCCGCCCACCAGGCCCGGCTCGATATCGGTAACGCGAATGGCGGTGCCGTGTAGGTCGGTACGCAGGTTAAGGCTGAACTGGCGCACAAACGCCTTCGTTGCGCCATAGACGTTGCCGCCCGCGTAAGGCCAGCTTCCGGCGGTGGAGCCAATGTTGATAATGTGGCCGCGGTTGCGCTCGACCATGCCAGGCAGCACCGCGCGGGTCATATAGACCAGCCCTTTGTTGTTGGTGTCGATCATGTTTTCCCAGTCTTCAACGCTGGCTTTGTGGGCGGGCTCCATGCCCAGCGCCAGACCGGCATTGTTGACCAGAACGTCGATGGCGCGCCACTCGGCGGGCAGGTTGGCAATCATCTCTTCAATGGCCGCGCGGTTACGCACGTCCAGCTGCGCG
This sequence comes from Enterobacter sp. R-1.6.2, assembly GCF_035064085.1. Classification (NCBI taxonomy): domain Bacteria; kingdom Pseudomonadati; phylum Pseudomonadota; class Gammaproteobacteria; order Enterobacterales; family Enterobacteriaceae; genus Enterobacter; species Enterobacter sp. R-1.6.2. The sequence continues at coordinate 50,926 of NZ_JASEYI010000026.1, forward strand.
GTCAGGATGCTGTCGCCTAATTCGTCCTTCAGCTCCTGCAGGCGCTCCTGACGACGGCCCGTGGCAATAACCTTGTGCCCGTTGGCGACGAAGCGACGCGTGATGCTTTCACCAAAACCTGCCGTTGCCCCGGTAACTAAAATAATCATCTCACTGTTCCTCAACGCTTTTTGTGTTGTACTAACATAGCACGGCCGCAGAGGGTGCGTTAAGGCAACATTTGTATGACGGCGTTGCAGGGGATGGCGGCCTGGCCTACTCTGGGAAGATACCCGTACTCAGGAGCGAAAGATGACGGCCGCAAATCCCTTTTTTGACATCAGCCTGCTGCCTTACCAGGCCCCCCATTTTGATGAAATCAACGATAGCCACTATCGCCCGGCCTTCGATGAAGCGCTTCGCCAGAAGCGGGCGGACGTAGACGCCATTGTGTTCCAAACCGCTGCGCCGGACTTCACCAACACCGTGCTGGCGCTGGAGAAAAGCGGCGCTTTGCTCTCGCGCGTCAGCAGCGTGTTCTTCGCTATGACCTCCGCGCACACAAATGCGTACCTGCAGGAGCTTGAGGAGCAGTTCTCCACCGAGCTTGCCGCGCTGGCAAACGACATCTGGCTGAATGACACCCTTTTCGCCCGCGTGGAGAGCGTCTGGCAGGACCGTGCCGCGCTGGACGCCGAATCCCGTCGGCTGGTCGAGGAGACGTATCAGCGGTTTATTCTGGCCGGCGCGCGTCTCAATGAAACGGAAAAAGCCGAGCTGAAGGCGCTGAATACCGAGGCGGCGACCCTGACCAGCCAGTTCAATCAGCGTCTGCTGGCGGCCGATAAGACGGGTGGGCTGGTGGTGGATTACGCGCACCAGCTTGACGGGCTCAGCGCCAGCGAGATCGCCGACGCGGCGCGGGCTGCCGCGGATCGAGGGTTAAACGACCGCTGGCTGATCCCGCTTCTGAACACGACTCAGCAGCCCGCGCTTTCCGCACTGCGCAATCGTCAGACCCGCGAAAACCTGTTCAACGCAGGCTGGACGCGCACCCAGAAAGGGGATGAAAACGACACTCGCGAGCTGATCCTCCGCCTTACGGCGCTGCGCGCCCGGCAGGCCCGCCTGCTGGGATTTGACGATTACGCCAGCTGGAGTATCGCCGACCAGATGGCGAAAACCCCGGACGCCGCGCTGGAATTTATGCGCGGCATTGTGCCCGCCGCCCGCGCCCGGGCAGAGCGCGAGCAGGCTGATATTCAGAAAGTGATTGATGACGAGCAGGGCGGTTTCACCGTACAGGCCTGGGACTGGGCCTTTTATGCCGAGCGCGTGCGTCAGGCAAAATATGCCCTCGATGAATCGCAAATCAAACCCTATTTTGCGCTCAATACCGTATTGCACGATGGCGTATTCTGGGCCGCAAGCCAGCTGTTTGGCATCCGCTTTGTGGAGCGCTTCGATATTCCGGTGTATCACCCGGACGTCCGCGTCTGGGAAATTTTCGACCACACCGGTGAGGGCATGGCGCTGTTTTACGGCGACTTTTTTGCCCGCGATTCCAAGCAGGGCGGGGCCTGGATGGGGAATTTCGTCGAGCAATCCTTCGAGCTTGCCGCCCGTCCGGTGATCTACAACGTCTGTAATTACCAAAAGCCGGCTAACGGCGGCGTCGCGCTTCTCTCCTGGGATGACGTGATCACCCTGTTCCACGAGTTTGGCCATACGCTGCACGGTCTGTTTGCCAGCCAGCGTTTCGCCACGCTCTCCGGGACCAATACGCCGCGTGATTTCGTTGAATTCCCGTCGCAGATCAACGAACACTGGGCCAGCCATCCACAGGTATTTACCCACTACGCCCGCCATTACGAAACCGGCGAACCGATGCCGGACGCGCTGCGGGAAAGCATGCTCAACGCGACCCATTTCAACAAGGGTTATGACATGACGGAGCTGCTGGCTGCCGCGCTGCTGGACATGAACTGGCACGGAATCAGCGAAGCCGTTTCGAGCGTAGACGCGTTTGAAGCGGCAGCACTGAAAAAAGAGGGGCTGGATCTGCCCGCCGTACCGCCGCGCTATCGCAGCAGCTATTTTGCCCATATTTTCGGCGGCGGCTACGCGGCGGGATATTACGCCTACCTGTGGACGCAAATGCTGGCGGACGATGGCTATCAGTGGTTTGTCGAACAGGGCGGTCTGACTCGTGAAAACGGACAAAAATTCCGCGAGGCGATTTTGTCCCGTGGTAACAGCACGGATCTGGCAGAACTTTATCGGCAGTGGCGCGGGCACGATCCGAAGATTGAACCGATGCTGGAAAATCGCGGGTTGAGCGAATAGAGCCAGTCTCGTCAGAAAAAAGAACCGGGCTTTACGCCCGGTTTTTTTATAGGCTCCAACGTGCTTGTAACGTCTTCTGCAAAAACAGTTTTAATATGTTTTCTTTATAAATAAAACAGGTGAGATTAAAACTTACTTCGAACAGTATATTTAATTAGCCAAGATTAGGCTTTAAATGAATTAATGGTTAATAGTTTGTTCTAGATTGTAAAAATAAAAACCTTTAGCTTCGGATTTTTAGCTATAAATTTTTGTTATTTTGTGCCGATAAATGAAAGTGGCATAAAAATCGACGCAGTAGCAGTTAAGAAGGCGAAAGATGACCCTACCTCTGAACAATCCGGGCTTCACGGATACCGAGCCTTCTAAAGGCCTGATAAATAAAACCTTTACCTATATTGTAACGTTGTTGATAAGTATTTTTATTGCGGCAATAATTTCCCTGCTAATAATAAAAGATAATGTGAATGAAATCAGCGACACGCACGATGAATTTTTGTTAAGGAAAGCCCTGGAGACCCGCCAGGAGAGCATGCGAAGTCATTTGAAAGATAATGCCGAGTGGGGAGATGCCTACAAACATCTTCATCTGAACAATGACGTTCACTGGGCATGGGATAAGCAGAACCTGGGTAAGTCCCTGTATGACAACTTTGGCTACGAAGGGGTGTTTGTTCTCTCTCCAGAAGGGAGTACGCGATACAGCGTCGTTGACGGGAAACTGAAGCTGCAGGAGCTGGAGAGCTGGTTAGACAAATCAACCAAAGACCGTTTACTCCATGAGTTGAGTATAAAAAAGGGAGTGCCGGTTTCTGTGCTAGCGCTTATCGATTCCGTGCCGGCCATTGTTTCTGCGCAATGGATAACGACGGGCGATGATGCGAGCGTGCAAACCATGCCCGGAAAACCGTCGACAATGGTGTTTATAGACAAGTTAACGGCTAAAAAACTCCTCACGATTGGGCAGGATGACGGCATCCAGAACGTTCGTACTTCACCTGATACAGCCACTTCTCAAATAAATAATCAGACGGAATTTACCTTAAGCACACAGAATGGAGATGTGAAAATTATCTGGGACGGTGAAAATCCCGGCCAGGCGTTAATAATTTATTTTTTGCCATTACTCATTCTCTCCGTCGTTCTGACGGTATCGATGACGGTTATATTGATGCGCCATATTATGCACAAGGCGAGAATGCTTGACGAAAATACGTTTCTCCTTGAGCAGGCGCGGTTGAATCTTATTACGAGTGAAAAAAGATTCCGGGACGTCAGTGAAACAACCAGCGACTGGTTCTGGGAAACAGATTTATCGTTAAGGATAACGTGGCTATCGGGTCGTTTTTCTACAATAACGGGATATGAAAATAGCAAATGGATAGGCCGCAGGTTGGATGAACTCTTTCCGGCGACAGGCGGATTATCACATGACTGCGCCGGGCAGCGGGACTTAACCGAACGCTTTGAATTTAAAAACTGTCCTTATACTCACGCGCAACAAACCACGTCATATTGCACGCTTCTGGCAAAGTTTTCTGCTCAGCCTGATGGAACGGTGGTGTTGCGAGGCGCGGCAACCGACGTCTCTCAGGAAGTTGAAGCAACAAAACGCGTGGAGTTCCTGTCACGCCATGATGAATTAACCGGTCTGCCGAACCGGTATCATATTAAGGAATTTTTGGCTGGCCAGTTGGCGAAAGAAGACCTTAACCGTTATCCCTTTGCCATGATCTGCCTTGATTTAGACAAGTTTAAACCCGTCAATGATATTTTCGGGCACTCCACCGGCGATGCCCTGCTTGGCGAGGTCGCTTCACGTCTTAAAAATTGCGTTCGTCGGGGTGATTTTGTCGCACGGCAGGGAGGGGATGAATTTATGCTGCTCCTCGGCAACACCAGCCAGCAAGACCAGATTGAGGAGGTGTGTCGTCGTATCGTGCAAGAACTTAACCGTCCTTTCGCCATTGAGGGCAATGATGTGGCGATAGGCGTAAGCATGGGCATTGCGCTGGCTCCCCGGGATAGCAGCAGCGCAAACGATCTTCTACGCTACGCGGATATTGCGCTGTATCAGGCGAAACAATCCGGCAGAAACCGATGGGTCTATTATCGCCCGGATATGTCGGAAAAGTTGACCGAACGCAGGAAACTGGAATTAGAACTCAAGACCGCGATTCGCGAAGAACAGCTCTACCTGGTTTACCAGCCGCGTTATAACCTCCGGTATTCTAAAATTGAGGCCGTCGAAGCGCTGGTGCGCTGGCAGCACCCGGCTCGGGGGACCATAATGCCCGATCAGTTTATCCCGCTGGCAGAAGAAACCGGGCTGATTATTAGCCTGAGCAACTGGGTCATACGCAAAGCCTGTACGGAGACGAAAGACAAATTGCCGGGATTATCGGTCTCCGTCAATATTTCTGCTATCGAATTCCAGGCAAGCGATCTTGCCGAAAGAATAAAAGAGATCCTTCACGAAACGGGGCTTGAATCCAACCGGCTGGAAATTGAAGTCACTGAAAACGTTACGCTTTCCGACCCGGAAAAAACCTTGCAGACCATGAAGTCTCTCAAAAGAATGGGCGTCCGCATTCTGATTGACGATTTCGGTACCGGCTATGCCTCTCTGAGCTATCTGCGGAAGTTTCAGTTTGACGGGCTTAAGCTCGACAAGAGCTTTATTTTTACCCTCGGTGACTCGCCGCAGAACCAGTCAGTCGTGGAGAAAATTATCGACCTGGGAAAAGCCTATTCCATGGCGGTAACCGCAGAAGGGGTGGAGACCGTCGAACAGCTGTCTTTTCTGAAAAAAAATAAATGTGATGAAGTTCAGGGCTACCTGCTTGGAAAACCGGCCGCCATTACGGACTTAAATTTAAACGCCAACAGAGTAAATCTCTAAATCGCGTTTTCACTCAGGAAAGCGCAAATGAAAAACCGGGCTTCTCGCCCGGTTTTTGTTATCCGCTCTCCGTTCGTATCCACGATCGTAAACGCCGCTTTCTATCTTACGACCAGGACAGGGCATTTCGCATGCCGAACCACTGCCGCAGCGTTCGAACCCAACAGATACGTCGATATGTCAGGTTTGTGGGAAGCGATGATAATCAGGTCGGCATCGATCGTGTCAGCGAGCTTAAGGATTTGATCTTTTGGAGAGCCCGTCACGGCGTGAGTCTGTATCTTGTCTGGAGGAATTTTGAATTGCTTAACGATTTCATCCAGCTTCGCTAAGGCCGCGTGCTGGAACTCTTTCAGCTTCGGCATTTCAACCGAATAGGCCAGGCCTAATGATGAATAATACGGAAGCGATGGAATGACGGTAAGAAAGTGAACTTTAGCTGTGTTAAGTGCTGTATGTGCCTGAACGAAGGGGATAACCATGTGCGTCAGGCTATCCTCTGAAATGTCAATTGGAACCAAAATTGAGTTATACATTTGTCCCTCCTGAGTGTTTTTCACACAATTCAGGGTAGACCGTTAATTTCAGGAAAACAGAGAGCAAGCTGTCATAACGGGGACAAATTTCGGTTATGTGATAGGCGTACAGTCGAACCAGCCCTGATCTCGTTAACGTGGCGTGACAACGAACAGGGGCATTCGGGGATGAATCTCTCCGCGTCACGGTCCGTTTTCTGCAAAACGCCAAAGCCTCAACCGGGCGCAAGGCCCGGTACCTTGTTCATATTGCGTGACAGCTGACGGACGCGATAATTTTATTCCCGCCCATATTCCCCATAATCAGATCGAGTAATTTTCGGTATTCCTCCCGGGTCATCACTTCCGCCCGAATTTCAGTTTTACCTTCTGCTTGCGCCGTAGCGGAATAAATCGCTTTCAGACTTAACGTCAACTCTTTCGCCATATTTACGACGCTCTGCCGCACCGCATCTTCATGCTCATCATTGCAGGTGATTTTAAGTACATAGCATTTTTCGCCTTCATGGAGCACAGGCAGTTGATTAATTCGCTGCGCGGCTTCGCGAAGCAATATGTTAGCGCAGAGAATAATTAGGCTGGCCATGGCGGCATTCCAGAACTGGCCTAATCCGCATAGCACGCCAATTCCGGCCGAGCACCACAGCGTTGCGGCGGTGTTTAAACCACGAATATTCATTCCTTCACGCATAATGACGCCAGCGCCAAGAAAGCCGATTCCGGAGACGATCTGCGCTGCGATACGCCCCGGGCTATCAGGAGAAGTCGATACCGAACTTAAAATGAACACTGCCGCACCCGTGGCAACCAGTGCATTGGTACGAAGTCCGGCCATACGCTGGCGCCACTGTCTTTCCGCGCCAATAATTGCGCCCAGCAGCATCGCTGCGAGCAGATGAGAGATATAAGGGAACATCAGCCTGTCGCCTGTTAACGTTATTAAATAATAAGCGTCAGTGCTTTGCTAAGCACATCATAACGCCGTTTAAATGCTAAACGTGTCAGGACGACGGTGGCGGAAAGAGTGAATGTGTAAACATGAACATGCGATGCCCCACAAATTGAGTGGTTTTACTATTTCGGGATACAATCGCTTAAAGAGGATTGCTGCCCACCGTTTCAGGTAAGCAGCGAGGAAATCGCGCTAGCTTACCTTCGTATCAACAATAAAATAACTTTCCAACGAAGGACTCCTGTGAAAATTTATTGCCAGTATAGTCAGGGTCGATAATGAGTAAAGCGAAAAGACAGCCTCCGTTATGAATTGTTTAAGTTCGCAAGGCATATTTTTTAAGACGTCATCTGATTTTAAAAAATACCCGCTATACTACATTTCCTTTTTTACAGGCGATAACAGACAAAGGCAGGAAGTATGTCTCTTCGTTCGCTGCGGGCATTATGCCTGACAAGTTTTTTCATCGCGGATGTCCGCGATGGCCTCGGTCCTTTTCTCGGTATTTTTCTGACCGAACGCCACTGGGCTCCCGATGATATCGGCATCCTGATGACGGCCGGTGGGCTGGCGGGATTACTGGCCACGCTGCCGGCGGGATTCATCACCGACACCTCACGCAGCAAGCGGACCGTGCTGGCGCTGGTGTGCCTGCTCATCACCCTTAGCACGCTCCTGCTCTGGTTTAGCCAGCAGAGCGCTGTTGTCGCCGTTTCGCAAATTGTCTCCGGCATCTGCGCGGCGTTTGTTGGGCCGCTGATCGCCGGGATTACCCTGGGGCTGACCGGCCAGAGCGGGTTCAGCGCGCAGATGGGCAAAAATGAGGCGTTCAATCACGGCGGCAACTTTGTTACCGCACTGATTGCAGGGGGCATTGCGTGGTACTGGGGCGTCGGCGGGATTTTCCTGCTGATGACCTGTACGACGCTGTTAACGCTCTGTGCGCTGCTTGCCATTCGCAACGGGGATATCGATAACGACGCGGCGAGGGGGCTCTCTTCTTCAGCGAGCCTGCCGGTTCCCGGCTTTGCCGTGCTGATTAAAAACCGGGCGCTGTTAGTGACCGGACTGACGCTGCTGCTGTTTCACCTGGCGAACGCCGCGTTGTTGCCGATGCTGAGCATGAGGGTGGCCGCCGCGCCCGCCTCGATCAACCCCGGTTTGTACGCGGCGGGCACCGTTATCATCTCTCAGGCCGTGATGATCCCCGTTGCCATCTGGGTCGCCCACCGAATAGACCGCTACGGCTACTGGCGCTTAATTATGCTGGCGCTGCTGGTGATGCCGGTGCGCGCAGCGCTGGCGGCGTCTACGGACGCGCCGCTCATGATGATCCCGGTACAAATTCTCGACGGGCTGGCCGCAGGGATCCTGGGCGTCGCGGTACCGTCGTTTATCGTGGTGCTGTTGCGCGGGAGCGGGCACGTCAATGCCGGGCAGAGTGTGGTGATGCTGATGCAGGGGGTTGGGGCATCCATGAGCCCAGCGTTAACCGGCACGATTGCCGGTCATTACTCATTTGCCACGGCATTCAGTGTTCTGAGCGCGATTGCGCTGGTGGCCGTCCTGCTCTGGTGGTGCTTTGCGCACCGGACCTGGGAAACTGACAGTACGCCGGGTGGGGCATAGCCGCCACCCGGCGTCACGCTTACGCCAGTTCGTTAGGGCACGCTTCGCCCTTTTCCAGCTGCTGCAGGTTACCCAGCGTGGTTTCTGAAATGCTGATCAGCGCTTCGGCAGTCAGAAACGCCTGGTGTCCGGTAAACAGCACGTTATGACAGGCTGACAGGCGGCGGAACACGTCGTCCTGGATCACATCATTCGACTTGTCTTCAAAGAACAGATCGCGTTCGTTCTCGTACACGTCCATTCCCAGCGCGCCAATTTTCTGGGTTTTCAGCGCTTCGATAGCGGCCTGAGAGTCAACGAGCCCGCCGCGGCTGGTGTTGATGATCATCACGCCATCTTTCATCTGGTCAAACGCCGCCTGGTTAAGCAGGTGGTAGTTCTCCGGCGTCAGCGGGCAGTGCAGGGAGATCACGTCAGACTGGGAGAACAGGGTCGGCAGGTCGACGTATTCCACGCCCAGCTCCAGCGCAGCGGCGCTCGGGTATGGATCGAACGCCAGCAGACGCATGCCGAAGCCTTTCAGAATGCGCAGGGCGGCGACGCCAATTTTACCGGTGCCGATCACACCCGCGGTTTTGCCGTACATGGTGAAGCCGGTCAGCCCCTCCAGCGAGAAGTTGGCGTCACGGGTACGCTGATAAGCGCGATGAATACGACGGTTGAGCGACATCATCATGCCAATTGCATGTTCCGCCACCGCTTCCGGGGAATACGCCGGGACGCGCACCACCTTCAGACCCAGCTCTTTCGCCGCGTCGAGGTCCACGTTATTAAAGCCCGCGCAGCGCAGGGCGATGTACTTCACCCCCTGTTTTTTCAACTCTTCCAGCACCGGACGACTGCCGTCGTCGTTAACAAAAATGCAGACGCCTTCACAGCCGTGCGCCGTTTTGGCGGTTTTTTCGGACAGCAGAAAGTCGAAAAATTCAAGCTCAAACCCGTAAGCCTCGTTAACATGTTGCAGATACTTTTTGTCGTACTGCTTTGTGCTATATACCGCGAGTTTCATAAGACTTTCTCCAGTGATTTTGCATTCACGTTAGCATGATTAAAATTATCTTACAATTTATAAAATATTATTGAATTCAATAAGTTCTATCAATTATTCTAGAGCATCTATCCTTAAAAATGGCATTCCCTTCAACTGACTGCCTAAACATGCGACAATGATCGGCACTGCCGGCTTAAATCTTTCGCTAAATCAGGATATTAACTGCCCATGAAGGGTAAATACAAAGCCGCTCTTGCGCTTTTACTGCTGTTCATATTGTTGCCGCTGACGCTGCTGATGACGCTCGCCCAGTGGGTACCGACGCTCGCCGGGATCTGGCTGCCCGTCGGGACGCGCATCGCTTTCGAAGAGAGTCCGAAACTTACCCGCCACGCGCTGGTGATCCCCGATCTTCGCTATCTGGTTGAAGACTGCGAAATTGCCCGCATCGATAACGTGACGCTGTCACATCCGAGCCGCTGGAAGCTGGATATCGGTGCGCTGGATCTTAACTCCGTCTGTCTGAGCAAAATTCCCCAGTCTGCGCCCTCAACGGTCGCCCCCAAAACGCTGGCACAGTGGCAGGCGGTATTACCTAATACCTGGATCACGGTTCACCGTCTGACGCTGTCGCCCTGGCAGCAGTGGCAGGGCGAGCTGCATGCGTCGCTGACGCCCTCCATTCAGGAGATCGCCTATAAAGGCGAGCAGGTCAGCATTAAAGGCACGCTTCGCGGTCAGACGCTCTCGGTCAGCCAGTTCGATGTCCAGCTCCCGGACCAGCCGCAGCCGATTAAGCTGGTGGGCGAGTTTACCTTGCCGCTGGTACCGGATGGCGTGCCGGTGAAGGGCCACGCGGTCGCGACCTTTAACGTGCCACAGTTGACGTCTCTGGTCGATGCCGATCTGGACTGGGAAGACAATCAGGGACAGCTGGTGGTGATGGCGCGGGACAACCCCGATCCGCTGCTCGACCTGCCGTGGCAGATCACGGCGGAGCAGCTGAACATCAGCGACGGGCGCTGGAACTGGGATCTTTCCGGTATGCCGCTGAGCGGGCGCGTGTCGCTTCGCGCGGACAACTGGCAGCAGGGGCTGGATAACACCACCCTGACCGGACGGCTGAATGTGCTTACCCAGGGTGACGCGGGGAAAGGCAACGCGGTACTGAACATTGGGCCCGGCAGGCTCAGTATGGAAAACAGCGACATGCCGCTGCATCTCAGCGGAGAGGCGAAGCAAAACGATCTCATTCTTTACGCCAAATTGCCCGCCACGCTGACCGGCAGCCTGTATGAACCGCAGCTGGCCTTTGAGCCGGGCGCGCTGCTCCGCTCGCGCGGGCGCATCATTGACTCACTCGATATCGATGAAATCCGCTGGCCGCTGGCGGGCGTGAAGCTGACGCAGAAGGGCGTGGACGGCCGCTTACAGGCTATTCTGCGCGCCCATGAAAACCAGATGGGCGATTTTGAACTCCACCTGGACGGCCAGGCCAACGACTTTTTACCTGATAATGGCCTGTGGCAGTGGCGCTACTGGGGGAAAGGCGGTTTTACGCCGATGCATGCCCGCTGGGATGTCGCCGGGAAAGGCGAGTGGCGCGACAACCTTATAGAGCTGACGGCGCTCTCCACCGGTTTTGACAAGCTCCAGTACGGCACGATGGAGGTCAGCAAGCCGCGTCTGGTGCTGGATCAACCGGTGCGCTGGCTGCGTGACCCCGATAAACCGTCCTTCAGCGGCGCGCTGTCGCTCAACGCCGGGCAAACCCGTTTCTCCGGCGGCAGCGCGTTGCCGCCATCGGTTCTGACCTTCAGCGTCGACGGCACCGACCCGACCATTTTTCAGTTTAAGGGCGACCTCCATGCGGACAAAATCGGCCCGGTACAGGTGAACGGACGCTGGGACGGCGTGCGCCTTCGCGGGCAGGCCTGGTGGCCAAAACAGTCGCTCACCGTCTTCCAGCCGCTGATCCCGCCGGACTGGAAAATGACGCTGCGCGACGGGGAGCTTTACGCGCAGGTCGCCTTCTCGGCGGCGGCCGATCAGGGCTTTGAGGCCGGTGGGCACGGCGTGCTGAAATCCGGCAGCGCCTGGATGCCGGATAACCAGATTAATGGCGTCGATTTTGTGCTGCCGTTCCGCTTCAGCGAGGGTACCTGGTCTCTCGGCACGCGCGGTCCGGTCACGTTGCGCATCGGCGAAGTGGAAAACCTGGTGACCGCACGCAACATTACCGCCGATCTACAGGGGGATTATCCCTGGACGGAGGACAATCCGCTGCTGCTCACCAACGTGAAGGTGGAAACCCTCGGCGGGAAGATCACTATGCAGCAGCTGCGGATGCCACAGCACGATCCGGCCCTGCTGCGCGTGGACAACATCTCCTCCAGCGAGCTGATTAGCGCCGTTAATCCGAAACAGTTTGCCATGTCAGGGCCGGTGAGCGGGGCGCTGCCGTTCTGGCTGGATAATGAAAAATGGATTATTAAGGATGGCTGGCTGACCAACCCGGGGCCAATGACGCTACGCATCGACAAAGATACGGCAGACGCCATCGTGAAAGATAATATGGTGGCGGGCGCGGCGATTAACTGGCTCCGCTATATGGAAATTTCGCGTTCGTGGACGAGAATCAATTTAGATAATCTGGGTGAATTAACCATGCAGGCGACCATCAAGGGGACCAGCCGGGTGGATGGCAAAAGCAGCTCCGTCAACCTGAACTATACCCATGATGAGAATGTCTTTACCCTCTGGCGCAGCCTGCGCTTTGGGGACAACCTGCAAACCTGGTTTGAGCAACATGCGGCGATACCTGCTCCCCGCAGTTCGACTGGCAAGGAAAGTGAGGAACAACAATGAAAAAGATGGCTGGTGTGCTCACCGTTGCCGCGCTACTGACCGGCTGTACGCCGCGTATTGAAGTCGCTGCGCCAAAGGAGCCGATTACCATCAATATGAATGTCAAAATCGAACATGAGATCCATATTAAGGTCGATAAAGACGTTGAAACCCTGCTGAAATCGCGCAGCGATCTGTTCTGAGGATGCCATGAAACGATTAGCTCTGATTTTACTGGCGCTGGGGATGAACGTGCAGGCGGCTGCGCTGACCTTAAACGATGCCCGGGCGCAGGGGCGCGTGGGGGAAACCCTTAGCGGTTATATTGCCCCGATTCAACAGGATGCGGAAACGCTGGCGCTGGTCAATCGTATCAATGCGGCACGCACGGAAAACTACCAGAAGCTGGCTGACAGCAATAATTTGCCGGTCGATGAAGTGGCCAAAATGGCAGGTCAAAAGCTGGTTGCCCGCGCGCAGCCGGGCGAATACGTGAAGGGTATTAACGGAAAATGGCTCAAAAAGTAGTTAGCGGTAGCGCCTGCGGTATTCACCCGGCGAGACGCCAAAACGCTGCTTAAACGCCGTTGAAAAATGGCTATGGTCGGTGAACCCCCAGCTGTAGCCAATGCCCGCCAGCTTTTCATCATCACCGGCAGCGCGCAGTACCTGCGCACACAGATCCAGACGACGGTTTTTGATGTACTGCGCCACCACCAGCCCCTTTTCGGCAAACATGCGATAGAGGCTGCGCACGGACATACCGCTCTCGGCGGCAATCCATTCCGGGCGTAGCGATTCAGACTGAATATGGTCGTCAATCAGCGCCACCACATGCTGGAACTGGCGCTCCTTGCGCGGCTGAATGATTTCACGCTGCTGGAAAGCGGGGCGCAGCAGGCAGATCATCGCCTCGAGCGCCGCTTCGCTCTCCCGGTCACTCAGGTCGGCATTGCTCATGCTCTCCATCAGCAGGCGATGGCTCAGCTGTACAGTCGGCAAGGTGCGGGAAAGGGCGGTCGCGCAGCTTATTTCCTGGAAACGACACTGCTGCTCAATAATCTGACGGGGAACCAGCAGCGAAATCTGGCGGGATTTTTCCCGCCAGTTGATCGAGCAGGGACGTGACGCGTCAATCAGCGTGATATCACCGGTTCTGAGCAGCGCGCGACGGTCATCCTGCTCAATTTCCGCGCTGCCTTCGAGCTGGAACACGGTATAGAACCAGGCATCATTACTCTGAGCGATCTCCTGACGGGAGCGGAACAGGTTGACGCCGCCTGCGGTCACGGTGCTGAGCTTCAGGCTGCGCGCATAGCTGGTCTCCAGCTCGCCGAAGAATTTTCCCCCGGTGGGCTGCGCGTTAAAACGCCCGCAAACCTGGTTAATTTGCGCCAGCCACTGCTGATACTGTTCCTGCTCGCTTGCACACGCCATCGTTTCTCTCACTGCACCGTCAACGTTTTCGCATTGTTGCATTTGTGTTGCATTTTGTCAGAGCTATGAGGCTGACTATAGGAAAGAACACTCACCGGTAACAGCGATATAAGCGGCAATTATCGCGATTTGCGGAGCCTGTCACAGGTGGCAAAGCGAATGTCACAGAGACAAAAGCGAGAACGCAAAACCCCACTTAGACTGGATGGACACCCTGCGAAGAATAACGAAGGAGTATCCTATGTCTGAATCACAGGTGGCCATTCAGCCTGCCGTACAACAATTTTTAGACCGACAGCATGGCCTGTGGATTGAGGGGCGTCAGGCCGCGTCGGACAGTGAAAAACGGCTGAACGTCTTCAACCCGGCCACGGGCGAGGTCATTGCCTCGACTGCCGATGCCAGCGTCGATGACGTTGATCGTGCCGTCATGTCCGGCTGGCGCGCGTTTGTCGCCCGCAGCTGGGCCGGAAAACTGCCAGCGGAGCGCGAGCGGATCCTGCTTCATTTCGCCGATCTGGTCGAACAGCACAGCGAAGAGCTGGCCCAGCTTGAAACGCTGGAGCAGGGCAAATCCATCAACATTTCCCGCATGTTTGAAGTCGGCTGCACCCTGAACTGGATGCGCTATACCGCCGGGCTGACCACCAAAATTACGGGTAAAACTCTCGACCTTTCCATCCCGCTGCCGCAGGGCGCCCGCTATCAGGCGTGGACGCGTAAGGAGCCGGTTGGCGTGGTGGCCGGGATTGTGCCCTGGAACTTCCCGCTGATGATCGGGATGTGGAAAGTGATGCCTGCGCTGGCCGCGGGGTGCTCTATTGTCATCAAGCCCTCAGAGACCACGCCGCTGACCATGCTGCGCGTGGCGGAGCTGGCCAGCGAAGCGGGCATTCCGGACGGAGTGTTTAACGTGGTGACCGGGAGCGGCGCGGTGTGTGGCGCAGCGCTGACCTCGCATCCGCATATTGCAAAGGTGAGCTTTACCGGCTCAACGGCGACGGGTAAGCAAATTGCCCGCGCGGCGGCGGACACGCTAACCGGGGTGACTCTGGAACTGGGCGGGAAAAACCCGGCCATCGTACTAAAAGACGCAGACCCGGCATGGGTGATCGAAGGCCTGATGACCGGCAGCTTCCTGAACCAGGGGCAGGTGTGCGCGGCGAGCTCGCGCATCTATATTGAAGCGCCGCTGTTTGACACGCTTGTCAGCGGGTTTGAGCAGGCGGTGAAATCCCTGAGCGTCGGGCCGGGCATGTCGCCGGAGGCGTTTATCAACCCGCTGGTGTCGCGCGCGCACTGCGACAAGGTGCAGACCTTCCTTGACGAAGCGAAGTCGCGCAACGCGGAGCTGATCGTCGGTAACCGGGGGCCGGAAGGCAAAGGCTATTACGTTTCGCCTACGCTGGTGGTGAACCCGGATGCCTCACTGCGCCTGACCCGTGAAGAGGTGTTTGGCCCGGTGGTCAACCTCGTACGCGTCGCCGACGGGGAAGAGGCGCTCCAGCTGGCAAACGACAGCGAGTATGGCCTGACGGCCAGCGTCTGGACGCAGAATATCAGCAAGGCGCTGGAATACACCGACCGGCTGCAGGCGGGCACCGTCTGGGTGAACAGCCATACGCTGATTGACGCTAACCTGCCGTTCGGCGGCATGAAGCAGTCCGGCACCGGGCGTGACTTTGGTCCGGACTGGCTGGACGGCTGGTGTGAAACCAAATCGGTGTGCGTGCGCTACTAGTAAAAGCAAAAGGCAACCTGGAGGTTGCCTTTTTAGTGTTTATTGCCTCTCCCGTGGGAGAGGGTCAGGGTGAGGGCATCAGGCTGCACCGGGCGAATTTTGTAGGCCGGGTAAGGCGTAGCCGCCACCCGACATGTTTACAGCGACCACCGATCCCGCCCGGCCTCCTTCGCCCGATACAGCGCCGCATCGGCGCGGGCGATGATCTCGGTGCCCGCTAACCCTTCCGCCATGCTCGCAATCCCCATGCTCACGGTGACATGGTCGCTAACGGTTGAGGCGCTGTGCGGTATGGACTCCGCGCGCAGGCCGTCCTGAATGCGTAAGGCCACCTTTTCAGCGATGTTTTCCGGGCAGTTAAACAGGATCACCACGAACTCCTCGCCGCCGTAGCGTGACACCACATCGTCAGGCGTTCGCACCGACTGCTTCAGCACCCGCGCCACGCGGGTCAGGCAGTCGTCACCCGCCTGGTGCCCGTAGGTGTCGTTGTAGCGTTTGAAATAGTCGATATCCAGCATAATCACTGAGAAGGTTTTTTTCTGCTCAACCGCGTTCTCCAGCACCACTTCCATTTTCCGGCGATTGGCGGTTTTGGTTAATGGATCCTGATGCGCCAGCGCATCCAGCCTGGAGATCAATAGCTGATTTTGCTGGTTACGTCGCCAGGCCTCGTCAAACCAGCTCAGCAGGATGAAACGTCCGCAAATCAGGATCAGCGTAAAGACGCTCCAGATAACAATGAAGTGAAGGTTGAGGCCATCGTTCCGTATCCAGCTTGCTACCGGCAGGGTGATCCAGAGCGGGAGCACAAAGGCGAGTAGCCCTTCAGGATAAAAATAGAGCGCCGTTAAGCCGGCGAGTAATAAAATGACGCACAGCGGCCAGACGTGCGGGAGCAGCAGCTGGGTGATAAACCAGAAGCAGGAGACCGACCAGATGGCGCTGCAGATAAACAATACCACGCTGATGCCGGCGATGCGCCGCCAGGCCATCAGGATCAGCGCGGCGGAGAGGATGATAATGCCGAGCATGGAGGCATCAACTATTCTCGTCAGCTGCGGCGAATGGGGATAAAGGGGATCGCTGGTATTAAGCAAAACGTGTCGCAGCAGAATCATCACCGCGAAGCTGATATTCACGAAGGCCAGCCACGGCAGGTTCATCGCCAGCCCGTGCATGACCATAGCATGGCGCGTTGGCCAGGTTGCCCGTTCAAGTGTCGGTTTTTTTCTTTTTTCCATTGACGCTTTTTACCCTTTCTGGCTAACACGTGAAGCAGGAAAGGGCGGACGAACCGCCCTTTTGCGTGCACCGTTACGGTGTCACAATGTTAAACCAGAAATCAAACTTGTCCATATAGCTAAGCATGGCATCAAGTTTCGCGCTGTCGCCAGTAATTTTAAAATTTCCGCTGTCCTGAGCCTGTTTCAGCGTCACCTCCTTGAGGATGATTTTATTCAGGGTGTCACGGTTAAGCGTCAGCGTCGCGTCCGCCTCTTTTGCTTCCGCGTTCGCCGTGTGGTTCAGCACGCCGTTTTCCAGCTCGAGTTTGTACTTCCCGCCATCGCTGCCCAGATCGATGTTAAACACCGATTTGGCGTCACCCGCTTTTTGTCCGTTGATATGGACAGCCAGATAGTCAAAGAACATCTCCGGCGTCATCGCGCGCACCGTATCCGGGCTGGCGGTATTCGGCGTTGGCCCTTTCACCACGCCGTTACGCAATTCCTGCGCGCCGGTCAGGTAGAAGTTACGCCACGGGCCGGATTCAGCCTGATAGCCAAGCTGTTCCAGCGCATCCGCTTCCAGGTTGCGCGCCGCCTGGTTGTTCGGATCGGCAAAGACCACTTTGCTCACTACCTGCGCCACCCAGCGGTAGTTACCCTGGTCGAAGTCGGTTTTCGCCTTGCTCAGGATGGCATCCGCGCCGCCCATATACTCCACGAATTTCTTCGCGCCTTCTTCTGGCGGCAGTTCATCCAGCGTCGCCGGGTTGCCGTCAAACCAGCCCAGATACAGCACATAGGTGGCTTTTACGTCATGGCTCACCGAACCGTAATAGCCGCGGTTGGCCCAGGTATGCGCCAGTGAATCCGGGAGCTTGAAGTTCGCGGCGATTTCGTCGCGCGTCAGCCCTTCGTTGGCCATACGCAGCGTCTGGTCGTTGATGTAACGATAGAGATCGCGCTGGCTTTTCAGCAGCTTGACGACGTTTTCGTTGCCCCAGGTCGGCCAGTGGTGCTGCGCCATGATGATTTCAGCTTTGTCACCCCAGCGCACAATCGCCTGGTTGATGTATTTCGACCACGGCAGCGGCTCGCGGATTTTGGCCCCGCGCAGCGAGTAGGTGTTGTGCAGGGTATGGGTCACGTCCTCAGCGGATTCAATCAGTTTTTTCTCTTCGATATACCAGAGCATTTCCGATGGCGCTTCGGATCCCGGTGCGAGCATAAAATCATAGGTCAGGCCGTCGATAACCTCTTTTTGCCCGTCTTTCTCAATGATATTGGTCGGGGCAATCAGCGTCACCGTCCCGGCCGAGGTGGTCGTACCCAGGCCCGCGCCCACCTGACCTTTGGCATCGGGCTTCAGCAGGTTGCCATACATATAGCTGGCGCGGCGGCTCATCACGTCGCCCGCCATGATATTCTCGGCAACGGCCGCTTCCATAAACCCGGCTGGCGCGTAGACCTTCACTTTGCCGGATTTCACGTCGGCTTCATCCACCACGCCGCGCACGCCGCCATAGTGGTCAACGTGGCTGTGGGTATAAATAATGGCGACGACAGGCTTCTTGCCGCGATTTTTAAAATAGAGATCCATCCCGACCTTCGCCGTTTCTGCCGACACCAGCGGGTCAACCACGGTAATACCTTCTTTCCCTTCAATGATGGTCATATTTGACAGGTCAAGATTTCGGATCTGATATACGCCGTCGGTGACTTCAAACAGGCCGCTAATATTAATCAGCTGAGATTGACGCCATAAGCTGGGATTAACGGAGTCCGGTGCTTTATCGCCTTCTTTAATAAATGAATATTGCTGTGGATCCCAGATGACATTCCCTTGTTCCCCTTTGATAATTTCCTGAGGAATCGGTGCAATAAAGCCTTTATGGGCGTTCGTAAAATCGGTGTTGTCGGAGAAAGGAAGCTGATTAAACAGGGCGTTATTGGCTTGTTGCGTTGCAGTCGTGGCATCCTTCGGGGCGTCTGCGGCATACGCGGAACTGACGGAAATAACAAGTCCAGCCAGAGCAAGACTCCTGACGATCAAATTGAATTTCATCCTAAACCTCTCAGTGATGTATTACGTCGCTTGTGGAAAATTCGCGTCCTGGCTGAAAGTGGTTCAAGAAATGCAATGGGAATAAACGAGGTAGAAATAACTATAATCGGGGAGAGGTATTCAGCAAGTAAATAGATGAAAAACCGGGCATTGCGCCCGGTGCGTTATTTATTTCTGTTCGTCTTTCTTTTTCCCTAGCGTTGGGGTGATGCTGCCAACTTACTGATTTAGTGTATGATGGTGTTTTTGAGGTGCTCCAGTGGCTTCTGTTTCTATCAGC
>NZ_JASEYI010000027.1:0-57969 GCF_035064085.1 Enterobacter sp. R-1.6.2
ACCTGTGGATGCAGCGGGATGCGGCGGGGAATGCCAACAGCCAGGTGGTGAACACGTCGGGGAATATTGAGACGCAGGGTGGGGATATTACGGTTAAGACTGCCAGCCTGTTAAATCAGCGTGATGGATTAACGTCAACCACAACAACAAGTGCGTCGCCAGCGTATGGTTGGGTTGGGCAGGCAACTGTTGACATACCTGTGTCGGTTCTCGGAATCGATACGCTTGTTCGGGATAAATACAGCACTTATACCCATGACGGTTCAGGTACATGTGGGGGAGTTCCCTGTTTCTTGTATGAGGATACCCATTACTATTACAAACCAATTACAGGCTATGAAACACGTAAATATGCACTAAATCAGATAGCGCAGGTTGTAAATGCTGAGGGTGGAAGCGCTCGTATTTCTTCCGGGCGTAACCTGACTATCACTGCCGCAGAGTTGAACAATCAGGCGAGTGCAATCCTGGCGAATAGCAATATTACGCTTGCAGGAAACACGCTGAATAATCAGAGCTATCAGAGCGGAACTTATACAGAATATGCTGTATATAAATATGTAAGCCCCTCATATGGCGGGGGTTCTCCTGGCTCCTACTCTCCAACCCATCGCAATACTTACTACGACAATGACGTAACCTATGTATTAGATGGGCATGTCACAGAAAGTGAAAATGGTGAAACATACCGCGCCGTCATCCAGGCGGGCGGTAACGTCACCGCGAACTTCACCAGCAACATCAGTAACACCAGTACCACCGCCAATGCGGGCGGCGTCAGTAACGTTATCTCCACCCCGTCGCTGAACACACTCAGCAACCAGACCATCGGCAGCGGTGTGCAAAAACAGGGGCTGAGCGCTACCGGCACCGTGGCGGTGAACTCACCGCAGTGGAACGATCGGCTCCAGGGGGCGCTGCAGCAGCTTAACGGCGGTGGCGCGCTGGAAAACGGCGGCGCGTCCGGCACGCCTCTCAGCAACATTGGCACCACGCAGAAAGGCAACGCGAACCTCGGCCAGCTGGGCACGCTGGCGAACGCCGGGGTCACCACCGCCGATCTCCGAACCGCGCAGGGCGGCGCCGTCGGGCACTATCAGGGCCAGCGCGTCGACACCAGCGCTTACCCGCTGCCGTCGGGCAACAACGGCTATTTTGTCTTCTCCGACAACCCGAAAAGCCCGTACCTGATCGGCATCAACCCGAAACTGAACGGTCTCGGACAGCTTGATCCCGCCCTGTTTGCCGATCTAAACGCGATGCTCGGGATCAAACCGTCGTCCACGGCGCCGCAGGAGACGCGGCTGGCGTTTACCGACGAGAAGCAGTTCCTCGGCTCGTCCTATATGCTCGGGCGCCTCAACCTGAACCCGGACTACGATTACCGCTTCCTCGGCGATGCGGCGTTCGATACCCGCTACGTTTCCAATGTGGTACTCAACCAGACCGGTAACCGCTACCTGAACGGCATCGGCTCCGATCTGGATCAGATGCGCTATCTGATGGACAACGCCGCGGCGGCGCAGCAGTCGCTGGGCCTGCAGTTTGGCGTCTCGCTGACCGCCGATCAGATTGCCGCGCTCGACCACAGCCTGCTGTGGTGGGAGAAAGCTACCGTCAACGGCGAAACGGTGATGGTGCCGAAACTCTACCTGTCGCCGAAGGACGTCACCGTCAACAACGGCAGCGTGATCGCGGGCAAGAACGTCACCCTGAAGGGCGGCAGCATCACCAACGGCGGCAGCTCGCTGCTGGCGAAAAACAGCCTGACGCTCGACAGCCAGAACAGCATCAGCAACCTCAGCAACGGCCTGATGAAAGCGGGCGGCGACCTGAACCTGAGCGCCATCGGCGATATCAATAACATCAGCTCCACCATCAGCGGCAAAACGGTCGCGCTGGAGAGCCTGGACGGCAGCATCAACAACCTGACGCAGGTTGAGCAGATTGATATCAACGCCGGCGGGAAGTACGGCAACATCGGCCTGAAGGACACCCTGCTGGGCAACACGGCGTCGATTACCGCGCAGGATGGCCTGTCGCTTGAGGCGGGAAAAAACATCACCGTCACCGGGGCGAACCTGGCCTCCGGCGGCGATATGCTGCTGAACGCGTGGGGCGATATTGCCGTCAACGCGAATCAGATCAACGACGCATTCAGCTCCAGCCGGGAGAAAACCAGCCGTTCCTCCGTCACGTATCAGGGAAGTAACGTCAGTGCGGGCGGCAACCTGCTGGTGAATGCCGGGCATAACCTTGACGTGACCGCCAGCGACCTGAAGGCGGGCGGCAGCGCGGGGCTGAGTGCAGGCAACGATCTGAACCTGAACGCGGCACAGACAAGCGAAAGCAGCCGGAAAGGGAAAAGCGAGTCCCACAGCACCGGGCTCGACCGCACCACGATTTCCGCAGGCGATAACCTGGTCCTGAAGGCCGGGCAGGATATCAACGCCCGGGCCGCCGCGCTGGCAGCGGAGAAAAGCGTCGGGCTGCAGGCGGATCGCGACGTGAATCTGGCAGCGGAAGAGACCACGCAGGGCGACAGTTATAAATCAGGCCGTAAAAAAGTGATTAACGAGTCGGTTCGCCAGTCGGGAACCGACATCACTGCGGGCGGGAATGTGACTGTTATCGCCGGACGGGATGTAACGGCACAGGCTGCAGATGTCTATGCCGCAGGCAATACAGCCGTGGCCGCCGGGCGGGATATCACCCTTTCCACTGAGACGGAAAGTGACTATGCGTACCGGGAGGAGAAAAAGACGTCCGGTGGGTTCCTCAGCAAGAAAACCACTCACACCATCCACGAAGAGACGCATACGCGTGAGAAAGGTACGCAGCTTTCCGGCGACAACGTTGCTCTCCGGGCTGGTAACAACCTGACGGTGCAGGGCTCATCAGTTGCCGCTGAGCGCGATGTGGCCCTGAAGGCTGGAAATGATCTGACCGTGGAGGCAGCAACCAACACCGACACGTACTACGACATGAAGAAGACGAAGAAATCCGGCGTTTTCTCCAGCGGGTCGGGATTGGGTATCACCATCGGGTCGCAGTCTTCAAAAAGCACCCGACAGGGGGCAAATACGACGCAGAGCGATGCCCGCAGCACGGTGGGCACTGCTGGCGGTAATGTCATCATCAGCGCCGGAAATGACGTCCAGTTGAGCGCGGCAGATGTGGTTGCCGGAAGAGCGAAGGATGATTCCTCCCGCAAAACCGGCCATATCGATATCACTGGCGACAGCATTGCCATCCTTCCTGGACGGGATACGACCACTGAGTCCATGAAGCAGGAGTCCAAATCGTCTGGCGTCACGGTCAGTGTGAAAGCGCCATTTGAAGACACTGTGCGTAACGTGCGCGATATCGTTCGTGGTAAGGGCAACAGTGGCAACAGCACCGTCGATAAAGTGAAGGGGCTGGGGGCGGAAGGCGGTGCGCTCGCGCTTGACGGACCAGGCCAGATGATGGCTATTTCCGCAGGAAGCACCCGGTCTTCCTCTGAGTCGCACTACGAGGGCGAGTTTAACAGCGGCAGCCATCTTGCCGCCGCAGGCAATATCCAGATGACTGCCACCGGTAAACAGGGAGGCAGCAACAGCGGCAATATCCTGATTGCCGGGAGCCAGGCTAAGGCCGGTGAAACGGTGATCCTCGATGCGAAACGCGACGTTGATATCACCACCTCCACAGACAGCGAGAAATACGGCAGCAGCACTAAAAATAGCGGCTGGAATCTTTCGAGCGACCTGAGCGCCGGAAGTGCTGTTCGCGCCATCTCGGGTGGGGGTTCCCACGGCAATCAACTCCTGCCGGGTGGGATGAGCAAGGCGGAGAGCAACAGTAGCGGCACCCGGACCACACAAAACGCGTCGGTCATTCAGGGCTCAGATATTTACGTTAACAGTCGTGACGGCAGCGTGAATATCAGCGGCAGCCTGATGACCGCCACGGACGATCTTCTGCTGTCAGCCACAAATGGAGATATCTCCGTTTCTGCCGGACGCGATACATCGCGCAGTGAGAGCAGCGGCAGCAGCAAATTGCTGGGGACTCTGGGAGGCGATGGTTACAGCGCCACGGCAGGCTACCGCCATGAAAAAAACAGCAGTCGGGAAGATAGCAGCCTCGAAAACGGATTGCGCAGCCAGCTAAGCAGCAAAAACGGTAGCGTTGTCGCGCAGGCCGGTAACGATCTCTCCCTGTCAGGTACGGATATCCGTGCTGGTAAATCGGTCTCACTCAGTGGCGAAAATGTCCTCATGGGGGTGAGCCGGGATACCCGTGACGGTGAAAACCACAGCAGCAGCGCCCAGTATGGTGTGACGGCATCTGCTGGGGGCTGGGCTGTTGAGGCTGCTAAAGCCGCAGAGACGGCTGCCCGCAGCGCAGAAAACGGCGATGATCCACGGCTGACCGCCATCAGAACAGGCCAGTCGGCGGCAACCGCGGCGCAGGGCGCTATGTCGGACTCGTCGCTCATCAAGGCTAAAGTGTCTTTAACGGCGGGGACGTCATCTCAGGACAGTCGTTACCACAGTACCGACACGCAGGGCACCACCATTAATGCCGGCGAGAATGTCTCTGTTCGTGCCGGAAATGACATTGCCGGTATGGGGGTACAGATCGCGGGTAAACACGTGGCGCTGGATGCGGGGCGGGATATTCTGCTGTCTGCCTCCCAGAACACAACCCACTCTGAGAGTAAAAACAGCGGCAGCCAGTTCAGCGTCGGTGTCGGTGTGAGCCTGATTGGTGCGCAAAACGGCATCTCGGTGGAACTGGGAGCGTCACAGCATAAGGGCAAGGAAAACAGCCAGTCGCAGCGCAATACGAACAGCGTTGTCCATGCTGATGAACAGCTTACGGTGAACAGCGGACGCGACACCACCCTGAAAGGTGCGGAGCTGGAAGGTAACCGTGTGGTGGTCAACACCGGGCGCGATCTCACCATCAGCAGCGTGCAGGATACGGCCAGTTATGACAGCAAGCAGTCTTCGTCAGGCGCGTCCCTCAGCCTGTGCATACCGCCGCTGTGTTATGGTGCGTCTTCCGGTAGCGTCAGTGCATCGGGTGAGAATATCACCCAGAATGGTAAGAGCGTCGCTGAACAGAGCGGGATATTCGCAGGCAAGGGCGGCTTTGCTGTCACCACCGGAAATCATACCCAGCTTGACGGCGCGGTGATTGCATCCACGGCGTCTGCAGATAAAAATAGCCTCGACACGGGTACGCTGGGTTTCAGTAATCTCCACAACGAGAGCCAGACCAGCGGCAACGGCTATACGGTGGCGCTTTCCGGCAGCGCGGGCGGCAGCGGAAACGGTGAAAACCGCAACCTGGCACCGGCCATCGGTACGGGCCAGGCAGAAGAGAGCCACACCGGCACGACCTCATCAGCGGTGAGTGGCGGTAGCATTGTCATTCGCAACCCGGCGGGACAGAAACAGGATATTGCTGACCTGAGCCGTGATACGGCTGACGCCCACCACGGCGTGGACGTGAACGGTGATGTGCAGAAGGTCAGGGATAACCTGGCGGTCCAGAGCGAAGGCGCGGCCCTGGCTACCTCTGCGCTGGATGCTTACGGCAAGTATGCGGAGCAGAAAGCGCGGGAATCCAATGCGGCGCTGGGCGCGAAGCTGGCGTCAGAAGGAAAACTGCAGGGCGATACGCCGCAGGAGCAGGAAGCGTTCCTGAAGACGCAGCCCGGATATCAGAATACCGAATACGGTCCGGGGAGTGCCTTCTGGACGAAGGGCAGCGCAGCGGCAGGATTACTGGCAGGTGCGCTTGGCGGTAACCTGAAGGCAGGCGCGGCAGCGGGGGCGGCCCCTCTGCTGGCGACCCTGGTCAAGGAGCAGAAAGACCCGACAGCCCGTGCCGCGCTGCACGGTATTGTGGCTGCGGCGCTGACGCAGCTGAGTGGCGGGAGCACTGCGGATGGCCTGAAGGCCGGTGCTATAGGGGCCATTACGGCCTCGGCGATGACCGACCATCTGGTCAGTGCGCTGTATGGAGATAAAAAATCCAGTGACCTGACGCCAGAGGAGAAACGGCTGGTCAGTAGTCTCGTGAGTATCGCGGGTGGTCTGGCGGGCGCTGCGGTGACGGATGGTAGCGTCTCCATGGCGGCGATGGCGTCGGAAACGGCGAAGGTGGAGGTTGAGAATAACTCGCTGAGTGTCGTTATACAGGGCGGTAAACTGGCTGCACGGGGATGTCTGAAAATTTCTGCTTGCCGTGATCGCCTGGTTGCCAGTGGTCTGGGTGCTTTACTGGGGATTGGTGCATCCACATCAGCAATGGATACATTGTCACAAGATGAGCAGTTGCATCTGATCTATGTGGCCTCGCTCAATGATCCTTCCCAGCTCAGTCAGTTAAATGATGCTCAGAAAGCGGCCTATGAGTCCCTGACAGGTAAGACGATCACCAGTACTGGTGGTACGCAGGTCATCAACCCGGGACCATCAAACACTGGTGGAGACCAGACTGTAACCGGAAATACGCCCTCCAACACAGGGAATGATAGTGTAGCAACCGGAGGGATAAATCATACTGGTAATACCAACGGTGATGGAGCGTCAAACAATAATGGCTGGACGACAACTACGCCGGTTCCGGATTCTCCTTCAATGGATGATCTTTTCTATCAGAACGAGAAGATCCCCGGCCTTGAAAATGTTCGCCCTGAAAATCCCGGTTATCCAGCCAATCAGAGTGTTATTGAAAAAATGAACGAACCTAAGTTTATTGCCTGGATAGGCAATACAGATTGTACGGATTGCTCAGATATCGCACCTAAGCTTCTCGATGCAGCTGGCGGGCACGGGAAAATTATTGAAGCAAGGCCGACGACTCCGTACAATTTAAATGTGTATGAAAATGGAAAAATTGTACATGAACAAGCTTTCCATCAGGTTTATACCGATGGTCAGTATGTTTACGATCCAAGAGTGTCCTTAAAACCGATTCCTAAAGGAGATTGGGAAAAACATATCAAATCTATAAATCAGGGAAGTGTTACGATCTCTGATAAATTACAGGGGTTAAAATAATGTTTCCGATAGGTAAGAAAGAAACTATCTTGTTGGACTTCATTGGTTCTCTTGGAAAACTGGAGTGGTTACATTATCAGAGCCGTATCGAAGATGAATGGATAAATGACCATTTTGAAAAAATTGATCGCTCTAAGTACCCTCCTTATACCAGTTTTCGATTTGAAAAAGAGGTTCCAGAAGTTATTACCTTACTGGAAGATGCGATTCAATCATATAAAGGTAAAGTTGAGTGGTGTATGACCCATCATCCGAAAGAATATGGTACTGGTGTTAATCATCGTATTTTGCCTACATTTGTTAAGAATCTCAGAGTCAGTGAAGGTATGGAAGATGTTAACGAGTATATTGAAAACCATTATCCTGATTTTGGCCCAATCGCCTATGAAGATCTTGTTGGACTGACGGAGCATGTTCAATCAGTTTTCAAAAATGCTGGATATGATGCATAAATTTTCTTTATATGCTCTGTAATAACATTTTGATATGGAGCCTTAACCCGTTATGCGTAGGAATGGAAAGAAGGGTCAGGTGAATATTTAAGTCGGAATGCATTAACAATAATAACTGGCGCCACCAATCCTGGCATCTGTGCATTTCTTTGTTTTGTAGACCCGGTAAGCGAAGCGCCACCGGGCCATGGCAGATTAATATTGACTCATCACCCTTTCGGGAACACCCAAACATGCTTCTCAGGCAACGAAAGATGGCAGTGCTGCGGATCCCGAACCTCATGTCCATACGCGCGGATCACAAAATCATCTCCCACCGTGCGGAACAGGTACTCCCAGCGGTCGCCGAGATACATGCTGGTGAGCAGCGGCAGCTCAAGCTGATTTTCCCCTGGTCCCTCGACCACCGCCACGCGCTCGACGCGGATCACAGCCGTCGCTTCTTCACCGCTCTGCACCCCTTCACCGGCCTGGCCCCACAGCACCCAACCTTTTCCTTCGATACGCGCTTTGCCGTCGCGCACTTCGGTGACTTTGCCGTGCAGGCGGTTGTTGCTGCCCATAAACTCGGCGGTAAAAAGCGTTTTCGGCGAGCCGTACATCTCCTGCGGCGTGCCCTGTTGCTCAATTTTGCCGTTGTTAAGCAGCAGGATGCGGTCGGAAATCGACATCGCTTCGTTCTGGTCGTGCGTCACCATCAGCGCGGATAACCCGAGCTTGATAATCAGCTCGCGCAGGAACACGCGGGCCTCTTCGCGCAGCTTGGCGTCGAGGTTGGAAAGCGGCTCGTCCAGCAAAATTACCGGCGGGTTGTACACCAGCGCCCGGCCAATCGCCACGCGCTGCTGCTGCCCGCCGGAGAGCTGGTGCGGGTGACGTTTGCCAAGATGGCCCAGACCAAGCTGGTCCAGCACGTCCTGCACGCGCTGCTGGATCTCTTTGGCCGGGACTTTGCGAAGCTTGAGCGGATAGGCCACGTTCTCAAACACGGTCTTGTGCGGCCACAGGGCATAGGACTGGAACACCAGCCCAAGGTTACGCTCTTCCGCCGGGACCTCGCTGCGCGGCGTGCCGTCGTAAACTTTATTATTGCCAATGACAATGGACCCCTGCGTCGGTTTTTCCAGACCCGCAACGGCGCGCAGGAGGGTGGTTTTACCGCTGCCGGAGGGGCCTAACAGTGAGACCACTTCGCCGCGCTTCAGGTTCATGGAGACACCTTTTAAAACAGGATTGTCGCCGTAGGTTAAGTGCAGATCGTCAACCGCTAATTCAATCATGTATTTTCACTCCGAAACGAAGGGCAATGCCCAGACCTACCACGACCAGCAGGATGTTAATGAAAGAGAGCGCCGCCACGATATCGATGGCACCCGCGGCCCAGAGGGAAACCAGCATCGAGCCGATGGTCTCCGTGCCGGGTGAAAGCAGGTACACACCCGTTGAATATTCGCGCTCAAAGATCAGGAACATCAGCAGCCACGAACCGATAAGACCGTAGCGGGAGAGCGGGATGGTGACGTGGCGGGTGATCTGCCCGCGCGTCGCCCCGGTGCTGCGCGCCGCTTCCTCAAGCTCTGGCCCTACCTGCAGCAGCGTGGAAGAGATCAGCCTCAGCCCGTAAGCCATCCACACCACGGTATAGGCCAGCCAGACGCTGAAAATGGTGCTGCGCAGCGAACGCAGCCAGACGATGACGTTTTCACGCATCCAGTCGGTCCAGGCGAACCCGGAAAGCCAGCCGGATTTCAGCGAGTTATCCAGCCACATCGGCAGGAACAGGAACACCCACAGGAACGCCAGACCCGCCAGCAGGCCAGGCACGGCGCGCGGCACCAGCACGCTGTAGTCCAGAAAACGCGTGGTGTTGTCCGGTTTACGGTGCATGGCAATGCCGACAAACAGGTAGCACGCCACGGCCAGCGCGCCGCCAATCACGCCAATCGCCATGGAGTTGACGATGGCGCGCAGCAGGTTGGGCTGTGCCCAGATGGTGCGGAAGGTGTTCAGAGAAAGCTCGTCCCACAGCGAAACGCCCACGCCCCAGTTGGAGATAAACGCGCGCAATACCACGCCGAGCAGCGGAACGCCGATGGTGACGGTGAGCCAGAAGGCAATCACTCCGCCAGCCACCCAGCGCCATTTACCCAGCGGCAGCGCGCGGGCCTGCGAAGCCTTGCCCTTCATGGTGACGAAGCGGTTGGCGGTGCGCATCAGGCGACGCTGGAGCATCACCAGCGGGATGGTGATGCAGATCAGCACCACGGCAACCGCCGCCATCAGGTTATAGGATGGGGTGCCCATCTTGTTCGTCAGCTTATAGAGATAGGTCGCCAGCACCATGTTGCCTTCCGGGTCGCCGAGGACCAGCATCAGGCCGAACACTTCCAGCCCGAGGAAGAACAGCAGTACGGTAGCGTACAGAATGGACGGGCGCACCATCGGCAGGCTGACGGAGGTCATCACCTGCCAGGGCGACGCGCCCGCGGTGCGCGCGGCTTCTTCCACATCGGAGCCCACGCTGCGCAGCGCAGACGAGATATACAGATAGGCGTGCGGGACGTGCGTCAGGCCGGCGATGACCACAATGCTCGACATGTCGTAGATATTCCACGGCACAAAGCCAATCAGCGCCTGAGCCCACTGGGAGAGAAAGCCCACCGGACCGGCGGCCACCACGTAGCCGAAGCCCAGCACCATCGGTGAAACGAAAATCGGGACCAGGATCAGCGGCTCAATCAGCCGGCGGCCGGGCAGGTCGGTACGCACCATCAGAAACGCCAGCACGCCACCCAGCGGAATGGAGATAAAGACCAGCCCGAAAGCAAGAATAAAGCCGCTTTTCAGGGCCTTATAAAAATCAGGGTCGGTGAAAATAAACTCAAATGATTCAAAGCTCCATTCTTTTGACGGCGAAAAGAACGGGGCGGACAGGAAGCTCTGTATCACGATAAACGACAGCGGCGTATAGATAACCAGGGCGGTTATCAGCACGACGATGCCTCGCGGCAGGCTTTGCCACTTTCTGCGTAATGTATTCATGGGGTATCCCTGGTGTTGCGGCCCAGAAAAACGAACTCAGTCGATAAGGGAGCGCGGCGACCTGCGCCGCGCTCAGACGCTTATTTACCGGCGGCGGTACGCCACTCTTTGATGTACTCCAGGCGTTTTTTCGGCTGCAGGTATTCCAGCAGCGTTTCATCAACCGGAATTGGCTTCAGCGCGTTGCCGAGGATTTTGGTCAGGCCGTCGATATCGTTTTTCCCTTCGATATCGTTACGAATGGAGGGAATATCCGCCTGATTGGCCAGAATGTTTTGCCCTTGTTCAGACAGCACATAGTCCAGCCACAGCTTCGCGGCGTTGCTGTTTTGCGATTGCTGGCTGATGAACGACACGCGCGACAGCACCAGGGTGTAATCTTTTGGATAGGAAATGCCGAGCGAAGGATCGTTCTTCGCGCGCGCTTCCGCGTAGGAACCGAGGATGTTGAAGCCGATCAGGTTTTCACCGGAGGAGACGCGCTCCATCATGGTGCCGGTAGACGACTGCACTGATAAGCCACCTTTGGCGACGTCGGCCAGGGTTTTGAAGTAATTAGGATCGGCGTTGTGATCCTGAACCGAGAGCATAAAGCCCAGACCCGATTTTTCGATGTCGTAGGTGGTGACTTTGCCCTTGAATTTGTCCGTCTGGCTGGCAATCAGTTTCGCCAGCGCGGCGTGAGAATCCGGCACGTCGCCAGCCGGGATCAGGCGCTTGTTGTAGATAAAGACCACCGGCTCATAGGTAGTGCCATAAGCCTTATCCTTCCAGACCGCCCATTTCGGCAGCTGGCTTTGCTCCGGCGATTTATACTCCATGGCGTAGTCGGTGGCGAGCTTCAGGCCGGTGTCCATAGAGGAGCTCCAGACCACGTCGCCGCTCACGCCACCGGAGGCCTGTTCGCTGATGAAGCGGTTGTACAGCTCGGTGCTGTTCATGTCGTTGTATTCGACTTTAATGCCCGGGTAGGTTTTTTCGAAGCCCTGGATCAGCGGTCCCGCGGCCTTGATGTCGGTGGTGGAGTAAATAACAACCTTGCCCTCTTTCGTTGCGGCATCAACAACTTTTTGATACTCAGCAGGATAGCCCTGCGGCAGGGCAGAGAGTGCAGAAGCAGAGAACAGTACAGTAGCGGTAAGCAGAGAAATTCGGAACGTGTTCGACATTATAGTTAACCTTTTAGTTACATTTGAGGAACTAATTGTCAACATAGCGTATCGGGCTCCACCCACAAGAGGGTGAAGCGGGCAATGATTCCGAAGTGTGATTGTCGCCGTCGTTTCAGCAATTAACACCATAAAATCCGCGAACGTTAGCCTGTGAACGATTCTGGATTACGGTTTATCGGGCGCTTTGCGGTATAACCTTCGCGGATGACCTATATTGCCATACAGCATTTCGACGCTGATTAACCCGCTCTCCACGCAGTATTCAAGGTAGCGACGCCCCGTGGTTTTGCTGATCCCCACGTTTTCCACCACCTCTTCAACCGACATCGCGGTATCGG
Source organism: Enterobacter sp. R-1.6.2 (assembly GCF_035064085.1). Classification (NCBI taxonomy): domain Bacteria; kingdom Pseudomonadati; phylum Pseudomonadota; class Gammaproteobacteria; order Enterobacterales; family Enterobacteriaceae; genus Enterobacter; species Enterobacter sp. R-1.6.2. Next base: position 12,066 of record NZ_JASEYI010000027.1, read on the forward strand.
GATGCTCGGCGAACAGGTTTTTAATCCGTTCCAGCGTCTGGGGTTCAATGCCCTTCGTCGACGGCGTAATGGAGGCTTCCGCGGCGGGAAGATTAAACAGGCGATCCAGCGCATGCTGGTCGACCACCTTCACCTGCTGCACGGTGTGGATGAAACGCATAAACCGTTCCAGCGAGGCGTGCAGGCGCTGGAAAAAGACAGGCTTAATCAGGTAGTCAAACGCGCCGCTGCGCATGGCGTGGCTGCAGGTCTGCATATCGCTGGCGGCGGTGATGAAAATCACCGAGCATTCGTAGCTTTTCAGAAGGGGATTATCAATTAACTCCACGCCTTTACCGTCCGGGAGATAGTTGTCCAGCAGGATAAGTCGCGGCTGGTGCTGACGAATCAGGCTGCATGCCTGCTCAATCGACGCGGCGATGCCCACCACGCGCAGATGGAAATTCTGCTCGATATACTCGCGATGCAGCTCCGCCAGGTGCGGCTCATCTTCAACTATCACAACGTCAAGTGGTCGGGTCATGCTGTTGCCCATTCGGAATAAACACAGAAAAAATAGTGCCCTGCGGCGTGTTGTCGGCAATCTCAATGCTGCCGCCGGCCTTGTCGATATATCCTGCCACCAGGAACAGGCCAATACCGTGCTCGGTACCCACAATGTCGTTTTCGCTGTCCGGCTTGCTGCTGAATCCCTGGCGGAAAATGTGCGGCTTCAACGCATCGTCCACCCCGCAGCCCCGGTCAGCCACCTCGATCAGCAGCTCCTGGTTACGGTCAGAAATGTAGAGTTCTACCGGCGCGTGGACCGGCGCGTTGAGTGTCGCCTCCACGGCGTTGTCCAGCAGATTACCAATAATGGACATCAGCTCCGTTTCACTCAGCGCGGCAGGCATGCGGGTGAGCTGGCAGGCGGGGTCAAACAGCAGCTCGATGCCTTTTTCGCGCGCGCTGACGTATTTTCCGAGCAGCAGCCCGCACAGCGCCGGGGAGACAAAATGGGCTGAGACAAAGTCCAGCACGCGCTGCGCGCCTTCTGACTGCACCTGGATGTAACGGATGGCCTCGTCATAATGTTTCATCTGCAGTAGCCCGACGAGAGTGGCGGTCCAGTTCAGCTGTTCGTGGCGCATAATGCGCAGGTTATCCGCATAGCGTTTGATCTGACTGAGCTGGCTGCTGAGCGTGTTGATGTCATTTTTGTCGCGAAAGCTGTATACCCAACCGCTTTCAACGCCCGGTTCGACCTCAATGGCTACCCGGTTGACGATCACCTCGCGCTGGTTCAGCACCGCAATCTGGTCGTGGCTGCCAGCGCTCACCGAGGCGTAGCGCTGGGATAAAAACCCCGGCGCCGTCTGCAGAATGTCTTCCAGCGGTTTACCGATAAGTTCTTTCTCACTTTGCCGAATATCCAGCATTTCGCGTGCCGCGCGGTTAATTAAAATCAGCTGCTTCTCGCCATTAACGGCAAATACCCCTTCGTACATGGCTTCTAATAGCGCGCGCTGCTGCAAAACCAGCTGAGCGATATCTTTCGGCTCCAGCCGGAACATCTGTTTTTTTAAATTGCGGGTAAACAGCCAGGAGAAAATAAACAGCAGGAGCAGAAGCGCAGCGCCGTATAGCCCGGACTGCCAGAGAATGCGGGCGTTAATATTGGCAATATACGAGGTCAGATAGCCGACCGAGACAATACCAATTACCTGATGCTGCGCGTTGAAGATGGGCGCTTTGCTGCGTAGCGACACGCCAATTCCGCCCTGACGCACGGAAATAATGGTTTTGCCCTTTAACACCTCGGCATTATCCCCGCCGATCATCGGTAAATTAATACGCTCCGGGGATTCCGAATGATAAAGGTGCTGCTCCTCGGTATCGCCAATCACAATGTAGCTGGCATCGCTTTCGGCGCGCAGCGGCTGAATTAACCGGGCTATTCCCGGAATATCTCTGGCCGCTACCATTGTCGCCAGACCCGGCATCAGCGCGATCTGGCTGGCCTGAACCCGGGCGCGCTGGCCGAGATCGTGATGGAGCTGTCGGTCAATAAAATGGAACAGGATTGTTCCCAGCAGAACTAACAGCAGGCAGGAGAAGCACACCAGCGCTAAAAACAGCTTTACCTGAAAAGAGAGTCTGCGTTTCATTCAACCTGCGGAAGTTATGTAAAAGTGACATTTGCCGAGCCTGACATGGGCCAATAGCGGACGCAATCTGGCGAGAAAAGAGTTGTGACCTGGCTTTTCGTTTTCGGCGTTATAGCCATCATGATCCCGTAAGGCTATGCTTCATTCAGCACGATAATAATTACAGAGGCAATGTCATGGACAAAGAACTACTGGATGCGGGTTACCGGGCCTATACCGGCGAGAAAATTGACGTTTACTTCAATACCGGGATCTGCAAACACTCAGGTAACTGCGTGCGTGGGAGCGCAAAGCTGTTTAATCTGAAACGTAAGCCGTGGATCATTCCCGATGAAGTGGACGTTGAAACGGTTGTACGCGTGATTGATACCTGCCCGAGCGGTGCGCTGAAGTATCGCCAAAAATAAGCGAGGAACCATGGATATTCTGGAAGGCCATAACAAGTTTTACGTCAATGATGCGAACGGCAACCAGGTTGCGGAGATTGTCTTTGTACCGACCGGCGAGCACCTGAGCATTATCGAGCACACCGATGTGGATGAGAGCCTGAAAGGGCAGGGCGTCGGTAAACAGCTGGTGGCGAAAGTGGTGGAGAAGATGCGCGGTGAGAACCGTAAAATTATCCCGCTGTGCCCGTTCGCGAAGCATGAGTTTGATAAAACGCGGGAATATGACGATATTCGGGCGTAAATAACACCGGCGATGGCCGGTGTTTTTTTATCTTACCTGCTCAAACAGCAATACCATCGCGATCAGCACCATTATCCCTCCTGACGCCATGCTCACCATACGCGCCGCCTGTGGCCGGGTCGCCAGTACCGCTTTCGAACCATACCCCACCAGCAGATAGACCAGCGTACAGGTAATAAGGTGCATCACGCCAAGCGCGGACATCTGCATCGCTAGCGACCAGCTTCCGGTCGGGTCGGTAAACTGCGGAAGCAGCGCCAGGAAAAGTAAAAAAACTTTCGGGTTAAGGCCGCTAATGCAGAGTCCTTTCACCGCCCACTGTCTCCAGTTTCCCGCATGGTGGGTGGCCTTTTCCGGTGCGGCCGGGTGACGCAACAGCCCGATGCCAAGCCAGAGGAGATACACGGCCCCCGCAACGGTCAGCCCGGTTAACGCCAGCGGATGCTGAGCAATCACTACGCCCACGCCAGCCACCACAATCAGCGTAGCTAACAGATGCCCGGACATTAACCCCATCACCGCCGGTACCACGCGTCGCCCGTTAATCCCGGCGCTAATGGCGTAGGCCCAGTCGGCGCCCGGCGTCATGATGAGCAGAAAAGAAACCACCCAAAAGCCGGCCACAATACTCATTTCCATCGTTCTGAAAACTCCCGCAGTGCGTCAAACGTTGAGAAAAAGAATATCGCTAACCCTGCGAAATAGGCTTTCAATGTTATGCTCATAACACCGTGAAAATGAGAAAATCTTCCACATGGATAGCATCGATCGAAAAATTCTTGCTGAGCTACAGTCTGATGGCCGTTTATCCCTGACCGAGCTGGCAGAAAGAGTGAATCTGAGCCTCTCGCCGTGCCATCGTCGCGTGCGGGCGCTGGAGCAAAGCGGGGCCATAACGGGATACCGTGCCAGCCTCGACCCCGCCAAAATGGGGTTCAACTTCCTGGCGATAGTGTTTGCGACGCTGAAGGAGGGTGACAGAAAGGCGGTTAGCGCGTTTGAAGCGGCGGTTGAGGAAATCCCGCAGATCGTGCTGGCACAGCGTCTGTTTGGCGATCCCGATTATCTGATGCACGTCGTGACCCGCGACCTGTCCGCTTTCCAGAAACTCTACGACGAGAAGCTCTCCGCCATGCCCGGCGTGCAGCACCTTCGCTCTACGCTTGTCATGAAAACGGTCGTGCAGGACAGACCTTTTCCGCTGGAATCAGCAGGGCGAGCCTGAGAGGCATGCCCGGCAGAACGCCGGGCATGCAGGGCGTTTAGCCGACAAACATCACCGACACGCACAGCACGCCGACGATCAGCGTCAGCAGGTTGCCAATGGAGCGGTACTGTTTCAGTGACGGGATCAGATACGTCGACAGCGTCGGCATGATAAACAGGATCATGGCGATAAGCGGGCCGCTGATGGCGTAAATCATCGAAATGGCGTTCGGGTTAATGCAGCAGACGGCAAAGGTGATTAACGACACCCCCATAATGGAAATCGCGCGGTTAAAGGCGCGGCTCTTTTTCACGCCCACCTGATTGAGCGACGACTTCACGATCTCCGTCGCCCCTTCAATCACCCCAAAATAGGTGCCGAGGAACGATTTCGACATCGAAATAATCGCCACGATAATCCCGGAAATGCCCAGCCACGCCGGAGAAGAAGGCATCATCGACAGCGCGGACAGGATCGTTACCCCTTGCTCTTTGGCGGCCACAATGTACGACGGCGGAATTGAGAGCAGGCAGCTGAAGACAAAAAACAGCACGCTCAGGCAGATGATCAGGTACGCCACCTTCATGATTTTCTTACATTTATCCATGGCGCCGTCGGCAAACTTCTCGCGACGGTCAACGGCAAACGTTGAGATAATCGGGGTATGGCTGAAAGCAAACACCATCACCGGAATCGAAATCCATACCTGATGCAGCGTATGGCGATCGACGGCCATCTGGCTGGTCAACAGCGAGGGTTGCCAGCTTCCGGTCAGATAGAGCGAGACAAACAGGAAATAGGCAATCAGCGGAAACACCAGGAAGCCCATCACTTTTATCGTGATATGGCGCCCCATCAGGAAGATCAGATTCAGAACCAGCACCACGCCCAGGCTGACCAGAACGCGAACGGCGGTATCCACCGTCAGGTGTTTCGCCAGCTGCTCCGTGAGCGAGTTGGTGATGGCCACCGCATAAATCTGCACCACCACAAAGAAGGCGATGAAATAGAGCGTGGTGATCAGGTTGCCAATCTTCCTGCCGTAATAGTGCGAGACGGCGCCGGTGATCCCTTCGTTGCCTTTTGTTTTCGACGACAGGATAAATTGCGCCAGCGCCCGGTGCGGCCAGTAGGTTAAGGGATAGGCCACGAGGGCGGTAATAAACAGGACGATAGCGCCTGCGGAGCCCAGCTGAATGGGCAAGAACAGCGTTCCTGCGCCCACGGCCGTGCCATAGAGAGCGAAACTCCATAGAGTCTCATCTTTTGACCAAATTTTCGACATTAGAGCAACGTATCAACTATCAAACCATCGGAATGGCGTGCAATTTACCATAGTTATGCCTGAAGAGCGCAGTTGCTTCGACGGAGTTTGGCCGGAACGGGCGTCCGGCCAGAGGCGGTTTAGCCTGCCAGAGCGCGCCGTTGCTGGCGACGCTTAAGAAATTTCTCGCGCAGGCAATCGTATGCCCAGTTATAGAACATGGTGTAGGGCAGGAAGAACAGGAAGAAACCTATTTCCAGCGTGAATGCCTGAAGTAGGGTAACGCCCAGCACGGCGGCGACAATCGACACACCAATCACAATAAACCCGCATTCGAACCCCAGCGCATGCAGCGCACGTACTTTTGCGGTACGTTTGACGCGCTGAACGGGCCAGAAACGGTCGAAGCCGAAGTTATAAAGAATGTTCCACAGCATGGCGGTGGTGGCCAGAATAATGGTCAACCCCCCCATCTCCACCACGGAACGCTGCATCAGCCACGCCGCCGTAGGGGCGAGGATCGCAGTAGCAATCCCTTCGAAACAGACAGCATGAAAGATCCGCTCCGGCAGTTTACGTTGGAGTGCATCCTGATGTTGCATAGTCATAGACCTCATTAATTCGCCGGTATGGGCGTTGATGCAGCCTATTTTTATCGCTAAAGCTGATATATTAAAGATGGTATCCATCGCTAAAGTAGATAGGTTATGCGCTATTCACCCGAAGCCCTTAAGGCGTTTGTCGAGACCGTTGCGGCGGGCTCTTTTTCTGCTGCCGCACGCCGGCTGCGTAAAAGCCAGTCGACGATCAGCACGTCGATTGCCAATCTTGAAGCCGATCTCGGTTTCGAGCTGTTTGACCGCTCGGCGCGCCAGCCGGTGTTAACGGTCCAGGGAGAACAGGTGCTGGGTTACGTGCAGGCGATCCTGGCCGCCAGCACGCGGCTGGATGAGCTGGCGGTGTCGCTAACGGCGCAAACGGAGGCGCGTCTGACGTTTGTCCTTTCCGATACCCTCAACCCGGACGTGCTGGAAGAGATGATGAAGCAGTTTGACGCGCGTTTTCCCCATACGGAATTCGAATGTCTGATTGGCGAGGAAGAAGACGTGATCGATCTGCTGCAAAAGGAGCGAGCGCAGATTGGCCTGACGGAAGCGCGCGACAGTTACCCTACGGATATTGGCGTCACCCGCCTGCCGATGCAGACCCGCATGGCGATCTATGTCGCGACCACGCATCCGCTGGCCGGACAACATGACGTTCAGCATGACGAGCTGCACGGCTGGCGAGAGCTGCGGCTCAGCACCTATCTTGAGCGCGAGGCTGAGATCGCGCGCGGGCCCGTCTGGTCAGCCCCGAATTACCTGTTACTCTTGAGTATGGCGGTACAGGGATTTGGCTGGTGCGTGCTGCCGTGCGCGCTGGTGGATGAATTTGCCGCCGCGAAATCCCTGGTACAGCTCAATGTTCCCGGCTGGCCGCGGGCGATCGGCATCGATCTGCTGTGGAATAAACGATCCCCTCCCGGCGTTGCCGGCAGCTGGCTGCGGCAGTATCTGCAGGATGCGCGCTGATCCTTGTGATTAAACTCACTATTTTTAAACAATTAAGATAATTGCCAGTAACAATCCTCTACTATCGTCATGTCATTTAACACAGAGGTCGTGATGAAAGATGTCGTAATAGTGGGTGCGTTGCGTACAGCTATCGGCTGTTTTCAGGGAGCGCTCGCGCGTCACTCGGCGGTTGACCTGGGCAGCGTGGTGGTAAAAGCGCTGGTGGAACGCAGCGGGATCGCAGCACATGAAGTTGATGAGGTGATCCTGGGACAGGTTCTCACGGCCGGTGCCGGGCAAAACCCTGCGCGTCAGGCGGCGCTGAAGGGCGGGCTGCCCAATACCGTTTCGGCCATCACCATCAACGACGTCTGTGGTTCAGGATTAAAAGCGCTGCATCTCGCGACGCAAGCCATTCAGTGTGGTGAAGCGGACGTGATCATAGCGGGCGGGCAGGAGAATATGAGCCGCGCGCCGCACGTGTTGACCGACAGCCGGACCGGCGCACAGCTTGGCAACAGTCAGCTGCTCGACAGCCTGGTGCATGACGGGCTTTGGGATGCGTTCAATGACTATCATATGGGCGTGACGGCGGAAAACCTGGCGCGCGAGTATGGCATCAGCCGTGAGGTGCAGGATGCCTATGCGCTAAGCTCGCAGCAAAAAGCGCGTGCGGCAATTGATTCCGGTCGCTTTCGCGACGAGATTGTCCCGGTCAGCACGCAGCGTCAGAGCGGCGAGCGTATCCTCGTGGATACCGATGAACAGCCGCGCACTGACGCCAGCGCAGAAGGCCTGGCGAGGCTGAATCCCGCGTTTGAAATGCAGGGCTCGGTGACGGCGGGAAATGCCTCTTCCATTAACGACGGCGCTGCCGCCGTTATGATGATGAGCGAAAGCAAAGCCCTTGAACTCGATCTTCCCGTCCTGGCCCGCATTAAGGCGTTCGCCAGCGTAGGGGTTGATCCTGCGTTAATGGGGATCGCACCGGTCTACGCGACCCGCCGCTGCCTGGAGCGCGCGGGGTGGCAGCTTTCGGATGTGGATCTGATCGAGGTGAACGAAGCCTATGCCGCGCAGGCGATCTCCGTCGGAAAAATGCTTGAGTGGGATCCTCTGCGGGTCAACGTTAACGGTGGCGCGATCGCGCTGGGCCATCCTATCGGTGCGTCCGGCTGCCGAATCCTGGTTTCGCTGGTCCACGAAATGAAAAAGCGCAATGCCCGCAAAGGGATTGCCACACTCTGTATAGGCGGCGGGCAAGGGGTGGCGCTGGCTATCGAACGCTAACCTCTTCTCATTAAAAATGACCTCCTCCGGGAGGTTTTTTTTCGCGTCCTTTTTCTCCCGGCGGCTTAATTGTGATCCGAACATCATTTTCGCTATAAACAAAAATAAAAATGAAACGTTGTTTTAAATATAATTGAAAAGCCCGCTTTATGCCGATAGTATGTGCTCATTATGAAAAACGGAACGCTGTTTCGTTTATTTCCGCCTTCGGGCATGATCACATCTGGAGGTTACCGTGGACGTCAGAGAAAGCATCCACAGTGCGCACGCCAAAACGCTGGATACTCAGGGGCTGCGCAATGCATTTTTAGTCGAGCAGGTATTCGAGGCCGACAGGTACACCATGGTTTACAGCCATATCGACCGCATCATTGTGGGCGGGATTCTGCCCGTCACGAAAAGTGTCTCCGTGGGCGGTGAGGTCGGTAAACAGCTGGGCGTGAGCTACTTCCTCGAGCGTCGCGAGCTGGGGGTGATTAACATCGGCGGGCCGGGCACCATCACCGTAGACGGAAAATGCTATGAGATTGGCCATCGCGAGGCGCTGTACGTGGGTAAAGGGGCGAAAGACGTGGTCTTTGCCAGCATCGACGGCAGCAGGCCTGCGAAGTTTTACTACAACTGCGCGCCGGCTCACTCCACCTACCCAACCAAAAAAGTGACCACCGCAGACGTCGCACCCGTGACGCTGGATGACAACCTCACCAGCAACCGCCGCACCATCAATAAATACTTCGTGCCGGACGTGCTGGAGACCTGCCAGCTCAGCATGGGATTGACCGAGCTGGCACCGGGCAACCTGTGGAACACCATGCCGTGCCATACCCACGAGCGCCGCATGGAAGTCTACTTCTACTTCAATATGGATGAGGACGCCTGCGTGTTTCACATGATGGGACAGCCGCAGGAAACGCGCCATATCGTGATGCACAACGAGCAGGCGGTGATTTCACCGAGCTGGTCCATTCACTCCGGCGTAGGGACGAAAGCCTACACCTTTATCTGGGGAATGGTGGGGGAAAACCAGGTCTTTGATGATATGGACCACGTTGCGGTCAGCGATCTGCGCTAGTCGCGGGCGGTGAAGCATAAACCTGCCTGTGAGTGACAGGCTCTGAAAGAGTAAGGAATAAACATGATTCTGGATGCATTCTCTCTGCAGGGGAAAGTGGCTGTGGTTTCCGGGTGTGACACCGGGCTGGGTCAGGGAATGGCGTTAGGCCTGGCGGAAGCGGGCTGCGATATCGTCGGAATTAATATCGTTGAACCGACTGAGACCATCGAACGCGTGACGGCCCTGGGCCGCCGTTTCCTGAGCCTGACCGCTGACCTGCGTAAAATCGATGCCATTCCTGAACTGCTGGACCGCGCGGTGGCTGAATTCGGTCATATCGACATTCTGGTGAACAACGCCGGGCTGATCCGCCGCGAAGACGCGATCGGCTTCAGCGAGCGCGACTGGGATGACGTGATGGATTTGAACATCAAGAGCGTATTTTTCATGTCCCAGGCGGCGGCGAAGCATTTTATTGCCCAGGGGAAAGGCGGCAAGATCATTAACATTGCCTCTATGCTCTCGTTCCAGGGCGGCATCCGCGTGCCGTCTTACACCGCGTCCAAAAGCGCCGTAATGGGCGTGACCCGCCTGCTGGCAAACGAATGGGCGAAACATAACATCAACGTGAATGCGATTGCGCCGGGCTACATGGCGACCAACAACACGCAGCAGCTGCGTGCTGACGAAGAGCGCAGCGCGGCGATCCTGGAGCGTATCCCTGCGGGACGCTGGGGTCTGCCGAGCGATCTGATGGGGCCGATTGTCTTCCTGGCCTCCTCCGCATCGGATTACATCAACGGTTACACCGTGGCTGTAGACGGCGGCTGGCTGGCGCGTTAATTCCACCTGTACTAAGAACCTCTGCCTGTGGGCGGAGGTTTTTTTTGAGCAATAATTGGCTTAGTCCATATCGATAAAGATGAAAAATCCATACTAAAAAATCGAAAATGACGGCAATCACACTTTTATTGCTTAAATATTAACTGATTAGTAAAAATACGTGATTATTCGCCACCAGTTGAAATTGTAATGTCCATCACAGAACCGTATGCCGTAGCGGAATAATCCATAACTTCGCGATTTCCTGCCTGACACTTTTCCTCGCTTTCTCGTAATTTCAGTTAACGAATTTTGCTGTTGAGGCAGGAAAAATATGACATCGATAAATGACTCTACCCTAATGCCCGCTGCGCTGCGTGATACTCGCCGCATGAACCAGTTTGTCTCCATTGCCGCCGCCGTGGCGGGCCTGTTATTTGGACTGGATATCGGCGTCATTGCCGGCGCACTACCGTTTATTACCGATCACTTTACCCTCAGCAGTCGCCTGCAGGAGTGGGTGGTGAGCAGCATGATGCTCGGCGCGGCCATCGGCGCGCTGTTCAACGGCTGGCTGTCGTTCCGCCTGGGGCGCAAATACAGCCTGATGGTCGGGGCGATTCTGTTCGTTGCCGGCTCCATTGGCTCGGCGTTTGCCGCAAATGTTGAAATCCTCCTGCTCTCCCGCGTGCTGCTGGGCGTGGCGGTGGGGATTGCCTCCTACACCGCGCCGCTTTATCTCTCCGAAATGGCAAGCGAAAACGTGCGCGGCAAGATGATCAGCATGTATCAGCTGATGGTCACGCTGGGTATTGTGCTGGCGTTCCTGTCTGACACCTACTTCAGCTACAGCGGCAACTGGCGCGCGATGCTGGGCGTGCTGGCCTTACCGGCGCTGGTGCTGATCGTCCTGGTGATTTTCCTGCCAAACAGCCCGCGCTGGCTGGCGCAAAAAGGGCGTCACGTGGAGGCAGAAGAGGTTCTGCGCATGCTGCGCGATACCTCGGAAAAAGCGCGCGAAGAGCTGAATGAAATCCGCGAAAGCCTGAAGCTAAAGCAGGGCGGCTGGGCGCTGTTTAAGATCAACCGCAACGTGCGCCGCGCGGTCTTCCTCGGCATGTTGCTGCAGGCAATGCAGCAGTTCACCGGCATGAACATCATCATGTATTACGCGCCGCGCATTTTCAAAATGGCCGGATTCACCACCACGGAACAGCAGATGATTGCAACCCTGGTGGTCGGGCTGACCTTCATGTTCGCCACCTTTATTGCGGTATTCACCGTGGACAAAGCCGGGCGTAAACCGGCGCTGAAAATTGGCTTCAGCGTGATGGCGCTCGGTACGCTGATTCTGGGCTACTGCCTGATGCAGTTTGATAACGGCACGGCCTCAAGCGGGCTTTCCTGGCTTTCTGTCGGTATGACCATGATGTGTATCGCAGGTTACGCGATGAGCGCCGCGCCGGTGGTGTGGATCCTGTGCTCCGAAATTCAGCCGCTCAAATGCCGTGACTTTGGCATCACCTGTTCCACGACCACCAACTGGGTGTCGAACATGATCATCGGCGCGACGTTCCTGACGCTGCTGGACGCGATTGGTGCAGCGGGAACCTTCTGGCTCTATACGGTGCTGAACGTGGCGTTTATTGGCGTTACGTTCTGGCTGATCCCGGAAACCAAAGGCGTGACGCTGGAACATATCGAGCGCAAGCTGATGGCAGGAGAGAAACTGCGAAACATCGGCGTGTGATTGTTTTGCATGTTTACGTATCCCAACGTATGCAGGAGCTAACCAATATTTGTTTTAAAAGGCGCTTAATACAGCGCCTTTTTTTATGTACTTCGGTTGTGTTAAAAAAGAAACAAAGAAAAGGAGGGATGATGAAAACGATCGGCCTGTTAGGTGGAATGAGCTGGGAATCGACAATCCCTTATTACCGCCTGATTAATGAAGGGGTAAAGCAGCGTCTGGGCGGTCTGCACTCCGCCAGCCTGCTGCTGCACAGCGTTGATTTCCATGAAATCGAAGCCTGCCAGTCGAGCGGTGAGTGGGATAAAGCCGGGGAAATCCTGGCCCAGGCGGCGCTGGGACTGGAGCGTGCCGGCGCCGAGGGTATTGTGCTTTGTACCAATACCATGCACAAAGTGGCGTCGCATATTGAGGACCGCTGCTCGCTGCCGTTTCTGCATATCGCGGACGCGACCGGTCGTGCGATTGCCGCATCCGGTATGCGCCGCGTAGCGCTTTTGGGCACACGCTACACCATGGAACAGGATTTTTATCGCGGGCGTTTGCACAGTGAATTTGGGATCGAGAGCCTTATCCCGGATGAAGACGATCGGGCGCGCATCAATCAGATTATCTTTGACGAGCTCTGCCTTGGCACCTTCAGCGAATCTTCCCGGGCGTATTACGTCAGCGTGATTGAAAAGCTGGCGCAGCAGGGGGCAGAAGGGGTGATCTTCGGCTGCACCGAGATCGGCCTGCTGGTGCCGGCCGATCGAAGCCCCGTCCCGGTATTTGATACCACCGCCATTCACGCGGCAGATGCCGTGGCGTTTATGCTGTCATAAGGGGTTTTGCAGGTCAGGTAAACGAAGCGCCACCTGACGCGCGTGCTCCATTAAGTGTTCGGTGAAAGCGTCCACCAGCGCGGAAGCCGGACGGTGCAGCGGGCGGATCAGACTCACGGTGAACGGGACGGAGACGCTAAAGCGGCGGATGACGATCCCGCTTCCGGCATAGTCCAGCGCCGTGAGCGGATTCACCACCGCGACGCCGACGCCCGCACGCACCATCGCGCAAATCGAAGCCGCACTGTGCGTTTCCACCACCATTCGCCGTTTGACCTGATGCTCGGCAAACAGCGTATCCAGCAGCTGTCTGTAGCTGTCTGTCTGCGAAAGGCTAATGTAGTTTTCCCCGTGGAAATCCTCCGGCGTGAGCACTGCCTTACCGGCAAGCCGATGTCCGGCGGGCAGAACGCACACTTCATCTAACGAGATCAGCTCCGTGCGTGCCGTTCCCGCTGGCGTGGAAAGGGTTTCGGTCAGGCCTAAATCATGGCGCTGGGCCGAAAGCCACTCTTCAAGCAGAGGGGATTCCTGAGGCACGATGGTGAGGCTGACCTCCGGGTATCGGGCCAGAAAGGGCTGCAGCAGCATCGGCAAAAACGATTGCGAAAAGACGGGCAGACAGACGATCGACAGCTCGCCCTGGCGAAACTCGCGCAGGCTTTCCGCAGCACTCACTATTCTGTCCAGTCCGTACCAGGAGCGCTGAACTTCCTCGAACAGGCGTAACCCCTGCACCGTAGGGTGAAGCCTGCCCCGGGTACGCTCGAACAGCTTCAGCCCCAGCACTTTCTCGAAGCGGGCCAGCTCGCGGCTCACCGTCGGCTGTGAGGTATGCAGCATCTGTGCGGCTTCGGTGAGATTGCCGGTAGTCATCACGGCGTGAAAAATCTCGATGTGGCGTAAATTGACGGCGGGCATAGGGCACCTGAAAGCAGATAACTGTCCATATCATTTTTGCATAGACTCGCGATAAAACGATATTTTTTATTCTCTTTGCGCTGTGGCGTAATCATCAAAACGCATTTACCCGGAGAAGACCATGCCACGCCCGCTGAACCAGACTGATACCGATTTGAACGCCGACAACCTGCTGCGCCTGCCTGCCGAGTTTGGCTGCCCGGTGTGGGTCTACGACGCGCAGATCGTTCGCGAGAAGATCGCCGCCCTGCATCAGTTTGACGTGGTGCGTTTTGCCCAGAAGGCATGCTCCAATATTCATATTCTGCGCCTGATGCGTGAGCAGGGCGTGAAGGTCGACTCCGTTTCGCTTGGCGAAATCGAGCGCGCGCTGGTGGCCGGATTCGATCCGAAAGCCGACGGCGACGCGATCGTCTTTACCGCCGACGTGATCGACGATGCGACGCTTGCGCGCGTCCACGAACTGCAGATCCCGGTGAATGCCGGTTCTGTGGATATGCTGGAGCAGCTGGGTAAGGTTTCTCCCGGCCATCGCGTCTGGCTACGCGTGAATCCGGGCTTTGGTCATGGTCACAGCCAAAAAACTAATACCGGCGGCGAAAACAGCAAGCACGGGATCTGGTATGCCGATATGCCTGCCGCGCTGGAGGTATTACAGCGCTATGGCCTGAAGCTGGTGGGGATTCATATGCACATTGGCTCTGGCGTCGATTACGGCCACCTGGAGCAGGTGTGCGGCGCGATGGTGCGCCAGGTTGTCGACTTCGGTCAGGATCTGGAGGCGATCTCAGCCGGTGGCGGCCTCTCCATTCCTTATCGCGAAGGCGAAGAGGCGATCGATACCGATCACTATTACGGTCTGTGGAGCGCCGCGCGTGACCAAATCGCCGCGCATCTTGGTCACGCGGTGAAGCTGGAAATTGAGCCGGGTCGTTTCCTGGTGGCGGAAGCCGGCGTGCTGGTTTCGCAGGTGCGCAGCGTCAAAGAGATGGGGTCTCGCCACTTCGTCTTGATTGACGCAGGCTTTAACGATCTGATGCGTCCGTCCATGTACGGCAGCTATCACCACATTACCGCCCTGGCTGCCGACGGCCGTGATTTAACGCAGGCGCCGCGCGTTGAGACGGTCGTTGCGGGCCCGCTGTGCGAATCGGGTGACGTGTTTACCCAGCAGGAAGGTGGCAAAGTGGAGACTCGCGCGCTGCCAGAGGTAAAACCGGGTGATTATCTTGTGCTGCATGATACCGGTGCCTACGGGGCGTCGATGTCATCTAACTACAACAGCCGCCCGCTGCTGCCGGAAGTGCTGTTTGATAACGGCAAAGCTCGGCTGATCCGTCGTCGCCAGACCATTCAGGAACTGCTGGCTTTAGAACTCATCTGATGAAAGTACGGCCCCGTTGTAACCGAATCGCGTAACACCAGCGTGCCGGTAAACGGCGGGATAGCATCGACCGGCTGGTTTTTTGCCAGCCGGATTGCCTGATCGATGGCCGTGACAATCATATTGTCGATGGGCAGATAAACCGATGAGAGCGCAGGCTCCAGCCATTTCGCGCTTGGGGCATCGTCAAAGCCGAACAGTGAAATATCCTGCGGAATTTTAAGCCCCGCCTGGTGTAACGCTTTGGACGCCCCCAGGGCCATATCGTCGTTACAGGCAAACAGGGCGCTAAACGGCACACCGTCGGCAATCAACTCCTTGCACAGC
Source organism: Enterobacter sp. R-1.6.2 (assembly GCF_035064085.1). Taxonomy (NCBI): domain Bacteria; kingdom Pseudomonadati; phylum Pseudomonadota; class Gammaproteobacteria; order Enterobacterales; family Enterobacteriaceae; genus Enterobacter; species Enterobacter sp. R-1.6.2. The sequence continues at coordinate 27,302 of NZ_JASEYI010000027.1, forward strand.
TCGTATCCCCGCGTCATTCCCGCATCGCCGTACTTTATCCGACGCTCGTCCAGACGAATGCCGTGCTTTTCCAGCGCTTTACGGTAGCCCATCAGCCGCGCTTTCCCGGTTGGGGTATGGATCGGAACGGTGATACAGGCGATCTCCCGATGGCCCTGGGCGATCAGGTAATCCACGGCCTTAAATGCGGCATCCTGCTGTTCGAAAAACACGCAGCGATCCGGCGCCTGGCTCACTTCACGGTTAATGACCACCAGCGGCGTTTTCACGGTGTTCATCAGTTTGACGATCGCTTTTTCGCTCATGTAGCGCGTGTAAAGCACGATGGCATCGCACTGGCGATCGGCCAGCATCTGCACCGCCTGTTCTTCCTGTTCCGGCGCGTCGTGACCGTCGGTGACGATCAGCTGTTTCCCGTGAGTTTCCGTCTGCCGCGACGCCTGCTGGAGAAGACGACCAAAGTAAAAGCCGTCGAAGGTCGAGACGACCAGGCCAATGCTGTTGCTGGTCTGGTTAGCCAGCGAACGCGCGAGAAAGTTCGGGCGATATCCCAGCTCTTCCATCGCAGCAAAGACCTGCTGACGCGTACTCTCTTTAACCTGACCTGTGCCGTTCAGCACGCGCGAGACGGTAGCCTTCGACACGCCCGCACGCAGTGAGACATCCAGCATTGTTGCCATTCTACATTCCTGCTTCCACGTAATGATTTGCAGTTTAACACAGACCTCACGGCGTATAAGCGATGCGGGAAGCGCAAAACTTCTGCCACGATCACGCTTTTTGGTCACGATTCGTCTGGCCTGCGTGAAGTAAAACTAAATAGTCTGACTCTGGTAAAATAATCGCCGAACCGAACTGGGGCGACAGGCCAGCAAATACATGAGAAAACGCAGGTGAAACGTGAAAAACATAGCCATCCTCCCGCTTTACCAGGCACCGCACTATGCGGAGCAGGTCACCGACTGGCTCTGGCAGGCCTTTGGCGAAGGGCTTTCTCGGGAATTTTTCCACAGCATTGTTGAGCACAGCCAGACGCCGGGAGCATTACCGCTGACCTTTATCGCCGTAGAAGACGAACAGCTTGTTGGTACGGTAGGGCTATGGCGCTGCGATTTGATCACCCGTCAGGATCTCTTTCCGTGGCTGGCGGCGCTCTACGTTGACGACGCGGCGCGAGGCAAGGGACTGGCAGGAAAGCTACAGCAGCACGTTATTACCTGGGCCGCGCAGGCGGGATATGAAGAACTGCACCTCTGGTCTGCCTGCCGCGACTTCTACGAACGTTACGGCTGGCAGTATATCGGTGATGGGCTGGAATACCCCAACACGCGGGTTCACCTCTATCGCTATTCGCTCTGCGCTTCCGCAGGTGAAGCAACGGAGTGACGGCGAACCAGCGTCGGGCTAAACAGATGCGTAATATCCGGCGGCTGGCGCTGTTCAGCCAGCGCTAGCGCCAGCTCGGCGGCCTGCGTTGCCATGGTGATTATCGGGTAGCGTACGGTGGTCAGACGCGGGCGCACGTAGCGAGAGACCAGCACGTCATCGAATCCAATCAGCGAAATTTCTGCCGGTACCTCAATCCCGTTGTCATTCAGCACCCCCATTGCCCCTGCGGCCATCGAGTCGTTATAGCTGGCAACCGCCGTGAAATTTCGTCCGCGACCCAGCAGCTCGGTCATGGCCTGTTCACCGCCGCTCTCATCCGGTTCACCGTAGGCCACCAGACGGTCATTACACGGCAGGCCGTTTTCGCGCAGAGCGTCGTAGTAGCCCTGCAGGCGGTCTTCCGCATCAGAAATCGGGTGATTGGAACAGAGATAGCCAATCCGGGTATGGCCCTGTTGAATCAGATGACGGGTCGCAAGCCAGGCACCGTAGCGGTCGTCGAGGGCCACACAGCGTTTTTCAAACCCGGGAATAATGCGGTTGATTATCACCATTCCGGGCATCTGCTTCATCAGGTGAATCAGTTCGGCATCAGGGATCATTTTGGCGTGAACCACCAGCGCCGCGCAGCGGTGGCGGATCAGCTGCTCGATGGCCTGGCGTTCTTTTTGCTCATTATGATAGCCGTTGCCGATCAGCAAAAAATTGCCTGTCTGATAAGAGACCTGTTCAACCGCTTTCACCATGGCGCCGAAAAAGGGGTCGGAAACATCACCCACTACCAGCCCAATGGTTTCTGTGGACTGCTGGGCGAGCGCGCGGGCATTAGCATTGGGATGATAATTCAGGGATTCCATGGCGGTTTGTACCGCCTGGCGCGATGCGTCACTGGCTTTTGGGGAGTCGTTAATCACACGAGAGACGGTTGCCACCGACACACCTGCCAGACGGGCCACATCCTTTATTGTCGCCATTCATTACCTTCTTATTGGGGGTAAGCGTTTACACACCAAATAGTGTTGCGGAAAAGCGGCGCGCATTCAAGGGGAGCGGATTTCCGCGCTCCACAAACGTGACGCAGGACAACCCTGGTAGTGTAATCGTTACACGCGCATTCATGTCTGAAGAATGTCAATCTGAACCTTTGGTTACACTTTGCGTCAGGCTGTTGCGATTGGCCGATGGCGAGGTGGTCAAAGAGGTTGATACAGTCAAAGTCCCAGAGGTATTGATAGGTGGAATCAACTCCGGTTGATTAACACGCTTTACACCAACCTGCGTTTTTACGCAGGTTTTTTTTGCCTGATAGTTCAATCTGTAACAGCAACAGAGAATATTCACACCTGGTTGCACTTAGGCTCATTCCCTTGCGTTTTCCTGCTGGCGAAGCGCAGGACGAACGGCCACAATCAAGATCCCAGAGGTATTGATTGGTGAGAATTCTTAGTACGGTTTCGTACTCATCTCTTGCACCAACCTGCGCGGATGCGCAGGTTTTTTTTCGCCTCCACTTTTGCTGTCGCTCCCGTATCACTTCTCGTGTAATCTGCCACCATTTACTATCAACCCTCCACACTGGCTGGCAAAGGGAGTTGAGATGCTATTTGGGTTCTTCCGTACACTGTTCCGTATTCTTTTTCGCATCCGCGTCACTGGCGATGCCCAGGCGCTTCGCGGTGAACGCGTTCTTATCACACCAAATCATGTTTCCTTTATAGACGGCATTCTGCTGGCGCTATTTTTACCCGTGCGCCCGGTGTTTGCGGTCTATACCTCTATCAGCCAGCAGTGGTACATGCGCTGGCTCACGCCGCTGATTGATTTTGTGCCGCTCGACCCGACAAAGCCGATGATGATTAAGCATCTGGTGCGTCTGGTTGAGCAGGGGCGTCCGGTGGTTATTTTCCCGGAAGGGCGTATTTCAGTGACCGGTTCGCTGATGAAAATCTACGACGGGGCGGGGTTTGTTGCCGCGAAATCAAAAGCGACCGTGGTGCCGCTGCGCATTGAAGGCGCAGAACTGACCCATTTCAGCCGCCTGAAGGGGCTGGTGAAGCAGCGTCTGTTCCCAAAAATCACGCTGCATATTCTGCCGCCCACGTCGTTACCGATGCCGGACGCGCCGCGTGCCCGCGATCGCCGTAAAATCGCCGGGGAAATGCTGCACCAGATTATGATGGAAGCGCGCATGGCCGTGCGCCCGCGCGAAACGCTGTACGAGTCCCTGCTTTCCGCGCAGCACCGCTATGGCGCGAAGAAAAACTGCATCGAAGACATCAACTTTACCCCGGATACCTATCGCAAGCTGCTGACCAAGACCCTGTTTGTGGGCCGTATTCTGGAGAAGTACAGCAAGAAGGGCGAAAAGATTGGCCTGATGCTGCCTAACGCGGGCATCAGCGCGGCGGTGATTTTTGGTGCGGTTTCCCGGGGGCGCATCCCGGCAATGATGAACTACACGGCGGGGGTGAAAGGACTGACCAGCGCCATCACCGCTGCCCAGATTAATACCGTCTTTACCTCTCGTCAGTTCCTGGACAAAGGCAAGCTCTGGCATCTTCCGGAGCAGCTCACCCAGGTGCGCTGGGTCTTCCTGGAGGATCTGAAAGCGGACGTAACCACCGGCGACAAGCTGTGGATTTTTGCTCACCTGATGATGCCGCGTCTGGCGCAGGTCAAACAGCAGCCGGAAGATGACGCGATTATCCTCTTCACGTCGGGTTCGGAGGGCAACCCGAAAGGCGTTGTCCACAGCCACAAGAGCATTCTGGCGAACGTTGAGCAGATCAAAAGCATTGCCGACTTTACCGCGAATGACCGTTTTATGTCGGCGCTGCCGCTGTTCCACTCCTTTGGCCTGACGGTGGGGCTGTTTACGCCGCTGCTGACCGGCGCAGAAGTGTTCCTCTACCCAAGTCCGCTGCATTATCGCATTGTGCCGGAGCTGGTGTATGACCGTAACTGCACCGTCCTGTTCGGCACTTCAACCTTCCTCGGCAACTACGCGCGCTTCGCCAATCCGTATGACTTCTATCGCGTGCGGTATGTGGTGGCCGGTGCGGAAAAACTGCAGGAGAGCACGCGTCAGATCTGGCAGGACAAGTTTGGCCTGCGCATTCTCGAAGGCTATGGCGTTACCGAGTGTGCTCCAGTGGTCTCGATTAACGTTCCGATGGCGGCGAAGCCGGGTACGGTGGGCCGAATTCTGCCGGGGATGGACGCGCGTCTGCTGGCCGTGCCGGGCATTGAAGACGGTGGCCGTCTGCAGCTGAAAGGGCCAAACGTGATGAACGGTTATCTGCGCGTGGAAAACCCAGGCGTGCTTGAGGTGCCGACGGCTGAAAACGTCAACGGCGAGGTTGAAACCGGCTGGTACGACACCGGTGATATTGTCCGTTTTGATGAACAAGGCTTTGTACAGATTCAGGGACGCGCGAAGCGCTTCGCCAAAATCGCCGGTGAAATGGTCTCGCTGGAAATGGTTGAGCAACTGGCGACGGCCGTCTCCGCGGATAAGATGCATGCGACGGTAGTGAAGAGCGATGCCAGCAAAGGCGAGGCGCTGGTGCTGTTTACGACCGACGCTGAGCTTAAGCGCGACAGGTTACTAAGCTATGCGCGTGAACACGGTATTCCTGAACTGGCGGTGCCGCGCGATATTCGCTACCTGAAGCAGCTCCCGGTGCTGGGTAGCGGGAAGCCCGATTTCGTGACCCTGAAAGGCATGGTTGAAGAGGCGGAACAGCAAAATGCGTGAGTCAGTACACACTAACACATCGCTCAGGTCGAAAGGCATGATGGCCGTTATCGCCGCACAGTTTCTCTCTGCGTTCGGTGATAACGCGCTGCTGTTTGCCACGCTGGCGCTGCTGAAGGCCGAGTTTTACCCCGACTGGAGCCAGCCGATCCTGCAGATGGTGTTTGTGGGCGCTTACATTATCTTTGCTCCGTTCGTCGGGCAGGTGGCGGACAGTTTCCCGAAAGGCCGGGTGATGATGTTTGCCAACGGCCTCAAGCTGCTGGGTGCCGCCAGCATTTGCTTTGGCTTCAATCCGTTTATTGGTTACACGCTGGTGGGCATTGGCGCTGCCGCCTACTCCCCGGCGAAGTATGGCATTCTCGGAGAACTGACCACGGGCGATAAGCTGGTGAAAGCCAACGGCCTGATGGAGTCGTCAACCATTGCCGCAATCCTGCTCGGATCCGTCGCGGGCGGCGTACTGGCCGACTGGCATGTCCTGGCGGCACTGGGCATCTGCGCGGTGGTGTATGGCGGGGCGGTTGTGGCGAACCTGTTTATTCCCAAATTGCCTGTGGCTCGCCCGGGGCAATCCTGGCGCTTTAAACCAATGACCGGCAGTTTCTTTACCGCCTGTCGCGTGCTGTGGCGTAACGGAGAAACGCGTTTCTCCCTGATGGGAACAAGTATGTTCTGGGGTGCGGGCGTCACGCTGCGCTTCCTGCTGGTGCTGTGGGTGCCGGTGGCGCTGGGAATTACCGACAACGCGACGCCGACCTATCTTAACGCGATGGTGGCCATCGGCATTGTGGTGGGGGCAGGTGCGGCGGCGAAGCTGGTGACGCTCGAGACGGTAGCACGCTGCATGCCCGCAGGGATCCTGATTGGCGTCGTGGTACTTATTTTCTCGCTGCAACATGCATTATTGCCTGCGTATGTCCTCCTCATCCTGATTGGTATTCTGGGCGGTTTCTTCGTGGTGCCGCTGAACGCGTTGCTGCAGGAACGTGGCAAGCAGACCGTCGGGGCGGGGAACGCCATCGCGGTACAAAACCTGGGTGAAAACCTGGCGATGCTGCTAATGCTGGGGCTCTACTCGCTGGCGGTAAAAGTCGGTGTGCCGGTGGTGGGGATCGGCGTCGGGTTTGGCGGGCTGTTTGCGCTGGCGATTGCGGGATTGTGGATCTGGCAACGTCGGCGCTGATAAGTGCGGCCTGATGCCCTCACCCCGGCCCTCTCCCACAGGGAGAGGGAGCAAACCCTAAAAACGGCAACGTGCGTTGCCGTTTTGCTTTTATTACGGCGCAGGATACGTATAAACCTGATGCACCGCTTCAATCTCCGCTAACACCTCTTCACTCAGGTTCAGATGGAAACTCTCAATATTGGTTTTCAACTGTTCCATTGTGGTCGCGCCCAGCAGGGTGCTGGCAACAAACGGCTGACGACGCACGAAGGCCAGCGCCATCTGTGCAGGGTCAAGACCGTGACGCTTTGCGATATCCACATAGGCTGCAACGGCTTTCTGTGTCTGCTCGCCGCTGTAGCGGGTAAAGCGGCTAAAGAGGGTATTTCTCGCCCCGGCCGGTTTCGCGCCGTTCAGGTATTTCCCCGTCAGCGTGCCAAAGCCGAGACAAGAATAGGCGAGCAGTTCCACTTCTTCATATTGCGTCACTTCGGCCAGACCCACCTCATAGCTACGGTTAAGAAGGCTGTACGGGTTCTGGATGGTGACGATACGCGGCAGATCGTGTTTATCTGCCAGGTGCAGATAGCGCATTACGCCAAAGGCCGTTTCGTTAGAGACGCCAATGTAGCGGATTTTTCCCGCGCGCTGGCACTCGGTCAGCGCTTCCAGCGTTTCCAGCAGCGTTACGGCGGGGGCGCTCTCATTCCAGCTGTAGCCGAGCTTACCAAAGCAGTTGGTTGGACGCTGCGGCCAGTGCACCTGATACAGGTCGAGGTAGTCGGTTTGCAGGCGCTTCAGGCTGGCGTCCAGTGCGGCGCGGATATTCTTGCGATCGAGGATCTGATTCGGGCGGATCCCGGTATCGTTGTTGCGCGCGGGGCCACTGACTTTTGAGGCAATCACCAGCTTTTCGCGGTTGCCGCGTTTTGCCAGCCAGTTACCGACGTAGGTTTCGGTAAGTCCCTGCGTTTCAGGACGTGGCGGAACAGGGTACATCTCCGCGACATCAATCAGGTTAATCCCCTGGCTGACGGCGTAATCGAGTTGTGCATGGGCATCGGCTTCGCTGTTTTGTTCACCAAATGTCATCGTGCCCAACCCCAGTTGGCTTATTTCCAGAGCGCTGTGGGGGATACGGTGATAATGCATAGCCGGCTTCCTCAGTAGACTTATAGACCGCGTCAGGGCGTGCCCGACAAAGGAATATAAACATGGCAGAGGGGAAGCAAAAGGGGAAGAAAAAAATCAAAAAGGCCAGCAAGCTACTGACCTTTATCTGTTTATCGCTCGATAATTTGCGATACTTCGTCGCGATTGATCTGCATTTTATTGCCTTCCTGGTCGCGGTAGCTGACCAGACCGGTATCATCGTCGACTTCGGGTTTGCCGTCGGTCAGGATCATTCGACCATCTTTTGTCGCCATGACGTAATCGCTGCTACAGCCCGATACGGCAAACGCTAAACCGACTGCTGAAACTAACACTGCCCATTTTTTCATCGTTATCGTCCTCATCTGGCGCGTATCAAATCATAATCTAGTATTAACCCGATATGGCGACTTGAGGAAGCGGTAAAATCTTAAAAAGCAGTCGATTATGTTTGAGAGCTCGCAAAATAAGTAAAAAACTATGTTTTTAACAGGAAATGACGGGCAAGGAGTGCGCCGGTGAAATTCTTTTTGAGATAAAAACCGCGCGGTAACGTCAGTATCGGCTCACCCTTCGCGCCGATTGCCTCGGTAAGCGCTTTGCTGTTGGCCGCTTTCGGGCGCAATTGTAAAACTTCTCCGTGTCGGGCGGTGATGCGCTCTACCTGCCCAAGCACAATCATGTCCATCAGCTCCTCCCAGTCCAGACGCAGCTGTTGCTCCTCATCGTCGTTCGGGCTCCAGAGCAGCGGCGCGCCAACGCGACGGTCAGCCAGGGGGATCTGACGTTCACCTTCGACCGGTACCCACAACACGCGCTTCAGCTTGTGGCGAACGTGGCTGGTTTCCCACGTTACGCCGGTGTTGCCGGTTAATGGCGCAACGCAGACGAAGGTGGTCTCAAGGGGCTTGCCCTGGCTGTCTATAGGGATGGTTTTTAACTCCACGCCAAGCGCTGCAAAATCCTGCTCGGGTTTGCTTCCTGCGCTGGCACCCAGCCACAGCTCAAGCAGCATGCCGATCCAGCCTTTATCCCGTTTCAGATCCTTCGGGATCTGAAGCCCTGCCATTGCCGCCAGCTCGCCAAGCGAAAAGCCTGCAAGACGCCGTGCCTGCTGTAGCAACTGACCTTCGCTGGATGGCGGTGAGAGCAAGGGTGTAAGCGGATGCATGAAGGTAACCTTTTGATTAAAAAATAAACTAAGAAATTGTCCCCTGTGGATAGAGTTTAACTATTTCTGTACCAATATTCCATGTGTATGATTTATAGGTTTTTTTATTGGTTTGAAATCGTTTTGCCAGACTCAGAAAACCGGTTGTTCAAATCTGGTCACTGACAATGAACAGGATCTTACACCATGTTATCCACAGAAAAATGGGATAACTGGGCATAACCCTGACTACTGTTTCAATTTACAGCCTTGACGTGCGATGAAAATCGAATTTTCAAACAAATTGTGACTAACTTATTGGCACAATCTGTGGATAAAACCGACGCTGTTCGATCTTTCATCAGCATGACGATCCCTGATGTGACGATCGTCACGATATTCTGTTTTGTGCTCATGGAAATACATTTAACTATTTGAAAATAATTGCATTATCTAATTAAGGTGAAAAAGGGGAGACTGCATCGTTTGAGGTTGTTCATCGGTAATCAGACACTTCTTCACAACTATATCCACAGAAAAGGTGAATAAAATTCCCTTCACCACCTCTCATCTGTTTATAACTCAGCACTTATTTGTGAGTTATTCAAATGTTATTAGGTTGCAGCCCTGTAAGAGAGTGGTTTACCGCCTCCCTGTAGTGTGAAACAATCATTCATATATAAGGTTTAGTTTGGGGTAGTCCGGTGATTGATGACGATGGCTACCGCCCGAACGTAGGAATAGTAATTTGTAATCGTCAGGGCCAGGTAATGTGGGCCCGGCGATATGGTCAGCACTCCTGGCAGTTCCCGCAAGGCGGGATCAATCCGGGAGAGTCCCCAGAACAAGCGATGTACCGGGAGCTTTTTGAAGAGGTCGGTTTAAGCCGAAAAGATGTTCGCATCCTGGCTTCGACCCGCAACTGGTTGCGTTACAAGTTACCGAAACGTTTGGTGCGTTGGGACACAAAGCCGGTTTGTATCGGCCAGAAACAGAAGTGGTTTCTGTTGCAGTTGGTGGGCAACGATTCAGACATCAATATGCAAACCAGCAGTACGCCGGAGTTCGATGGCTGGCGCTGGGTGAGCTATTGGTATCCTGTTCGTCAGGTCGTGTCATTTAAACGCGATGTTTACCGTAGGGTGATGAAAGAGTTTGCAAGTGTGGTAATGCAGCTTCAGGAGATCCCGCCTAAGCCGCAGAGCGCACCTGCCTGGCGACGTAAAAGAGGTTAAGCTACGCAAATCATGCTCACCCGCTTGCGAGAAATAGTCGAGAAGGTGGCCAGTGCTCCGCGTCTGAACGAGGCGCTGAATATTCTGGTCACTGACATCTGTCTTGCGATGGAGACCGAAGTCTGTTCGGTGTATCTGGCCGACCACGATCGGCGCTGCTATTACCTGATGGCGACCCGTGGTTTGAAAAAACCACGTGGACGCACCGTCACGCTCGCATTTGATGAAGGTATCGTGGGCCTGGTTGGGCGGCTGGCTGAACCCATCAACCTTGCTGACGCGCAAAAACACCCCAGCTTTAAATACATCCCTTCCGTAAAAGAAGAGCGCTTCCGCGCTTTCCTTGGCGTGCCGATTATCCAGCGTCGCCAGCTGCTCGGCGTGCTGGTCGTCCAGCAGCGCGAGCTACGTCAGTACGATGAAAGCGAAGAGTCTTTCCTCGTCACGCTGGCCACGCAGATGGCGGCGATCCTCTCCCAGTCCCAGCTTGCCGCGCTCTTTGGTCAGTATCGCCATACGCGCATTCGTGCCCTTCCGGCATCACCAGGCGTAGCGATTGCGGAAGGCTGGATGGACGCCACGCTGCCGCTGATGGAGCAGGTTTACGAAGCCTCAACGCTAGATGAAGCGCTTGAGCGCGAGCGTCTTACCGCCGCGCTGGAAGAGGCGGCGAATGAATTTCGTCGTTACAGCAAGCGCTTTGCCGCAGGTGCACAAAAAGAGACGGCGGCCATCTTCGACCTCTATTCGCACCTGCTCTCCGACGCGCGTCTGCGTCGTGAGCTGTTTGCGGAAGTGGATAAAGGCTCGGTCGCAGAGTGGGCGGTTAAGAAGGTCATCGAAAAATTTGCCGACCAATTTGCGGCATTGACTGACGGTTACCTGAAAGAACGGGCTGGCGATCTCCGCGCCCTGGGACAGCGTCTGCTGTTCCATCTTGATGACACCATTCAGGGGCCGAATGCCTGGCCAAAACGGTTTGTTCTGGTCGCCGATGAGCTCTCGGCAACGACGCTGGCTGAACTGCCTCAGGACAGGCTGGCCGGTGTGGTGGTGCGCGATGGCGCAGCCAACTCGCATGCCGCCATTATGGTGCGCGCGCTGGGTATTCCAACCGTTATGGGCGCGGATATCCAGCCGTCGGTACTGCACCGCCGTACGCTGGTAGTGGACGGCTATCGCGGTGAGCTGCTGGTCGATCCTGAGCCGGTTCTGCTCCAGGAATACCAGCGCCTTATCAGCGAAGAGAATGAATTAAGCAAGCTGGCGGAGGATGACGTTAACCTGCCCGCACAGCTTAAGAGCGGAGAGCGGATCAAAGTCATGCTCAACGCCGGTTTAAGCCCTGAGCATGAAGAAAAGCTTGGCAGCCGCATCGACGGTATTGGCCTGTACCGTACTGAAATCCCGTTCATGCTGCAGAGCGGTTTCCCCTCCGAAGAGGAGCAGGTGGCGCAGTATCAGGGGATGCTGCAGATGTTTAACGACAAACCTGTCACCCTGCGAACCCTCGATGTCGGCGCGGATAAACAGCTGCCCTATATGCCGATCAGCGAAGAAAACCCTTGCCTGGGCTGGCGTGGGATCCGCATTACGCTCGATCAGCCGGAGATCTTCCTGATCCAGGTGCGTGCAATGCTGCGCGCCAACGCGGCGACGGGCAATCTCAGTATCTTACTCCCGATGGTCACCAGCATTGATGAGATCGACGAGTCCCGGCGACTGATCGAGCGCGCAGGCCGTGAAGTGGAAGAGATGATCGGCTATGCGATCCCTAAACCGCGGATCGGGGTGATGCTTGAAGTGCCGTCTATGGTCTTTATGCTGCCGCAGCTGGCAAACCGTGTTGATTTTATCTCTGTCGGCACGAACGACCTGACGCAATATATTCTGGCCGTCGACCGTAACAATACCCGCGTCGCCAGTATCTACGACAGCCTGCATCCGGCGATCATTCGCGCGTTAGCGATGATTGCCCGTGAAGCGGAACAGTACGGCATTGATTTACGCCTGTGCGGTGAAATGGCCGGGGATTCAATGTGCGTTGCGATCCTGATTGGTCTGGGATACCGCCATCTGTCGATGAACGGTCGCGCTGTCGCCCGCGTGAAGTACCTGCTGCGGCATATCGACATCAACGATGCCCGCGAGCTGGCTGAACGCAGCCTTGACGCGCAGCTGGCCGCTGAGGTTCGTCATCAGGTCGCCGCGTTTATGGAACGGCGCGGTATGGGCGGCCTGATCCGCGGCGGCCGCTAATCATCTTTCTGCCTCTCCCTCCGGGAGAGGGCTCCAGCGCGCATAAAACCCTATACACATCTTTTACATCTCTGGCGCATCCTCCGCGCCCGCCTTGTGCTATGATTCGCAACTTTGGAGCCTCTGCTTACGGCAGAATCGCATTTCTACCGCTGTCCACTTTCAGCGGAATAACAACATCTTGTGGTGACAGATGAACAGTGGTTATCTGCATTTTCCGGAATTTGATCCGGTCATTTTCTCAGTAGGACCTGTTTCGCTTCACTGGTACGGTCTGATGTACCTGGTGGGCTTCATTTTTGCCATGTGGCTCGCTGGCCGTCGCGCCAGTCGTCCGGGCAGCGGCTGGACGAAAAACGAAGTTGAAAACCTGCTCTATGCGGGCTTCCTCGGCGTGTTCCTCGGTGGCCGTATTGGGTACGTGCTGTTCTATAACTTCCCGGTATTCCTGAACGATCCGCTCTATCTGTTCCGCGTGTGGGACGGCGGCATGTCCTTCCACGGCGGCCTGATTGGGGTGATCCTGGTGATGGTGATTTTTGCCAAACGCACCAAACGCAATTTCTTCCAGGTTGCAGATTTTATCGCACCGCTGATCCCGTTTGGTCTCGGCGCTGGCCGTCTGGGTAACTTTATCAACGGTGAGCTGTGGGGCCGCGTCGACCCGAGCGTGCCGTACACGATGCTCTTCCCGGGCTCCCGCGCAGAAGATATCGCGCTACTGCCATCACACCCGGAGTGGCAGTCCATTTTCGATACCTACGGCGTTCTGCCGCGCCATATGTCTCAGCTGTACGAACTGGCGCTGGAAGGCGTGGTGCTGTTTATCATCCTCAACCTGTTTATCCGCAAACCGCGTCCGATGGGCGCTGTCTCCGGCCTGTTCCTGATTGGCTACGGCGCATTCCGTATTATCGTCGAGTTCTTCCGTCAGCCAGACGCACAGTTTACCGGCGAATGGGTACAGTACATCAGCATGGGGCAGATCCTCTCCATTCCGATGATTGTCGCGGGTGCCATTATGATGATTTGGGCGTATCGTCGTCGTCCACAGCAACAAATTTCCTGAGGAACCATGAAACAGTATCTTGAATTGATGAAAAAAGTGCTCGACGAGGGCACGCCGAAAAACGACCGCACCGGCACCGGTACGCTCTCTATTTTTGGCCACCAGATGCGCTTCAACCTGCAAGAAGGCTTCCCACTGGTGACGACAAAGCGCTGCCATCTGCGCTCGATCATTCATGAACTGCTCTGGTTCCTGCAAGGCGATACCAACGTTGCGTATCTGCACGAAAATAACGTCTCAATCTGGGACGAATGGGCAGATGAAAATGGCAACCTGGGCCCGGTTTACGGCAAGCAGTGGCGCGCCTGGCCAACGCCTGATGGCCGCCATATTGACCAGATCACCACCGTGATGAACCAGCTGAAAAACGATCCGGACTCGCGCCGAATCATCGTTTCCGCCTGGAACGTCGGCGAGCTGGATAAAATGGCGCTGGCACCTTGCCACGCGTTCTTCCAGTTCTATGTGGCGGATGGAAAGCTTTCCTGCCAGCTCTATCAGCGCTCCTGTGACGTGTTCCTCGGCCTGCCGTTTAACATTGCCAGCTATGCGCTATTGGTCCACATGATGGCGCAGCAGTGCGACCTGGAAGTGGGTGATTTTGTCTGGACCGGTGGGGACACCCATCTTTACAGCAACCATATGGAACAGACGCATCTCCAGCTGACCCGCGAACCGCGTGCGCTGCCGAAGCTGATTATCAAACGCAAACCGGCATCAATCTTCGACTATCGCTTTGATGATTTCGAGATTGAGGGCTATGACCCGCATCCGGGCATCAAAGCGCCCGTCGCTATCTGATGCGATAAAGCGTGACACAACCGGTGCTCTTTAGCGCCGGTTTTTTTTCGCCTTTATCCCGTTTCCCGAAGCGCTATCCAGAAAGCGTGCAACGCGCTGCAACACTCCTGATTCTCCGGATAACGCCTCGTAAAACGAGGATCCGTCGCTCGTCATGTTCACCGCGCTTCGCCACACTCCCGATATGAAAAAAGAGAACGGTTTTACGCTTATCGAAACGCTGGTCGCGATTTCGCTTGTCGTTATCCTCAGCGCCTCGGGTCTGTACGGCTGGGACAGCTGGCAGCGGCAGCAGCGGCTGTGGCAAACCGCCAGTCAGGTACGAGATTACCTGCTGTTTCTACGCAATCATGCCAACCGCTACAACCGCGACCATCAAATTACCCATCAGCGGGTGGGAGGCATGGATTGTCTGCTGAGCTCTGCCGCGCAAGGCTGTGAGAAGGGCAATCCCTTTGTGCTGATTCCGCTCTGGCCTGAGGTCGCGATCGGCGAGGTAACGCCGTCGCTCGCGTTCTATGGATTAAAGGATACGGCTTGGGCTGGGCGGATATGCGTTCAAAGCCGCGCAGGAGAATGGCTGATTATTGTCTCAAATGGAGGACGCATCAGGATGTGTAAGGTCTCTGCGGGAGGTTCATGTCGATGAAGCAGCGAGGTTTCTCACTGACCGAAGTTCTGATTGCCACGGCGATTAGCAGCCTCCTGCTGATAAGCGCATCGCGTTTTTTACCCGGCTTGCAGCGGGCGGTCTTAGCGCAATCCGGCCAGAGACAACTGGAGGAAGAAGTCTGGCACCATCTGTTCGCCCTGGGCAAACAGCTCCAGCGTGCGGGATACTGCGCGGGAAACTGTCAGGGACAGGCGCTGGTGACCGCGAGGCTTGGAAGTTGCGTCATTGTGCGGTGGGATGCCAACAGTAACGGCAGCTGGGATAACAGCGCATCAGAAAATGACAGCACCGGTTTTCGTCTGGAGTCTGGCGCGCTGGAAACCCAGCGGGGGGCGACGTCGTGTGAAGGAAAAGGATGGGAAAAGCTCACGGACCCGGACAGGCTTACTATCGCGCATTTTGTGGTGAGGACAGTGGAACATGCCGGTTTTGCGCCCGAGGTGAAAATCGAACTGGCGGCGATTCGTAAAGGCGAGCAGGGGGAGCCCTTGCAGGCGTTGTATACGGTCACGGGGTACAACCTGTGAATCGTCAACGCGGAATGTCTTCGATGGCGATGGTTCTGCTTTTACTGGTGCTCGGTACTCTGATCCTCACCGGTCTCAATCAGCAGCTCACAACGTTTAGCGCGCTCGTCGGCGGTGAGAGCCGTTCGCTTCAGCAGCAGGCGGCGGTGCAGTCCGCGCTTGAGTGGGGACGGGTTCAGAGCTGGTCGTCAGAGCCACAGGTTCAGTGCAAGAAGACTCCTGCGTGGCGAGCGTGTTTGCGCCAGCTGAGTGGGGCGCGTGTGCTGCTGATTGCCGGAGACAGCGACCTGCTGCTCTGGCGCTCAGGAGAGATTGTCGACGGGAACGTTCGCTTTTCGCCTCACGGCTGGAGTGATTTTTGTCCCCTTAAGGAGAGCGCGTTATGCCAGCTGCCGTGAACAGAGAAAAAGGGTTTAGCATGGTTGAGGTACTGCTGGCGATGATGCTGCTGGTGATCGTCGTGACGGCTTTGTCCGGCTATCATCGGGCGTTGGCGGCTCGGTTTACCCTGTTTAACCAGTATCGACAGCTCTGGCATCATGCCTGGAATCAGTCTCAGCTCTCAACAAATGTTCTCCCGGCTGGCTGGCAGGCCAGTCGGGGGCAGACAACGCACGCAGGATGTGTCAGCATCACGGTCACACTTATTTCTCCTCTGGGGCGGCGCGGTGAGATTACGCGCCTGCATTGCCCGGTTAGCCAGTAGTCGGGAGCGTCTATGTTAAGGGTCTACCACTCAAATCGTCTGGATGTGCTGGAAGCGCTGATGGAATTTATCGTTGAGCGCGAGCGGCTTGACGATCCTTTTGAGCCTGAAATGGTGCTGGTGCAGAGCACCGGTATGGCACAGTGGCTGCAAATGTCGCTTTCCCGTAAATTTGGCATAGCCGCAAATATTGATTTCCCGCTGCCCGCGAGCTTTATCTGGGAGATGTTTGTGCGCGTGTTGCCGGACATCCCGGAGCAGAGCGCCTTCAACAAGCAAGGCATGAGCTGGAAGCTCATGGCGCTGCTGCCGGAAATGCTGCAGCACGATGAATTCGCCATGCTGCGCCACTACCTCAATGACGATACCGATAAGCGCAAGCTGTTCCAGCTGGCGTCGCGCACCGCCGATCTCTACGACCAATACCTTGTTTACCGTTCTGACTGGTTAATTCGTTGGGAAGCGGGCGAGTTGGTTGAAGGGCTACCGGAGGCGCAAATATGGCAGGCACCGCTGTGGAAAGCACTGGTAGAGCATACGGAGAAACTTGGGCAGCCTCAGTGGCACCGTGCCAACCTGTACGATCGGTTTATCTCCATACTCGAGAATGCGTCGGAGCGCCCGGCCCGACTGCCGTCACGCGTTTTTATCTGCGGGATATCCGCATTACCGCCTGTTTATCTGAAGGCGTTGAACGCGCTGGGTAAACATATTGATATTCATATTTTGTTCACCAACCCTTGCCGACAGTATTGGGGGGATATCCTCGACGAACGTTGGCTTGCGCGGCTGGTGACTCGCCAACGAAAGCGCCTTTTTGAAGAACGTTCCGTCCCGCTGTTTAAAGACGGCTCGACTGCCGGGCAGCTTTTTGATGAAGACGGTATCCAGAACCTGCCCAATCCACTGCTTGCCTCGTGGGGGAAGCTGGGGCGTGACTACATTCACATGCTTTCAGACATCACCTCATCAGGTGAAGGCGACGTAGATGCCTTTGTCGATATTGCCCCGGATAGCCTGCTGCATCATATTCAGCTGGATATCCTCGATCTGGAAAACCGTGCCGTGATGGGCGTGACGGCGAAAGAATTCGAACGCAGCGACAGCAAGCGCAAGCTGGATGCTGACGATCGCAGCGTCACGATCCATGTTTGCCATAGCCCTCAGCGTGAGGTCGAAGTGCTTCACGACCAGCTGCTGGCGATGCTGCAGGACGATCCCGAACTGACGCCACGCGATATTGTGGTGATGGTGGCGGATATCGACAGCTACAGTCCCTTCATCCAGGCCGTTTTTGGCAGTGCGACGGGCGAGCGATATCTGCCTTACGCTATCTCTGACCGTCGTGCCCGTCAGTCGCATCCGGCACTGCAGGCCTTTATCACTCTGCTTTCACTGCCGGATAGCCGCTTTATCTCCGAAGATGTCCTGGCGTTACTGGATGTTCCCGTGCTGGCTGCACGCTTCAACATCAATGAAGAGGGGCTGCGCTACCTTCGCCAGTGGGTGAATGAATCTGGCGTACGCTGGGGGATCGATGACGATAACGTTCAGGAGTTCGAACTTCCTCCAACCGGGCAGCACACGTGGCGTTTTGGCCTGACGCGTATGCTGCTGGGCTACGCCATGGAGAGCAGCCAGGGCGAGTGGAATGAGGTGCTGCCTTACGATGAGTCCAGCGGGTTAATTGCTGAACTGGTGGGGCATTTAGCATCACTCCTGATGCAGCTTAACCGCTGGCGACACGAGCTGATGCAGCCGCGTCCGCTTGAAGCGTGGCTCCCGGTTTGCAGGGCATTGCTTAATGATTTCTTCCTGCCAGACAGTGACACCGAAGCGGCAATGGCACTGATTGAAACGCAGTGGCAGGCGATCGTCGATGAAGGCGTGAATTCCCATTATCAGGAGGCAATCCCACTGTCGCTGTTGAGGGATGAGCTAACGCAGCGGCTTGACCAGGAGCGAATCAGCCAGCGTTTCCTGGCAGGCCCCATCAATATCTGCACCCTGATGCCAATGCGTTCTATCCCGTTTAAAGTGGTCTGTCTGCTTGGCATGAACGACGGCGTTTATCCGCGCGCGCTGGCGCCGCTGGGGTTCGATTTGATGAGCGCAAATCCAAAGCGGGGAGACCGTAGCCGCCGCGATGATGACCGCTACCTCTTCCTTGAGGCGCTCATTTCCGCCCAGAGTAAGCTCTATATCAGCTATATCGGCCGTTCCATTCAGGACAACAGCGAGCGTTTTCCCTCCGTTCTGGTGCAGGAGCTGGTGGACTATATCGGCCAGAGTCACTATCTGACGGGGGATGATGAGCGCAACTGCGATGAAAGCGAGAAGAGGGTGAAAGCCCATATCACCTGTTTCCACAGCCGCATGCCGTTTGACCCGGTGAACTACACGCCCAGCGAGCGCCAGAGCTATGCCCAGGAGTGGCTACCGGCGGCGAAAAAGGAGGGGAGTGCGCATACCGATTTCATTCAGGAGCTTGACCCGCGCCCTGTCGACACCCTGACCTTCGAACAGCTTCAGCGGTTTTGGGCGCATCCGGTGCGCGCCTTCTTCCAGCAGCGATTGCAGGTCAACTTCCGTTCTGAAGAGAGTGAAATTCCTGATGCAGAGCCTTTTACGCTGGAAGGGCTGGAGCGCTACCAGTTAAACCTGCAGCTATTGAATGCGCTGGTTGACGAGGAAGATGCGGACAAACTTTATCGCCGCTACCGTGCTGCAGGGCAGCTGCCCTATGGGGCATTCGGGGAAATTGTCTGGGAGGCGCAGTGTCAGGAGATGACCGCCCTGGCAGAGCGCGTAAGAGCGTGCCGACAGCCAGGGAAAAGCATTGAAATCGATCTCAACTGCAATGGTGTACAGCTTACGGGCTGGTTAACCCAGGTTCAGCCGGACGGGCTGCTGCGCTGGCGGCCTTCTATGCTGAGCGTTTCACAGGGTTTGCAACTCTGGCTGGAACATCTTGTCTACAGTGCGGATGGTCATAAAGGTGAAAGTCGGATTTTCGTGCGCAAAGAGGGCGAATGGCGCTTCCCGCCGATGGAGTCTGAGCAGGCGTTACGGTATCTGTCTTTGTACATTGAGGGCTACCGTCAGGGAATGAACAAACCGCTCCTGCTGTTGCCGGAAAGTGGCGGGGCCTGGATAAAAGCCTGTTATGACGCACAGAATGATGCGATGTTAACGGATGAGGCGTCACTGCAGAAAGCGCGCAGTAAATTTATGCAGGCCTACGAAGGAAACATGATGGTGCGGGGCGAAGGTGAAGATGTCTGGTATCAGCGCTTATGGCGAACGCTTGAGCCAGAGTACTTTGAGGCCATCACGGAAGAGGCGCAGCGCTACCTGCTGCCGTTGTTTAAATTTAATCAGTCCTGAGCGCTGTATAAAAATTGCGCAGCATGGGGTGTTCAATTATGATGCACTTCTTATCACGGACTGATGTACCCAATAAAGAGATGTTGGCGTGTCCAGCACGCAATGTATTAATGATGTAGCCGTGATAAAGAGGTAGCACCTTGTTTAAAGCGTTTGTTTTGTTTTTCGCCCTCTGGGTACCTGTCACTCAGGCAGACTCCGGTTGGCAACCCGTTCAGGAAACTATTCGTAAAAGCGAAAAAGATACCCGTCAATATCAGGCTATTCGTCTTGATAACGGCATGACCGTGCTGCTGGTTTCCGATCCGCAGGCGGTGAAGTCCCTCTCGGCATTAGTGGTGCCGATTGGATCGCTGGAAGATCCTGACGCGCATCCTGGGCTTGCACATTATCTGGAACATATGACGCTGATGGGGTCAAAAAAATACCCGCAGCCGGATAGCCTGTCCGAATTTTTGAAAATGCATGGCGGCAGCCACAATGCCAGTACGGCACCGTACCGCACGGCCTTTTATCTTGAAGTCGAAAATGATGCGCTGGAAGGCGCGGTCGATCGCCTTGCTGATTCCATCGCCGCCCCCCTGCTGGATAAAAAATATGCCGACCGTGAACGCAATGCCGTCAATGCTGAGTTGACCCTTGCCCGCACGCGAGACGGTATGCGCATGGCCCAGGTCAGCGCCGAAACCATCAACCCTGCGCACCCGGGTTCGCGCTTCTCCGGCGGTAACCTTGAGACGTTAAGCGACAAACCGAACAGCCCGGTGCTTGATGCCCTGCACGCGTTTCGCGATAAATACTACTCCGCCAACCTGATGAAAGCGGTCATCTACAGCAATAAACCGTTGCCAGAACTGGCAGGCATGGCGGCTAAAACGTTTGGCCGGGTGCCGAATAAAAATATCGACCTGCCGCAGATAGACGTACCGGTGGTCACGGATGCGCAAAAGGGCATCGTGATCCACTACGTGCCTGCGCTGCCGCGCAAAGTGCTGCGCGTGGAATTCCGCATCGATAACAACACCGCACAGTTTCGCAGTAAAACCGATGAGCTGGTGACCTATCTGATAGGTAACCGTAGCCCGGGTACGCTTTCTGACTGGCTGCAAAAACAGGGGCTGGTGGAAGGTATTCGCGCCGACTCCGATCCGGTTGTGAACGGCAATAGCGGCGTGCTGGCGATCTCCGCCACCCTGACCGACAAGGGCCTGGCAAACCGTGACGAAGTGGTGGCGGCGATCTTCAGCTACCTCTCTTTACTGCGTGAGAAAGGCGTCGATAAGCGCTACTTTGATGAGCTCGCCCACGTGCTGGATCTCGATTTCCGTTACCCGTCCATTACCCGCGATATGGATTACGTTGAGTGGCTGGCGGATACCATGATCCGCGTGCCGGTGGAACACACCCTCGATGCGGTCAATATTGCCGACCGCTATGATGCCGATGCGGTAAAAGCCCGCCTGGCGATGATGACGCCGGAGAATGCCCGCATCTGGTACATCAGCCCGAACGAACCGCATAACAAGACGGCGTATTTTGTCGATGCTCCTTATCAGGTGGACAAAATCAGCGCGCAGACCTTCGCCGACTGGCAGAAGAAGGCCGGGGAGATTGCGTTAAAGCTGCCGGAGCTGAACCCCTATATTCCGGATGACTTCTCGCTGACCAAAACGACTAAAGATTACCCGCACCCGGCGCTCATCGTTGATGAACCGACGCTGCGCGTGGTGTACACCCCCAGCCGCTACTTCGCAAGCGAGCCAAAGGCCGATGTCAGCGTGGTGCTGCGTAACCCGAAAGCGATGAACAGCGCCAAAAATCAGGTGATGTTCGCGCTCAATGACTATCTCGCCGGGATTGCGCTCGATCAGCTCAGCAACCAGGCGGCCGTGGGCGGGATCAGCTTCTCCACCAACGCCAACAACGGTTTGATGCTCAATGCAAACGGCTATACCCAGCGTTTGCCTCAGCTGTTCCAGGCACTGCTGGAGGGCTATTTCAGCTATACGCCGACGGAAGAGCAGCTTGAACAGGCTAAATCGTGGTATGCGCAGATGATGGATTCTGCGGAGAAGGGCAAAGCTTACGATATGGCGCTTATGCCGGCGCAAATGCTGTCGCAAGTTCCTTATTTCCAGCGAGAGGATCGCCGCGCGCTGTTGCCTTCGATCACCTTAAAAGACGTGCTGGTTTACCGTGATGCGCTGAAAACCAACACGCGTCCGGAGTTCCTGATCGTCGGCAACATGAGTGAGGATCAGGCCAAAACCCTGGCAGAGAATGTACGCACTCAGCTCGGTTCGAAAGGCGACGAGTGGTGCCGCAACCAGGACGTGCTGGTTGAGAAAAAACAGAATGTGATTTTTGAAAAGGCGGGTAACAGCACGGATTCCGCGCTGGCCGCGGTATTTGTGCCAACGGGCTACGATGAATTCGCCAGCTCAGCGCAGAGTGCCGTTCTGGGGCAAATTATTCAGCCGTGGTTCTACAACCAGTTACGCACAGAGGAGCAGCTTGGCTACGCTGTGTTTGCCTTCTCCATGAACGTAGGCCGACAGTGGGGGCTGGGTTTCCTGCTGCAAAGCAGCGATAAACAGCCGGCGTATCTCTGGAAGCGTTACCAGGCCTTCTTCCCGCAGGTGGAAGCGAAACTGCGCGCCATGAAGCCGGAAGAGTTTGCGCAGATCCAGCAGGCCGTCATCGCACAGGTGATGCAGCCGCCGCAGACGCTGGGTGAAGAAGCCTCGCAGCTGAGCAAAGATTTCGATCGCGGTAATCTGAAATTTGATTCGCGTGATAAAGTAGTGGCCGAGATAAAACAGCTGACGCCGCAGAAGGTTGCAGACTTCTTCCATCAGGCGGTCATTAAGCCGCAGGGAATCACTATCCTGTCTCAGGTTTCCGGTAGCCAGAACGGGAAAACGGAATACGTGAACCCGAAAGGCTGGAAAGTCTGGAAGAGCGTCAGCGCGCTGCAGCAATCTATGCCCTGGAGTAAGAAAGAATGACCGATACCGCTGAGTCCCTTGATCCCTTACGTTTACCTCTGCAGGGTGAACGATTGATTGAAGCCTCAGCGGGAACGGGAAAAACCTTCACCATTGCCGCGCTGTACCTGCGTCTGCTGCTGGGGCTTGGCGGCAACGCCGCTTTTCCACGTCCTTTGAGCGTGGAGGAACTGCTGGTGGTGACCTTCACCGAGGCTGCCACCGCTGAGCTGCGGGGCCGTATTCGCAGCAATATCCACGAGCTGCGCATCGCCTGTCTGCGTCAGAGCACGGATAACCCTCTCTACGCGAGCCTTCTGGAAGAAATTGCCGATAAGCAACAGGCAGCCCAGTGGCTATTGCTCGCTGAACGGCAGATGGATGAAGCGTCCGTCTTCACCATTCACGGTTTTTGCCAGCGTATGCTGAGCCTGAATGCGTTTGAATCCGGAATGCTATTTGAACAGCAGCTCATTGAAGATGAATCCGTGCTTCGCTATCAGGCCTGCGCGGATTTCTGGCGTCGCCACTGCTACCCGTTACAGCGCGATATCGCCGAAGCGGTACATGCGCTGTGGAAGGGCCCGGAGGCGCTGCTGCGCGCTATCGATCGTTATCTGCAGGGTGAAGCACCGGTCATCAAATCCCCGCCGCCTGCGGATGAAACCCTGGCCTCACGCCATGAAAAAATCATCGCGAGAATTGCCGACATCAAGCAAAAATGGATTGAGTCCGTTGGCGAGATTGACGCAATCATCGAAAATTCCGGGATTGACCGACGCAAGTTTAACCGTGGCAATCAGGGGAAATGGATCGACAAGATCAGCGCCTGGGCGCAGGAGGAGACGCGAGGCTACCAGCTCCCGGATGCGCTGGAGAAATTCTCCCAACGTTTCCTGGCTGAGCGGACCAAAGCCGACGGCATTGTGCCTGAGCATCCTCTGTTTGTGGCGATTGAAACCCTGCTGGCTGAGCCCTTAACGCTCAACGATCTGATGATTACCCGCGCCATGACGGAAATTCGCGACGCCGTCGCGCGTGAGAAACGCCGCCGGGGTGAGCTGGGGTTTGACGACATGCTGAGCCGCCTCGATGCGGCGCTGTGCAGTGAAAATGGCGAAGCGCTTGCCGCCGCGATCCGCACCCGCTTCCCGGTGGCGATGATTGACGAATTTCAGGATACCGACCCTCAGCAATACCGCATTTTCCGCCGTATCTGGCGCCAGCAGCCCGGCACCGCGCTGTTGTTAATCGGCGATCCGAAACAGGCCATCTACGCCTTCCGCGGTGCGGATATTTTCACCTACATGAAAGCCCGTAGCGAAGTTGACGCGCACTACACGCTTGATACTAACTGGCGCTCCTCTCCCGGCATGGTGGAAAGCGTCAACGCGCTCTTCAGCCGCATGGATACGGCGTTTATGTTCCGGGAGATCCCGTTTCAGCCGGTAAAGTTCGCCGAGAAAAATGCCTCGTTGCGCTTCGAGTTCAACGGCGAGACGCAGCCTGCCATGAACTTCTGGCTGCTGGACGGGGAAGGCTGCGGCGTTGCCGACTATCAAAATGCCATGGCCCAGCACAGTGCCGCACAAATCCGCGACTGGCTCAGTGCGGGCGCGCACGGTAAAGCGCTGCTGTGGAAGGGGGATAAACCAACCCCGGTAAAGGCATCCGATATCACGGTGCTGGTGCGCAGCCGTCAGGAGGCCGCGCTCATCCGCGACGCTCTGACGTTACTGAATATTCCCTCCGTCTATCTCTCGAACCGCGATAGCGTCTTTGAAACGCTGGAAGCGCAGGAGATGCTATGGC
This sequence comes from Enterobacter sp. R-1.6.2, assembly GCF_035064085.1. Classification (NCBI taxonomy): domain Bacteria; kingdom Pseudomonadati; phylum Pseudomonadota; class Gammaproteobacteria; order Enterobacterales; family Enterobacteriaceae; genus Enterobacter; species Enterobacter sp. R-1.6.2. The sequence continues at coordinate 51,374 of NZ_JASEYI010000027.1, forward strand.
TGCTGCAGGCCGTGCTGGCTCCGGAGCGGGAAAGCACGCTGCGTAGCGCATTAGCGAGCGCGATGCTCGGGCTGAACGCGCGGGATATTGATGCGCTGAACAATGACGAAGCCGCGTGGGATTCTGTCGTAGAAGAGTTTGTTCGCTACCGCGAAAAATGGCAGAAGCGTGGAGTCATGGCGATGGTGCGTGAGCTCATGGCGCAGCGCCACATTGCGGAGAATATGCTGGCGACAGCAGGCGGCGAGCGCCGTTTGACCGATATTTTACATATCAGCGAACTGCTGCAGGAAGCCGGTACGCAGCTGGAGAGCGAACACGCCCTGGTACGCTGGCTGGCGCAGCAGATTGCCGATCCGAACAGTAATTCGTCCAGCCAGCAGATGCGACTAGAGAGTGATAAACATCTGGTGCAGATCGTCACCATTCACAAGTCGAAAGGCCTGGAATATCCGCTGGTCTGGCTGCCGTTTATCGCCAATTATCGCGTGCAGGATCAGGCCTTTTACCACGATCGCGAGTCTTTTGAGGCGGTGCTCGATCTCAGCAACGCGGAGTCCAGCGTTGAGCTGGCCGAAGCCGAGCGTCTGGCGGAAGACCTGCGCCTGCTTTACGTGGCGCTGACCCGTTCGGTCTGGCACTGCAGCCTGGGCGTTGCACCTCTGTTCCGTCGCCGTGGCGAAAAGACCGGGGAGAGTGATTTTCATCTGAGCGCGCTGGGGCGGCTTATTCAGCACGGCGAACCCAAAGACGCGGCGGGCCTGCGCCAGTGCATCGAATCGCTTTGCACGGAGCATGTTGCCTTGCATATTCCGTCTCAGCCCGACAACAGCCGCTGGCAGATGCCGGAGCTGCGTGAGTCAGAGCTCCATGCCCGCCAGGTTGTGCGTACCATTGCCGACGACTGGCGCGTCACCAGCTACTCCGGTTTACAGCAGCACGGGCAGAGTATTGCGCAGGATCTGATGCCAAAACTGGACGTGGACGCCGCAGGAGCCGGTAGCGTACCCGCTGAGCCGGTGCTCACGCCGCACCAGTTCCCGCGCGGCGCCTCGCCGGGCACGTTTTTGCACAGCCTGTTTGAAGAGCTGGATTTTACCCAGCCGGTTTCCGAAGAGTGGGTGCTGAAAATGTTACAGAGTGGCGGCTACGACGCGCAGTGGCAGCCGGTTCTCACCGACTGGATCCGCGCGGTACTGCACGCGCCGCTCACGACGCAGGGGATCTCCCTGAACCAGTTGACTGCCAAAGATAAGCAGGTGGAGATGGAGTTTTATCTCCCCATCGCCAGCCCGCTCAGGGCCGAGGCGCTTGATGCGCTGATCCGCGAGTACGATCCGTTATCCGCCGGGTGCCCGCCGCTGAACTTCCGCCAGGTGCAGGGGATGCTCAAAGGCTTTATCGACCTGGTTTTCCGCCACGAAGGGCGCTACTACCTGCTGGATTACAAATCGAACTGGCTGGGTGAAAGCAGCGAAGCCTACACCCAGGACGCGATGGCATCGGCAATGCAAATGCATCGCTACGATCTGCAGTACCAGCTTTACACCCTTGCGCTGCACCGTTACCTCCGCCATCGCATGGCCGATTACCGCTACGAAGATCATTTTGGTGGCGTCATTTACCTGTTCCTGCGCGGAGTGGATGCTAACGACCCGCGTTCCGGCGTCTTTAGCACGCGTCCGGCTGTGGAACTGATTGAAAAAATGGATAACCTGTTTGCTGCAAGCACGGAGGAGGTGGCATGACGATGCAGGCGCTACTGCTGGACGCGGTTGAACAACGGTTACTGCGTCACCTGGATGTGCAGTTCGCCATGATGGTGGCAGGCGAGGAGCCTGCCGTCATGCTGGCCGCAGCCATTCTGAGCAAAGACGCGGGGGAAGGGCACGTATGTCTGCCGCTGTCGCGTCTGGCGGTGGATGAGAAAATGCCTCCGGCTTTACAGGCGTGTTTCGCGCTGCTGGGTGACGAAGTGGACTGGCAGGAGATATTACTCGGCTCGCCTGCCGTAAGCGGAGCCGATACCGGGACGCCGATGATCCTTGTCGGCGAGCGTTTGTATCTTAACCGGCTGTGGCGTAACGAACTGACGGTAGCGCGCTTCTTCAGCGAGACCAACGCCCCGCTTCCCTGCGATGAAGCGCAGCTCCGGCAAACGCTGGATACGCTGTTTACCTCTGACGACGCGACAGACTGGCAGAAAGTGGCGGCAGCCGTGGCCTTAACGCGACGGATCTCGGTGATTTCTGGTGGCCCGGGCACCGGGAAAACGACTACTGTGGCAAAACTGCTTGCCGCGCTGATTCAGCTATCGGGTGAGAAAAAGTGCCGTATTCGCCTGGCCGCCCCCACCGGTAAAGCGGCGGCACGTCTGACGGAGTCGTTAGGCGGCGCGCTGCAAAAACTGCCGCTAACCGGGGAGCAGCTTGCGCTTTTCCCCAATGAAGCGAGCACGCTGCACCGTTTGCTTGGCGCACAGCCGGGTAGCCAGCGTCTGCGCTATCATGCCGGTAACCCACTGCACCTTGACGTGCTGGTCGTGGATGAAGCGTCGATGATTGACCTGACGATGATGTCGCGTTTGATCGATGCGCTACCGCCGCACGCGCGCGTCATTTTCCTCGGCGATCGCGATCAGCTTGCCTCCGTAGAGGCGGGAGCCGTATTGGGGGATATCTGCACCTATGCCAGCCTGGGATATACCGCGGAACGCGCGCAGGAGCTGGCCCGTCTCACCGGATGTTCGCTCACGTCTGAAAACCATTCGCTTGCAGGGGCGCTGCGCGACAGCCTGTGTCTGCTGCAAAAAAGCTACCGTTTCGGCAGCGACTCCGGCATCGGCCAGCTTGCGGCGGCGGTGAACCGGGGCGACCGGCGCACCACCACAGCGGTATTTGACGGTACCTTTACGGATATTGAGAAAAAATCGCTGCAAAGTGGGGAAGAGTATCAGGCGATGCTGGACGACGCCCTGCAGGGGTATCAGCACTTTCTGACGAGCGTACAACAGCAAAGTACGCCGGAGCAGGTCATTGCCGCGTTTGGCGAATACCAGCTGCTCTGTGCGCTGAGGGAAGGCCCCTTTGGCGTCCGGGGTTTGAACGACAGGCTGGAACAGCTGCTGGCGCAAAAACGCAAAATTAACCGTACCCAGCACTCGCGCTGGTATGAAGGGCGACCGGTAATGATCTCCCGCAACGACAGCGCGCTGGGATTGTTTAACGGGGATATCGGGATTGCGCTCGATTGTGGTCAGGGCCTGCGCGTCTGGTTCCAGATGCCGGACGGGAGCGTGAAGTCCTTCCAGCCCAGCCGTTTGCCCGAGCATGAAACCGCCTGGGCGATGACGGTGCATAAATCCCAGGGCTCCGAGTTTAACCATGCGGCGCTGATCCTGCCCACGCAGCTTTCACCCGTCGTTACCCGCGAGCTGATCTATACCGCCATTACGCGCGCGCGTCAGCGTCTTTCGCTCTATACCGATGAGCGGGTGCTGGTGCAGGCGATCGCCACCCGAACGGAACGCCGAAGCGGGCTGGGCGCGATATTTGAGTCACTCTGAACAACGCCAGATATCCAGGCCGGGTACGCGCAGCGCGACCCGGCAAGCGTTGTATTATCCCAGGTCAGCCATCAGCACTTTTGAACGACGCTGATAGTTGTACATCTCTTTCTTCGTTTCCGGCAGAGAATCGATATCCACCGGCGTGAATCCGCGCTCCTGGAACCAGTGAATGCTGCGCGTCGTCAGGACGAACAGTTTGCTCAGTCCCATCTGGCGCGCCTGTGCCGCCACGCGTTCAAGCAGCATTTCGCCGCGTGAAGAGCTACGGTAATCAGGATGCACCGCCACGCAGGCCATTTCACCGATCTTCTCTTCCGGGAACGGATAGAGCGCGGCGCAGGCAATGGTCAGGTTATCGCGCTGAATAATGGTGAATTTGTCGATCTCCATCTCCAGCTGTTCGCGTGACCGGCGTACCAGAATGCCCTGCTGTTCCAGCGGGCGGATCAGCTCCAGAATGCCGCCGATGTCATTGATGGTGGCGCGGCGGATCTGCTCCGCACTCTCCATCACAATCTGTGTACCAATACCGTCGCGGGAGAACAGCTCCTGCAGCAGGGCCCCGTCTTCCTGATAGCTGATCAGGTGGCTGCGGCGCACGCCGCTGCGGCAGGCCTTCACGGCGCCACGCAGGAAGCGCACGGTGCCGGAGTGGTAATCGCCTTCGGCTTCCAGCGCCTCCACGCGAGCCTGGGCTTCATTCGGGAAGAGTTCCGGTACGATTGTTCCTTCAGCGTCCACGACGCCCTGGGAGGAGCAGAACCCAATCATTTTTTCCGCCTTCAGCTTGATCGCCAGCTGCGTGGCGATCTCTTCGGACGTCAGGTTAAAGCTTTCGCCGGTCACGGAAACAGCGACCGGGCCCATCAGCACGATGGCACCGCTGTCCAGCTGGCGGTGAATAGCTTCTTCATCAATACGACGGATACGGCCGCTGTGGCAGTAATCCACGCCATCGTCCACGCCGAGCGGCTGGGCAATGATAAAGTTGCCGCTCACGACGTTGATATGCGCGCCCTGCAGCGGCGTATTGTTCAGGCTCATGGAGAGACGCGCGGTAATATCCAGCTGCAGCAGACCCGCCGCCTGTTTCACCAGCTCCAGGGTTTTGGCATCGGTGACGCGGGTATGTTTATGGTAAATCGGCTCGTGGTGGTGAGCGGCCAGGTTGGCGTCGATCTGCGGACGCGCGCCATAAACCACCACCAGGCGGATCCCGAGGCTGTGCAGCAGGCCAATGTCATTGACGATGCTGGAAAAATTTTCATGCTCAATGGCTTCGCCGCCAAGCATGATGACAAACGTTTTTCCCCGATGGGCGTTGATATAGGGAACAGAATGGCGGAATCCCTGGACCAGTTCGGTTCTACGTTCCTTCACCATGGCACAACCCTTAATGAATGTTTATTCGTAATTTCTGTATTTTTATTCGATTGTGGCCGCGTGTGCAAGCGCAAATTTTCCGCGACCCACAGAAATTGGTAAGTAATCCGTGCGTTAGCGTATGATTGTTTACCCTTTTATAGATGACAGTTTATGCGTCATTCGTTAAAGTTTTCGGTCAATTTGGACATTTTGTATATCAGTCAGTGTTCTTGCTCGGGAGAAGCATGTCGGGATCCAATTCAGCAATAAGCCGCCGCCGTTTGTTAAAAGGGGCCGGGGCAATGTGGTTGCTTAGCGTCAGTCAGGTCGGTCTTGCCGCCACGAGTCAGGTGGTGGCGGTGCGCGTATGGCCGTCGTCGACCTATACGCGCGTGACGGTCGAATCCAATCGCGTGCTGAAATATAAGCAATTTGCCCTCAGCAACCCGGAACGCGTGGTGGTGGATCTCGAAGGCGTTAACCTCAACTCCGTGCTGAAAGGGATGGCGGCGCAGATCCGCGGCGACGATCCGTTTATTAAATCGGCGCGCGTCGGGCAGTTTGATCCGCAAACCGTGCGCATGGTGTTTGAGCTTAAACAGAACGTTAAGCCGCAGCTGTTCGCCCTGGCGCCCGTCGCGACGTTTAAAGAGCGCCTGGTGATGGATCTCTACCCGGCCAACGCAACGGATATCCAGGATCCGCTTCTCGCTCTGCTGGAAGACTACAACAAGGGCGATCTTCAGCGTCAGGTGCCGCCTGCGCAAAGCGGTCCGCAGCCCGGAAAAGCAGGGCGCGATCGTCCGATTGTGATCATGCTCGATCCCGGCCACGGCGGCGAAGACTCCGGCGCGGTGGGTAAATACCGCACGCGTGAAAAAGACGTGGTGCTGCAAATTGCCCGCCGCCTGAAGGCGTTGATTGATAAAGAAGGCAATATGCGCGCCTATATGACGCGCAATGAAGATATCTTTATCCCGCTGAAGGTCCGGGTGGCGAAAGCGCAGAAGCAGCGCGCCGATTTGTTCGTGTCGATCCATGCGGATGCCTTTACCAGCCGCCAGCCAAGCGGCTCGTCGGTGTTCGCGCTCTCAACCAAAGGCGCGACCAGTACCGCAGCAAGATTCCTGGCTGACAGCCAGAACGCCTCTGACCTGATTGGTGGCGTGAGCAAAAGCGGCGACCGCTACGTCGACCATACTATGTTCGATATGGTGCAGTCGCTGACCATTAACGACAGCCTGAAGTTTGGTAAAGCGGTGCTGGGCAAGCTGGGCAACATCAATAAGCTGCATAAAAACAGCGTTGAACAGGCCGGGTTTGCGGTACTCAAGGCACCGGATATCCCGTCCATCCTGGTCGAAACCGCGTTTATCAGTAACGTCGAAGAGGAGCGTAAGCTCAAGACGGCAAAATTCCAGCAGGAGGTTGCGGAGTCGATTCTGGCGGGGATACGGGCGTATTTCTCTGACGGGGCGACGCTGGCGCGACGCGGATAATGCTTTCAGCCGGGTAAACGCCCGGCAAATTCACAAACGACAGATACAAAAAAACACCCTTGAGGGTGTTTATTGTTTTCAGAAGTGTTGGTTGCGGGGGCCGGATTTGAACCGACGACCTTCGGGTTATGAGCCCGACGAGCTACCAGGCTGCTCCACCCCGC
>NZ_JASEYI010000028.1:0-57730 GCF_035064085.1 Enterobacter sp. R-1.6.2
AAATCGTGGTGTGCCCATACGCTCCTCCTATGCTCAAACTATAGGGCAGGATCGTCTACCGGGGCGGGGTCAGTCCAAACTATAGGGCAGGATCGTCTACCGGGGCGGGGTCAGTCCATAAATGACTCTGAGGTGTCTGTTAAACGCGTGGCGATTCATCTTTTGTTTCCAAAGCAGGTTACATCCCCCAGCTAAGAACCATCATAGCAGGAACGGGGGCAGGTGGATTTTCTAACACCTGGTTGCTTGAAGCATCAACCAGAATGGTCGTATCAGGTATACAAAATCTCAATTATCATACATCGGCCTGTCTAAGGAGGCTGTGGAAACAATACAAGCATGACCATGCAATTCCCTCTTCTTCAACGGTGACAACCAGTGTTTATCAGTTCGCAATTTGCGAGGAAACAGGAAATATCGTTTCGTTCGCCTATCGCTCAGTCCATGATTTCGAATCAGAGCAATTACAATACGGAACAGGAGTAAAACCTGAGTGCCAAATCTTGGATGGGGATTTGTTGCAGACAATTCCTGTAATGATGAATGAACAAAGGGCTATACAGGCGACATACCCACACCCGGAACGGATCCATATTGGCGGTGAGATGATTGCGCATTATCTGACATCATCTATGTATCAATGCTTTAAGATTGGGGAATTTGAGGATTTCAGAACTCAGGGAGAGTATATATTGAGCAGGATTTAGGCAAAACGCGGTTCAGATAAAGTGCTTTTAACAGGCTTGCTGAACATTAAAAGGATATCTCTCAATTACGATGAATAGCTTGAATTCTAAAAATAGAAAAGTAGAGTTTAACTCTAAATACATAAAAACAAGAGTAAACGAACAGCCGCCGAAGCAGCCGCGCATGATGTTGATCGAGAAGCGGATCATCTCATACGCCGGGATACGGGCGTTACCGTACGCCGGGTGCGGCACGCGCTTGTACGGCAGCGCAAAGACGCTGTCCATCTCTTCGGTGGAGAGCGGGATCGCCGGCGGGTTGATCCAGATAAAGCGCTCGCCGTGCTTCTGCATCAGCGCGCGGGCGCAGCCCGGGTTGGTTTCATGGTGCAGAATACGGGACGCGTGCGCGTAGAGCACCTTGTCGGCTTTCACCTTCTCGTAGGACGGCAGCAGCACGTAGGTCTTTTCCCACGGTTTCGGGCGCGGCGGCTGCACAACGATTGACTTCGCTTCCGCTTTTTTCGGCTCAACCGGCTTGTTATCGGCACACGGCAGATCTTCACCGTACGGGTGCGGGATAGGGTCGATTTTGCCCGGCATATCAATGATGCGGGAATCCACCCCGCTCCAGCCCGGCAGCGCCTCTTTCACCATAATGGCGGTATTGCGCACGTCGCGGATGCTGCTCACCGGCTCACCCTGCGACAGACGGTGCGCCACTTCCACCAGCGGACGCTCGCCGTTACCGTAAATCAGCATGTCGGCTTTGGAATCCACCAGCACCGAGCGGCGAACGGTATCTGACCAGTAGTCGTAGTGTGCGGTGCGGCGCAGGCTCGCCTCGATGCCGCCCAGGATCACCGGGACGTCTTTCCAGGCTTCTTTACAGCGCTGGGTATAGACCAGGGTCGCGCGGTCGGGGCGTTTACCCGCCACGTTATCCGGCGTGTAGGCGTCGTCATGGCGCAGCTTGCGGTCGGCAGTATAGCGGTTGATCATCGAGTCCATGTTGCCTGCGGTCACGCCGAAGAACAGGTTCGGTTTACCCAGACGCATAAAGTCGTCTTTGCTGTTCCAGTCAGGCTGGGAGATGATCCCCACGCGGAAGCCCTGCGCCTCAAGCATACGGCCACAGATGGCCATGCCGAAGCTCGGATGGTCAACGTAGGCATCGCCCGTGACCAGAATGATGTCGCAGCTGTCCCAGCCCAGTTGGTCCATCTCTTCCCGGGACATCGGCAGGAATGGCGCCGGTCCAAAGCAGGCCGCCCAGTACTGGGGCCAGGAGAAGAGGTCACGATCCGGCTGGATCAGGGAAATTGCGCTCATAATGCTTCCGAAGAAAAAATAGACAAAAGGAGCGGGATTATACGCTGTTCATCCGCCAGATTTGAAGAAAAGGATGCAGGAAGCAGGCAGATATTCGTGGAAGTCGTTAAAATACGGCGCCCTGATAATTTTGAATCATAATATTCACTATATTTTCCGGTGAGTTGCCCCGGAACGTGTTATTGCGCGGAGCTCTGTCGTGAAGCCCAACGATTCGTTACATGTATCCCAGCTGCGGGTTGTCCTTCACCTCTGCGGTTTTCTGGTTCTGCTGTACAGCCTTTCCATGCTGCCGCCGATGGTGATCGCCCTGCTGAATAAAGAGCGGACCTACTTTGCCTTCCTGACCACCTTTTTAACCTTTTTTACTCTCGGAGGGCTAACCTGGCGGGCAACACGTCACGCCGGCATACAGCTTCGCACCCGCGACGGGTTTGTGATTATCGTGCTGTTCTGGCTGCTGTTTTCATTCATTAGCGCCATGCCGCTCTGGATGGATGACGGGCTACAGCTCTCCTTTGCCGACGCGCTCTTTGAAGGGGTTTCCGGGATCACCACCACCGGGGCAACGGTGATCGGGGACGTCAGCGCCCTGCCTAAGTCATACCTTTATTACCGCGCACAGCTGAATTTTATCGGCGGGTTAGGCGTCATCGTGCTGGCCGTCGCGGTCCTGCCGCTGCTGGGCATCGGCGGCATGAAGCTCTATCAGTCAGAGATGCCGGGGCCGTTCAAGGAGGAGCGTCTGACTCCCCGCCTTGCCGATACCGCGCGGACGCTGTGGGTGACCTACTTCGCGCTGGGCGTGGCATGCACCCTGGCCTACTGGCTGGCGGGAATGTCATTTTTTGACGCCCTCTGTCACGGGCTGTCGACCGTGTCGTTGGGCGGGTTCTCCACCCGCAGCGAGAGCATTGGGTTTTATGACAGCCACGCGATTGAGCTGGTCGCCGGGGCGTTTTCACTGCTCTCCGCGTTCAACTTCACTCTCTGGTACGTCGCCATTGTCAGACGCACCCTGAAACCGATTCGCCGCAGCCCGGAGGTTAAATTCTTTCTGAGCGCCGCCGCGGTGATTATTGTCATCACCGCCTGGCAGGTCTGGCATGCCGGGATGTACAACGCCACGGATAGCCTGGTGCACGCCTTCTTCCTTGCCAGCTCGATGATGACCGATAACGGCCTTTCGACCGCCGACTATGCCCAATGGCCCGCACACACTATCTTCCTGCTGTTGAGCGCCAGCTTTTTTGGCGGCTGCGTAGGCTCGACCTGCGGCGGGATCAAAGCCCTGCGTTTTCTCATTATGTTCAAGCAGAGTATTCAGGAGATGAACCAGCTGGCGCATCCGAGAGCGCTGCTGAGCATTAAGGTGGGCAAAAGCGTGGTGAATGAACGCGTCCTGCGCTCGGTATGGAGCTTCTTTTTTCTCTACGTCATGATCACGGGCTTTTTTGTCTGGTCGCTCAATCTGATGGGCTACGACCTGTTTACCTCATTCGCAACGGTTGCCGCCTGCATCAACAACATGGGGCTGGGGTTTGGCGAGACGGCGTCGACGTTTGGCACGTTAACCGAGGGGGCAAAAATGCTGATGTGTGCGGCGATGATCTTAGGGCGTCTGGAAATTTACCCGGTACTGATTCTGTTCTCGCGCTTTTTCTGGCGGGCATAAAACATTCCCGGCGAACCGGGAATGTTGGGGTTAAGGTGCGGGGTTGATCAGCATCTGCCCCACGGAGCCCCTGTCCATCATCTCCAGCGTCTGGCTGTGGAACAGGAACGGGAAGTGCGGCCACGAAGGCTGACCGTAATAGACAAGCAGTTCAACCTGGCCGTCCACCCAGACGGTATCTTTCCAGCCGCGATCTTCCGGGAACGGCATCGCGCCGTTGACGTTGCGGATCAGGAATGCCACCCCTTCAATATGGAACGACTGCGGCATATCTGAACGGACCGTCCAGCGCTCCCAGGTGCCCTGCTGCGCGGTAATGTCGATGCGGTTAACGTCCCACAGCGCGCCGTTGATGCCCGGGTCATCGCCCAGGCTGATATCACGGCTGCGCACCGGCGAGCCGCTCATGATCTCCTGCGGCAGCAGGCGCATTGGCAGGCTATCGGTCACCAGCGGCAGCAGGCCGGTCGGGCGCAGGGTCAGCACCAGAGTCGAGACAAGAATACTCGACGGTTCAAAGAACCCGCGAATGCGGTCCACAATGCTGGCCGCTTCACCGCAGGTGACAGACACTTCATCCCCATTGGTCATATCAATGAGAACTTCGCGACGTTCGCCCGGCGAGAGCGCCAGCTGTTTGACGGAAACCGGCGCCGGTAAAAAGCCCTGGTCGCCGGAGATCACGTGCAGCGGACGGCCATCGCTCATTTGCAGCTGATAGCGGCGCGAGTTGGACGCGTTGAGCAGGCGCAGGCGCACCCAGCCTCGCGAGACCTCGACATACGGGCTTTGCGCGCCGTTGACCAACAGCGTATCGCCGACGAAGCCACCGCTGCCCGGCTCGCTGTATTCCGGCGTACCGAAATTATCCAGACGCTTGTCCTGGATGATAACCGGGAAGTCATCCACGCCGTAGTGGTTCGGGATCGGCAGGGATTTGCTGACCTCATCTTCCACCAGCCACATTCCGGCCAGGCCATTATAAACCTGCTGCGCCGTGCGGTTAGGCGTGTTGGCGTGATACCACAGGGTGGCCGCGCTCTGGCGAATCGGCAGAACGGGCGCCCAGTCGGCGCTGGGAGACATCATTCGCGCCGCGCCGCCAATTAACGGGCCAGGCACCTGCAGGCCGCTGATGGTCATGGCGACATTTTCAGGGGTACGGTTACTGTAGATGAGCTTTACGTCATCGCCATTCCACACGCGTATGGTCGGCCCAAGGTAACGTCCGTTAATGCCCCAGACCGGCGCGCGCGTCCCCTGGGTAAAGGACCAGTGGCTACGCTGCAGCGTCAGGAAAAGCGGCTGACCGCGACGGGATTCAATTAATGGCGGAATGGGCAGCGGCTGTTGCTGCCCGGCGGCGCTGGCTGTCAGCGGCATCGCACCCGCACAAAGGGCGATCCCGGAAGCCTGAATAAACTGACGCCGACTGAGTGACATATAAGCTCCATCTGAAACGACTAACAACGCGGGAATTCGTTTTCCCTTCAACGCCGGATTAAATCTTACCGGCGGCTTCTCTCTCTGCGACTTCTTTGTCGAGCTGCGCAATATGCTGAGCCATCAGCTCACGGCAGTGCGCTGCCAGCTCGCGCACCTGGTCTTTACCGTATTTGCTGGTATCGACGGGTGGCAGCATTTCGACAATCACCAGCCCGTTATTCAGGCGGTTAAGATTAATCTTATTCGAAGTATTGGAAACGCACACAGGAATAATTGGAACACCTGCCGCAATTGCGGCATGAAACGCACCGGTTTTAAACGGCAGCAGGCCGCGGCCGCGGCTGCGCGTTCCTTCCGGGAACATCCAGATTGAGATTCTGCGCTTTTTAAAATGATTGACCACTTCCGCAATGGTGCTGTGCGCTTTCGCACGGTTGTTACGGTCGATCAGCAGGTTACCGGTCAGCCAGTACAGCTGGCCAAAAAACGGGATCCACAGCAGGCTTTTTTTCCCCACCGTCACGGTCGGTGGCAAAACGATATTTGCGGCGGTCACCATATCGTAATTGTTCTGATGGTTGGCGATATAGATGGCGTTACCGAAATTCTCCGCCCCTTCAGGCAGACGTTTTTCAACCTTCAGACCAAACAGCGGCGCAAGGCGACCGAACATATGGCCGAAGGTGGCAACATGCTTAGGATTACGCGGACTGAACAGGCAATAGATGCAGCCGAAAATACAGACCAGAATGCAGTAGATAACGGTAAGAATAAGACGAACAATATATAGCATAGCGACCTCTGAAGCCCCAACAGCTGACAATTATACTTCACCTGTGGCCAGGTAAGGACTTTATTACGAGCGCGTATTGTTAATCGCAACGCACGAATTAACAACGATTTTACGGGAAATTTTATTGAAACTCCCCCTCCGGGCAGAGGGGGATATCACGACATTACTCTTCGCTGTCACCCGCAGCGCTGCGTGCAGGAGAGTCAATCTCCACGCGGTCGATGCGCTGCAGGCCGCGCATCAGCGAGCCGCGGCGACCGCGCTCACCCACCACTTTCTGCAGCTCTTCCGGACGAAGCTTGATCTTACGCTTGCCGACGTGAATGGTCAGCGTGCTCTGCGGCGGCAGGAGGAAGAGGTGCGCCAGGCCATCTTCGCCTTTCGCGGCTTCCGCCGACGGGATGTTGATGATCTTGTTGCCCTTGCCTTTCGACAGCTCCGGCAGATCGCTGACCGGGAACATCAGCATACGTCCGGCGGTGGTGATCGCCAGCAGCATGTCGCTTTCGTTCTCGATCACCAGCGGCGCCATCACGTGGGCGTTGTCCGGCAGGCTTATCAGCGCCTTACCGGCACGGTTACGGGAGACCAGATCGTTAAAGGTACAGATAAAGCCGTAGCCCGCATCGGACGCCAGGAGCAGCTTCTGGTCATCGGCTTCCATCAGCATATGGTCAACCGTCGCCCCCGGCGGCAGCGTCAGCTTGCCGGTGAGCGGTTCGCCCTGCCCGCGCGCGGAAGGCAGCGTGATCGGGTCGATGGCGTAGCTGCGGCCGGTGGAGTCGATAAACGCCACCGGCTGGTTGCTCTTGCCTTTCACCGCCGCTTTGAAGCTGTCGCCCGCCTTGTAGCTCAGGCCCGGCGCGTCGATATCGTGGCCTTTGGCGCTGCGCACCCAGCCGCTCTGCGACAGAACAATCGTGACCGGCTCGGACGGCTGCATGTCGTGCTCGTTCATCGCCTTCGCTTCTTCGCGCTCGTGCAGCGGAGAACGACGGTCGTCGCCGAAGGCGTCGGCATCGGCCTGCAGCTCTTTCTTCAGCAGGGTATTCATCTTGCGCTCGGACGCGAGGATCGCCTGCAGCTGATCGCGCTCTTTTTCCAGCTCGTTCTGCTCGCCGCGGATCTTCATCTCTTCCAGTTTGGCGAGATGGCGCAGCTTCAGTTCGAGGATCGCTTCGGCCTGGGTTTCGCTGATGCCAAAGCGCGACATCAGCGCCGGCTTCGGCTCGTCCTCGGTACGGATGATCTCAATCACTTCGTCGATATTGAGGAACGCCACCAGCAAACCTTCGAGGATATGCAGGCGCTTAAGCACTTTCTCCAGACGATGGTTCAGACGACGGCGGACCGTATCGCGGCGGAACGTCAGCCATTCGGTGAGGATCTCCAGCAGGTTTTTCACCGCCGGGCGTCCGTCGAGGCCAATCATGTTCAGGTTGATGCGGTAGCTTTTTTCCAGATCGGTGGTGGCGAACAGGTGGTTCATCACCTGCTCCATGTCCACGCGGTTGGAGCGCGGCACGATCACCAGACGGGTCGGGTTCTCGTGGTCGGATTCGTCGCGCAGGTCGTCCACCATCGGCAGCTTTTTATTGCGCATCTGGGAGGCGATCTGCTCCAGCACTTTGGCACCGGAAACCTGGTGCGGCAGCGCGGTGATCACCACGGCGCCGTCCTCTTTATTCCACACCGCGCGCATGCGCACGGAGCCGCGACCGTTCTGGTAGATTTTGCGGATTTCCGCGCGCGAGGTGATGATCTCGGCTTCGGTCGGGAAATCTGGCCCCTGCACGATATCCAGCAGCTCGTCGAGCGTCGCTTTCGGCTGCTCAATCAGGGTAATAGCGGCTTTCGCCACTTCACGCAGGTTGTGCGGCGGAATGTCCGTCGCCATACCGACCGCGATACCGGTGGTGCCGTTCAGCAGAATGTTCGGCAGACGCGCGGGCAGCATCTTCGGCTCCTGCATCGTACCGTCGAAGTTCGGCACCCAGTCAACGGTTCCCTGACCCAGCTCGCCCAGCAGCACTTCGGCATATTTAGAGAGGCGGGATTCGGTATAACGCATCGCCGCGAAGGATTTCGGATCGTCCGGCGCCCCCCAGTTCCCCTGCCCGTCCACCAGCGGATAGCGGTAAGAGAACGGCTGCGCCATCAGCACCATCGCTTCATAACAGGCGCTGTCGCCGTGCGGATGGTATTTACCCAGTACGTCGCCGACGGTACGGGCGGATTTCTTGAACTTGGCGGTGGCGTTCAGCCCCAGTTCGGACATCGCATACACGATGCGGCGCTGAACGGGCTTCAGGCCATCCCCGATAAACGGCAACGCCCTGTCCATGATGACGTACATGGAGTAGTTCAGGTAGGCGTTTTCCGTGAATTCATGTAGCGCGAGGCGCTCTGCCATATCGCTCATTACGTGTGATTCCTCAACTCAGAAACCGAAGGGTTTCAGGCAATATTGCCGCAGATACTACCTCATCTGATGAATTGAGTCACAAAGAAAAAGGGCCGCACAGGCGGCCCTTTTCGGGTTATTTGTTCAGCTTAATAACCTGCTTCACGTCGATTTCAAACTCGTTCCAGTCTTTATCGACTTTACCCTGCAGTTCAACTTTATCCTGCGGAGTGACGGTCACGCCGTTCCAGCGCTTGTGGTCAATCTCAACTACGACCGTGCCGGATTCATCGCGGAAGGTGTAGCGGTCATCGGACAGGCGCTCGGTGATGTTCCCGCGCAGCTTCACCCAGGCATCGTCCTTCAGGTCTTTCACGTTTGCCGCGGTGGTGAGGTTGGCGTTGTTATCGACAAAACCGCCCTGCTGAGTTTGCGTCTGGGTCTGTGTGGCCGATGGGCCAGTAAAACCGCCCTGAGCAGCAAAGACCGGCGCGGTGGTCATCATCATGATGGCAGCAATTGCAGCGAATTTTTTCATCTTCATCTCTCCCTTTAATGTCGTTTCGCAGTCCATTTAACAGGGTAATCCTTAACAACTTCTTAAGGGAAAAATTTATTTATTATTGCTGTACAGCAGGCGCTTACAGAGGGTTTACTGACGACATCAAGGAGGGAACATGCGCATTTTACTGGTAGAAGACGACAGGTTAATCGGCGACGGTATCAAGGCGGGGTTGAGCAAAATGGGCTTTAGCGTGGACTGGTTTACCGACGGTAAAACCGGCCAGGCCGCGCTGTCCTCTGCACCCTACGATGCCGTGGTGCTGGATCTGACGCTGCCGGAAATTGACGGTCTGGACATTCTGCGCGCGTGGCGCGAGAGCGGGCGCAGCGAGCCGGTACTGATTCTGACGGCGCGGGATGCGCTTAACCAGCGCGTCGAAGGGCTACGTCTTGGCGCGGATGATTATCTCTGTAAGCCGTTCGCGCTGATCGAAGTGGGTGCCCGCCTCGAAGCGCTGGTCCGCCGCAGCCACGGCCAGGCGAGTAGCGAGCTGCGTCACGGGAAGGTCACGCTCGATCCGACCCGTCTCATCGCCACGCTGGACGGTGAGACGCTGACGCTCAAGCCGAAAGAGTTCGCGCTGCTGGAGCTGTTAATGCGTAACGCCGGTCGGGTGCTGCCGCGAAAGCTGATCGAGGAAAAACTCTATACCTGGGACGACGACGTCTCCAGCAACGCCATCGAGGTTCACGTCCATCATTTGCGCCGCAAGCTTGGGAGCGAGTTTATCCGCACCGTGCACGGCATCGGCTATACCCTGGGTGACGCATGAAACTGAGCCTGAAGCTGCGCCTGACGCTTCTCTTTTTACTTCTGTCTCTGACGGCCTGGTTTGCCGCCAGCCTGGTTGCCTGGCAGCAGACGACCCACAAGCTCGACAAGCTGTTCGATACCCAGCAGATGCTGTTTGCAAAACGGCTGCTGACGATGGATCTGGACGAGATCCGCGCCCCCGAACGCATGCGCGAGATCCCGAAAAAAGTGAAGCACGGTCGTCTGGACGACGACGCGCTGGCTTTCGCCATTTACGCCGTCGACGGCAAAATGCTCCTCAACGACGGTGAAAACGGACGCGATATTCCGTACCACTATCGCCGCGACGGGTTCGATAACGGGCAGCTGCAGGGCGACAACGACGAGTGGCGTTTTTTATGGCTAACCTCACCCGACGGGAAGTACCGCGTGGTGGTCGGCCAGGAGTGGGAGTACCGCCAGGAGATGGCGCTGGACGTGGTCAGCTCGCAGCTGACCCCCTGGCTGGTGGCGCTGCCCGTGATGTTGCTGCTGCTGATCGTCCTCCTGAGTCGGGAGCTGAAGCCGCTGAAAAAGCTGGCGCAGACCCTGCGCTCCCGCTCGCCGGATGCCACCGATAAACTGCCGACTGAGGGTGTCCCTACGGAAGTGCGCCCCCTGCTCGACTCGCTGAATCATCTCTTCGCGCGCACCCAGGAGATGATGACCCGCGAGCGCCGCTTTACGTCCGATGCCGCCCACGAGCTGCGCAGCCCGCTGGCGGCCCTGAAGGTGCAAACTGACGTGGCCCAGCTCTCTCATGACGATCCGCAGGCGCGGGAAAAGGCACTGATGCAGCTGCATGCGGGCATCGACCGCGCCTCCCGGCTGGTGGATCAACTCCTCACGCTGTCGCGTCTGGACTCGCTGGATAACCTTGACGATGTCGAACCGATTCCCCTGGCCGACTTGCTGCAGTCGGCCGTGCTGGATATCTGGCATCCGGCGCAGCAGGCGGGCATTGATATTCGCCTGAACATCCATGCACCAGAGGTGACACGCACGGGCCAGCAGCTGCTCCTGAGCCTGCTGGTGCGCAACCTGCTGGATAACGCGATTCGCTACAGTCCGCGCGGCAGCGTGGTGGACGTGACGCTGGACGCGCGTGGCTTTACCGTGCGCGACAACGGCCCAGGCATTTCACCTGACGCGCTGGCGCGCATCGGCGAGCGCTTTTATCGCCCGCCGGGTCAGGATGCCACGGGCAGCGGGCTGGGGTTATCCATTGTAAAACGCATCGCCGCCCTGCACGGGATGCGCGTTTCGCTGGGCAATGCCCATGAAGGCGGTTTTGAAGTGAAGGTCAGCTGGTAAGGGATTATTGCGTTTAACGCAAAAGACTTTGCACATTTTGCTCATTTTACCGCACCGTCCTCGCGCGTAGAATACTGGCCATACTCTCATCATCGAGGACAAATAATGAGCAATATCCTGATTATCAACGGTGCAAAAGAATTTGCGCACTCTAAAGGCCAGCTGAATGACACCCTGACCGAGGTCGCGGACGGTTTCCTGCGCGACGCCGGGCATGATGTTAAGGTCGTGCGTGCAGACAGCAACTACGACGTGAAGGCCGAAGTGCAGAACTTCCTGTGGGCTGACGTGGTGATCTGGCAGATGCCAGGCTGGTGGATGGGCGCGCCGTGGACCGTAAAAAAATACATGGACGACGTGTTCACAGAAGGTCACGGTTCGCTGTATGCCAGCGATGGCCGCACCCGCTCTGACGCCTCCAAAAAATACGGCTCGGGCGGCCTGATTCAGGGCAAAAAATATATGCTCTCCCTGACCTGGAACGCCCCGCTGGAAGCCTTCACCGATAAAGATCAGTTCTTCGAAGGCGTGGGTGTCGACGGCGCGTACCTGCCGTTTCACAAGGCTAACCAGTTCCTGGGCATGGATCCGCTGCCGACCTTTATCGTCAACGACGTGATTAAAATGCCTGACGTCCCGAGCTATATCGCAGAATATCGCAAGCATCTCGCGGAAATTTTTGCTTAACTGGTAGCCTGGAATTAAAGGAGTAGTAAACATGCTTACCGTAATCGCAGAAATCCGTACTCGTCCAGGTCAACATCACCGTCAGGCGGTGCTGGATCAGTTCGCGAAAATTATCCCGACCGTACTGAAAGAAGAAGGCTGCCACGGCTACGCGCCGATGGTGGATGCCGCCACTGACGCCAGCTTCCAGGCGACCGCGCCAGACTCGATCATCATGGTTGAGCAGTGGGAAACCGTCGCGCATCTTGAAGCGCACCTGCAGACCGCGCACATGAAAGCGTGGAGCGACGCGGTGAAGGGTGACGTGCTGGAAACCCACATCCGCATTCTGGAGCAAGGGGTTTAAGTTTCCCCTCCCCCGCCCTCTCCCGAAAGGAGAGGGAGAACAGATCCAGGCCCGGTGAGCGTCAGCGCTACCGGGCTTTGTTTTTAGGTGCTTTTCTTCCCCGGCTTTAACCCACGGTGTAACTCGTTGATGCGCTTCATCGACTTGATGGTGCGCTGCGGCTCGGTGGAGGCGACGGATAAAATGATCATCTCCAGACACAGCAGCACAGTGCCGTGGAGCGGGATTTTGCCTTTTTCGCCGCCGCGCGGAACGTGGATCACCACGCTGGCCTCCTTGCTGAAACGCGAATCGAGGGCGTTGGTCAGCAGGATGGTGGGAATGCCCAGCCGTTTTGCTTCACGCAGCGTGGTTTGCCCCTCCCGGTGCGCGGATTTCTGCGCCATCATCACCAGCACGTCGCCGCGCTGAAGCGCAATCAGCTGCTCGGCAAGCCCTATTCCGGTACGGTTAAGCGGCGTGGCGGGTAACCCCATACGACTGAACAGCCTGGCGGTGTACTCGGCCAGAATGCCGGAGGCGCCAATGCCAAATATGGCGACCTGCCTCGCCTGCGCCAGCAGAGAAACCGCCTGGGCCATCGCGTAGCGGTTGTGGGGTTCGGATAACACCTCGCAGGTGTGCTGATGCCCCTCCAGCACGAAATCAATGCTCGCGTTGACGTCGCTGGCGAGCGTATTCACCGTGGTGGACATCTTTTCGCTGGAGGTGACCACCGGACCAAACCACTGCTCCAGCGTTTGCTTGAGATCGCGCAGCCCGGCGAAACCCAGCGCCTGAATGGCGCGGACTACCGTGGCATCCGAGGTTTTCAACAGCGTCGCGATCTCCATTGCGGTCTGTTCCATCACCGCTTCGCGGTTGTCATGGATATAGCGTGCAACCTGCAGCAGACGAGGCGTCAGCTGATGCGCACGCGCGCGAAAGCGGTCGCCATAGACATCCACGCGCCCTTTCTCTTTGCGGATCACCGTGACGCCTCCGGCAGCGGACGCCCGGCAATCTGCGACTGCACCTGCGCGGCCATCAGCCCTAACGAGGCGTACGAATTCGAGATGGCCTCTTCACGCGAGATCAGCACGTAATGCCCGGTTCTGCAGGCATTCAGGAACTGACACCAGCCCGGCATGACCGCATCCATCGCCGCCAGCTCGTCCTGCGGTTTACCGCCCGTATCCCCGCGCCAGGTGGCGAAGACGAAATCGGCATCCAGCTCCGGCAGGCGCTCGGCGCTGACGTCGATGCGCCCTCCGTCCGGGATGGACTCAATCAGCGGCGGGAAGGTGAACCCGGCGTCGCGCAGCACGCGGCCCAGCGAGTGGTAGCTGTGCATGGCGTTAATCTTTCCCTGATTCGCCTGAATCACGGACACGGTCACCTTGCGGGTATCAATAGTCGCCTTCAGCGCCTTAATCTGCTCCTGATAGCGCCGCTCCAGAACCTTGAGCCGCGCCTGCGTTCCCGTCAGCTGAGCCAGCTTGCGGTAGATCTCCGGCGCGCCGCCGTCGAGATGATCGATGCTCACCGTCGGGGCAATTTTCGCCAGCTGTTCCACCGGGGTGTTGCGGGTCGGCTCGGTAACGATCAGGTCAGGCTTTGCGGCGGCGATGGCTTCAATGTCGATATCGGCCGTGCCGATAAATGTAATGTCGGAATTATCGAAGTCGACGCCGGTCAACATGCCGCTGGAGCGCAGAAAGTGGCTGCCGTCCGGCCGCGTGCGGCCATGGCTCGCCACCGGCGGCACGCCAAGCTCAATCAGCGGAATGGTGATATCCAGATCGTGTAAGGAGACAATCCGTTTCGGATGAACCGGCACCACCACTTTTCGGTTCAGATCGTCAGTAAACGTCTGCGTCGGCTCCGCCGCACCCACCGCGAACCCCACCAGCAACAGCATCGAAAATACTACGCGCATTTTAGTCCCCTAAAATCTGTCCCGACGCTGCCAGAGCAGCAGCAGGAAAAACGGTCCGCCAATCAATGAAATCACAATTCCCGCCGGCAGCTGCAGCGGGAGGAACGCCAGACGTCCGACGTTATCCGCCAGCAGCACCAGCAGCGCGCCCAGCACGGCGCTTCCCGTCAGGAGCGCGGTTTGCCCACCGCGCAGCAGCAGGCGCGCCATATGCGGGGCAATCAGCCCCACGAAACCTATACTGCCCACGCACGAGACGCAGGCCGCCGTCAGCACCACCGGGGCGAGAACCCGCAGCAGCGCCAGCCGGGTTATGCGCACGCCAAGGCCCGCTGCGGCCTGATTGCCGAGCAACGCCACGTCCGCTGCCCGCGCGGTAAACAGCAGCAGCGCAAACGCGGGGGCAGCCCAGAGCGCGGCTAACCCCACCAGCGTCCAGTTTGCCGCATGCAGGCTTCCCGCCAGCCACAGCATCGCCGTCTGTACGTCGCGCACGTCGGCGGTGGTGATAAAGACGCCCATTGCGGCGGCAAACGCCCACGACACGCCGATGCCGATCAGGATAAATCGCGGGCGCGAGATATCGCGCGCCAGGGCGATAACCAGCAGCGCGGTAAGCAGCCCACCGGCCATGCCGACCAGAGGACGCCAGGCCAGGCCCAGCGCCGGGAACTGAAAAATCAGCAGCAGTACCGCCGCGCTACAGCCCTCCTTCACGCCGATAAGCCCGGGATCGGCCAGACCATTGCGGGTGATGGACTGCATTGCCGCCCCCGCCATGCCGAGCATCGCGCCGCACAGCACCGCCATCAGCAGGCGCGGCAGGCGGATATCCATCACGATGTAGCGCGTCTCCGCCGTCAGGCTCTCAGGAGAAAACAGCGCGCGCCCGATGGCGGAGATGGGAACAGGCAGAGAACCGTGCGTCAGGCCAAAGCCCAGCAGGCTTAACGCCACCAGCGCTAAAAGCGTCAGGCACGCCAGCGCCCGCGGGCGAACCAGCGCCGATACACGGCCAATTCGGAGCGCGCGGAATCCGGCCCGGTTCATTTGAACATCCTCGACGCCATAAAGATGAATACGGGCGCGCCGACCAGGGCCGTCATGATGCCGGTTGCCAGCTCCCAGGGCGTAAACAGCGTGCGGGCGGCGATATCCGCCAGCAGCAGAACCAGCGCGCCACACAGGGCAGACAGCGGAACCATCACGCGTAAATCGACCGACACCAGACGGCGAATGAGCTGCGGCACGACCAGGCCGATAAAGCCAATCGGCCCGGCAATTGAGACGGCCGCGCCGCAGAGCAGCGCGATGGCCAGCAGGGCAAGCAGGCGGGTTTTAAGCAGCGACACGCCAAGCCCCTGCGCCATTCGGTCTCCCAGCGCCAGCATGTTGAGCGAGGGCGACAGCCCGATGGCGAGAACAAAACCGGCTGTTGCAGCCCAAAGGGCGCTCCGGAGCGTCTGCACGTTGATCCCGGCCAGGTCCCCTGCCAGCCATGTGCGCATGGCGAGCAGCGTCTGTTCATCGAGAATTAACACCGCGGCGGTAATCGACGAGGCAAACGCCGACATCGCCACGCCGCAAAGCGTGACCTTCATCGGCGTAAGCCCGGTGCGACCGGACGAGGAGAACATCAGCACCAGCAAAAACAGCGCGGCGGCACCGGCGGCGGCAACGAGCGGGCGCCCAAACGGCAGCGACAGCCCAAGCGCGCTGGTAATCACGACCGCCAGCGCGGCCCCGGCGTTGAGCCCCAGAATATGCGGCTCGCCGAGCGGGTTGCGGATCACGGACTGCAGCAGCACGCCCGCCACGCCGAGCGCGGCGCCCGTCACCATCGCGGCGCAGAGGCGCAGCAGTCTTAATTTGATAATGACGTTATGGTCGAAATTGCGCGGATCGAAATGGAAGAATGCCTCCACCACCGTCTGCGGGGCGATGAAGCGTGCGCCGATGCCCAGGTGCATAATCGCGCCCAGCGCCAGCAGCAGTGCGAAGATCGGAAAGGCCAGAGAGGAGCGCATCATGGCTGAACGGTACTCTGGCGAAACGGCATAAAGAACGGCTTGCCGGTCAACGGGTTTATGGACATATGCACGTCGACATCAAACACCGCTTTGATCAGCTCCGGCGTGCAGACATCGCCCTCATGCAATACGCCTTCAACTTTCCCCTGGCGTAAAAAGACCAGCGAATCGCCGTAGTTTACGGCGAAGTTGAGATCGTGCAGCACCACCACGACGGTACGTCCGTGCCGGCGGGTCAGGGTGTGCAGCAGTTCCAGAATCTCCACCTGATAGCGGAGATCGAGAAACGTCGTGGGCTCGTCAAGCAGGATATACGGCGTTTGCTGCGCCAGCGCCATGGCGATCCAGCAGCGCTGACGCTGGCCGCCGGATAAGCTTTCCACCGGCATATGGGCAAACTCCGCCGTGCCGGTCAGGCGCAGGGCCTCTTCCACCGCCAGCTCGTCCTCGTCGCTCCACTGGCGCATAAAGTTTTGCCAGGGAAAACGCCCGCGCGAGACCAGTTCAAAGACGGTCAGCCCTTCCGGGAGCAGCGGAGACTGCGGCAGGATACCCAGCTGGCGGGCGACGGCTTTGGTCGGCTGCTCGTGGATCGCCTTGCCGTCGAGAACTGCCGCGCCGCCAAGCGGCTGAAGCAAACGCGCAATGGTGCTCAGCAGCGTGGATTTTCCGCAGCCGTTCGCCCCTACCAGCACGGTCATTTTCTGCTGTGGGATCGCAAGGGAGATATCATCAACGATGATTTTTTTCTGATAGCCCGCAGAGAGGTTCTCCAGAACCAGTCCCGGTTTTTTTGTGTTGTGAGCCACGTGAATGCCAACGTAATAAAAAAGCGCAACAAATATAAATAAAAATCATTCTCTTTTGAGAGTTTGACGCTGCGCCATGTAGTAGTCAAGAGAAGAAACACCCTGATAAAACCAGGGATAAGCCTGAGGGGAAATGAACAAGAAATGACTTTCAAACCCATTTAATTCAATAAATTAATAATCTTCCCGCTGCGCTTATACGCCCGGCTAAACGTTGTAGTCGATTTTTTCTTTTTTCCATTTACTACTACATTCGCGCATGATTGAATGATTCTCAATTACATGTCCGATGCCCACCGTGGCTAACGGACAGACCGTAAAGGGCAATGACTCACACATTTTTCCGCGAAACGTCATTCGCGGGATATTTCGGGATAACAGATGTAATGGCTACGTTCACACCTTCACTCTCTGGGGTAAAAGGGCGCGCGCTCTTTTCACTGCTGTTTATGGCGCCGCTGGTGCAGGCAGCAGATAACACCGCGACTAAAGACGGCGAAACGCTTACCGTCACCGCCGATCCAAATACGACGGCGGAGGCCACGAATGGCTATCAGCCGTTGAATACCTCCACCGCGACGTTAACCAACATGCCGATGCTGGATATCCCGCAGGTGGTCAATACCGTCAGCGATAAAGTGCTGGAGGATCAGCATGCCACCACGCTGGACGAAGCGCTCTATAACGTCAGCAACGTGGTGCAGACCAACACCCTGGGCGGTACGCAGGATGCCTTTGTGCGCCGCGGGTTTGGCGCGAACCGCGACGGCTCGATCATGACCAACGGCCTGCGCACCGTGCTGCCGCGCAGCTTTAATGCCGCAACCGAGCGCGTGGAGGTGCTGAAAGGCCCGGCCTCGACGCTCTACGGCATTCTCGATCCGGGCGGCCTGATTAACGTCGTCACCAAACGCCCGGAGAAAACCTTCGGCGGTTCCCTTTCCGCTACCTCTTCCAGCTTTGGCGGCGGCACCGGACAGATCGATGTTACCGGCCCGATTGACGGCACGCGCCTGGCGTATCGCCTGACGGGCGAATATCAGGACGAGGATTACTGGCGTAATTTCGGCACCGAACGCAGCACCTTTATCGCTCCGTCGCTGACCTGGTTTGGAGACGACGCCACCGTGACCGTGCTCTATTCGCATCGCGACTATAAAACGCCGTTCGATCGCGGAACGATCTTCGATCTCAACACTAAAAAAGCCGTCGACGTCGATCGCAAAACCCGCTTCGACGAACCGTTTAACGTGACCGACGGCCAGTCCGATCTCGCTCAGCTCAACGCGGAGTATCGCCTTAACAGCCAGTGGACCGCGAAGTTCGACTACAGCTACAGCCAGGATAAATACAGCGATAACCAGGCCCGCGTGATGGCCTACGATTCAAAAACCGGCAACCTGACCCGCCGCGTGGATGCGACCCAGGGCTCGACCCAGCGTATGCACACGACGCGCGCGGATCTACAGGGAAACGTGGACATCGCGGGCTTTTACAATGAGATCCTGACCGGCGTGTCGTATGAGAATTACGATCTGCTGCGTACGGACATGATCCGCTGTAAGAACGTTAAGGATTTCAATATTTACCACCCGAGCTACGGCAGCCTCGGCAAGTGCACCACCGTCTCGGCATCCGACAGCGATCAAACCATTAAGCAGGAGGGCTACTCCGCCTACGCGCAGGACGCGCTGTATCTGACCGATAAGTGGATCGCCGTCGCCGGAATGCGCTATCAGTATTACACCCAGTACGCGGGCAAAGGCCGTCCGTTTAACGTGAACACCGACAGCCGCGACGACCAGTGGACGCCGAAGCTGGGTCTTGTTTATAAGCTCACCCCGGCGGTCTCGCTGTTTGCCAACTATTCCCAGACGTTTATGCCGCAGTCGTCCATTGCGAGCTACATCGGCGACCTGCCGCCGGAAACATCAAACGCGTATGAAATAGGCGCTAAGTTTGACCTGTTCGACGGCATTACCGCCAATATTGCGCTGTTTGATATCCACAAGCGCAACGTGCTGTACACCGAGAGCGTGGGTGATGAAACCGTCGCCAAAACAGCGGGCCGCGTGCGCTCGCAGGGCGTGGAGGTGGATCTCGCCGGGTCGCTGACCGAGAACACCAACATTATCGCCAGCTACGGCTATACCGACGCGAAGGTGCTGGAAGATCCGGACTATGCGGGCAAACCGCTGCCGAACGTGCCGCGCCATACCGGCTCCCTGTTCCTGACCTACGATATTCACAATGCGTTTGCCGGCAATACCCTGACGCTGGGCGGCGGCGGGCACGGCGTAAGCCGTCGCTCAGCAACCAACGGTGCGGATTATTATCTGCCGGGCTATTTCGTGGCGGACGCGTTTGCGGCGTACAAGATGAAGCTACAGTATCCGGTGACGCTGCAGGTAAACGTGAAAAACCTGTTTGATAAGACCTACTACACGTCGTCCATTGCGACCAACAACCTGGGCAACCAGATTGGCGATCCGCGCGAAGTGCAGTTTACGGTGAAGATGGAGTTTTGATGTAAAAAAGCCCGGTGGCGCTAATGCTTACCGGGCCTACGATCCATTCCCTCTCCCGGCGGGAGAGGGTTAGGGTGAGGGCATCAGGCCTCAATATCCGCCATATCGCCTTTCTCCTGCAGCCAGTTGCGTCGGTCTTCCGAACGTTTCTTGGCAAGGAGCATATCCATCATGGCGTTGGTTTGCTGCTCGTCTTCATCGCTGATCGTCAGCTGCACCAGACGGCGCGTGTTCGGATCCAGCGTCGTTTCGCGCAGCTGCATCGGGTTCATTTCGCCCAGCCCTTTAAAGCGCTGCACGTTCGGTTTGCCCTTCTTGCGCTTCAGCTGTTCCAGCACGCCCGCTTTCTCTTCTTCCGTCAGCGCGTAGTAAACCTCTTTGCCGAGGTCGATACGGTAGAGCGGCGGCAGCGCCACGTGGACGTGGCCGTTTTTCACCAGCGTTTTGAAGTGCTTCACGAACAGCGCGCACAGCAGCGTGGCGATGTGCAGCCCATCGGAATCCGCATCCGCGAGGATACAGACCTTGCCGTAACGCAGCTGGCTCAGATCGTCGCTGTCCGGATCGATGCCGATCGCCACCGAGATATCGTGCACTTCCTGCGAGGCCAGCACTTCATCAGAAGAGACCTCCCAGGTGTTCAGGATCTTACCCTTGAGCGGCATGATCGCCTGATATTCACGATCGCGCGCCTGCTTGGCCGATCCGCCCGCCGAGTCCCCTTCCACGAGGAACAGTTCGGTACGGTTGAGATCCTGCGCGGTACAGTCCGCCAGCTTGCCCGGCAGCGCAGGGCCGCTGGTCAGCTTTTTACGCACCACTTTCTTCGCGGCGCGCAGACGACGCTGAGCGCTGGAAATGGCCATTTCGGCCAGCATCTCTGCCGCCTGAACGTTCTGGTTCAGCCACAGGGTAAACGCATCTTTCACCACGCCGGAGACGAACGCCGCGCACTGACGTGACGACAGGCGCTCTTTGGTCTGACCGGCAAACTGCGGATCCTGCATCTTCACGGAGAGCACGTAGGCGCAGCGATCCCAGATATCTTCCGCCGACAGCTTCACGCCGCGCGGCAGGATGTTGCGGTATTCGCAGAACTCACGCATCGCGTCCAGCAGCCCCTGACGCAGGCCGTTGACGTGGGTACCGCCGAGCATGGTTGGGATCAGGTTAACGTAGCTTTCGGTCAGCAGTTCGCCGCCTTCCGGTAGCCACAGCAGCGCCCAGTCCACGGCTTCGGTATCGCCGCTAAAGTTACCGACAAACGGTTTTTCCGGCAGCGTTGGCAGGCCGTTTACCGCTTCGCACAGGTAGTCGTTCAGACCGTCGGCGTAGCACCAGGTTTGTGCGGTATTGTTAACGTGGTCTGTAAAGGTAATTTCCACGCCGGGGCACAGCACCGCTTTGGCTTTCAGCAGGTGCGTCAGGCGAGAAACGGAAAAACGCGGGCTGTCGAAGAAGCTTTCGTCAGGCCAGAAGTGGACGCTGGTGCCGGTGTTGCGTTTGCCGCACGTGCCGACAACCTGCAGATCCTGCACCTTATCGCCGTTTTCAAACGCGATGTTGTAAACCTGACCGTCGCGACGGACGTTCACTTCCACGCGTTTGGACAGGGCGTTTACCACGGAAATGCCCACGCCGTGCAGACCACCGGAGAACTGGTAGTTCTTGTTGGAGAACTTACCGCCCGCGTGCAGACGACAGAGGATCAGCTCAACGGCAGGCACGCCCTCTTCCGGATGGATATCCACCGGCATGCCGCGCCCGTCGTCGATGACTTCCAGCGACTGATCGGCGTGCAGAATGACGTCAACGCGTTTGGCATGGCCCGCCAGCGCTTCGTCAACACTGTTATCAATAACTTCCTGGCCCAGATGGTTTGGGCGCGTCGTATCGGTGTACATCCCCGGGCGGCGGCGAACCGGCTCAAGCCCGGTGAGGACCTCAATGGCATCAGCGTTATAGGTTTGCGTCATGATTTAAACTAGCAATTCGCATTGATTGTCAGTGGCTGTGCAGTCCAAGAAAATCGACAATCTGGGTGAAATGATTCTCAAAGCCCGTGAAAGCATGGTTTCCGCCCTCTTCTATAGTCTGGCGGCAGGAGGCGTAATACGCCACTGCCTGGCGGTAATCCAGCACTTCATCACCCGTCTGTTGTAGCAGCCAGATGAGATCCGGTGCCTCAAGCGGGTCGACCTGCATAACTTTGAGATCGTAAATATGGCGTGACTCTAGCACATATTGCTGCCCGGTGTAGGGGTTCTCGTTTTCGCCAAGAAAGTCCCTCAGCAGCTCAAATGGCCGTACCGCCGGATTAACCACAACGGCGGGCAGCATGAAGCATTGTGAGAGCCAGGTGGCGTAGTACCCGCCCAGCGATGAACCGACCACACCGAAGGTTTCGCCGCCGTGCGCAAGCACAATAGATTCCAGCATCTCCGCGGCCTCTGCCGGGTAAGGCGGCAGCTGCGGGATAATCATCTCAACGTCGGGGTGATGCTCGCTCAGCCACTGGCGAAACTGTGTCGCTTTTGCGGAGCGCGGCGAGCTGTTGAATCCATGCAGATAAAGGAGCGTAGACATCAATAGCCTTCTGAAGCGGTATCCGGGCGGAATTTTGCACCGGTCAAACGGCAGACTTCCGTGGTCAGCGTGCCGTCGGCATGCAGTTCCAGCCAGCGCCAGCCTGGCGCGATGGTGTCAAGCGTAAAGTTGGCGCAGTGCGGCTTAAACTGAACGCAGGTCGATGGCGTCGCCAGCATGCGGCGTCCGTTCCAGTCGAGATCCTGTTCCTGATGAATATGTCCACACAGCAGATTTTTCACCCGCGGGAACTTCGCCAGCACGCGATCCAGCGCCGCGGAGTTGCGCAGGCTGTGCTGATCGAGCCAGCTGCAGCCCGCCGGCAGAGGATGATGATGAAGCAACAGCAGCGTGTGACGTTCAGGTTCAGCAGCCAGTTTGGTCTCAAGCCAGTCGAGCTGAAACTCGCTTAACTCACCGTGCGGGACGCCAAACACCTGGCTATCAAGCAGCAGGATCTGCCACTGTTCACCCGCAAAAACACATTTCGCCGGAGAAATTCCCGCATCCTGAAGAGAGCTGTACATGGCGGGCTGGAAGTCATGGTTTCCTGGCAGCCAGACGCAAGGCACGCTAAAGCTCGCGATGCCTTCAGCAAAATGCTGGTAGGCCGCGGAGGACTGATCCTGCGCCAGATCGCCCGTTGCGACAATCAGATCGCATGCACGGTTTTCAGCGTGAATGGCGCAAAGTATCGCCTGATAACTCTCCCAGGTGTTGACCCCCAGTAGCGTTTCATGCTTTTCGGCAAAAAGGTGGGTATCGGTGATTTGTAATATCCTGACTGGCGCCCCACCAGCAACAGTCAGGTTCAACAGGCTTTCCAAATGGTGTCCTTAGGTAGGTTTATGACGCTAACAAACCGGAATCGCCATTGCTCCATGTGCTAAACAATATCTTAGCCAGTCGGCTAAAAACTGGTTAATTTGATGCTTTTCGTCGCGTTGATGCAACTTTTTATTCGGGTAATCATACCGCGCCTTGAAGCGAAAGATCTGCTGGCTTGAACACACTTCAGCGACCATCGCGTCGTGATAGAGACGCACCGTCATCGACGGCAGGCTCCAGTAGCTAATGCTGGGTGCCGTTTGCTCAATCTCCACCAGCGTAGTGTAGCGCGTTGATTCTGTTATCGTTAACCGATACTGCGCGTTGCTCACCTGATAGCTTACCGTTTCGCCGGGTGCGTCGTTTCGCGGCAGCAGGCGGCGCAACTGTGCGAAATTGGTTTCGCACAGGCGCATCATTTCTGGGAAGTCAGGTGTATAGCGCTTCATTTTTTCCACTCGTTTCGTAATGTCTGATAATGCAGCTGCAGCCATTGCAGGGCGATGACAGACGCTGCGTTGTCGATTTTCCCCTCTTCTACCCACTGATAAGCCTGTTCCCGGCTCACCACATGAACCCGAATATCTTCGTTTTCATCTGCCAGACCGTGGATCCCTTCCGCCGTCGTGGCGTCCACTTCGCCCACCATTATGGACAAGCGCTCGCTGGTACCGCCCGGGCTTGCCAGATAGCTCAGCACCGGTTTTGTACGGCCCACCACCAGTCCGGCCTCTTCCAGCGCCTCGCGACGGGCGACGTCTTCAACAGACTCACCTTCTTCGATCATCCCGGCCACCATCTCCAGCAGCCACGGGCTCTCACTGACGTCATAAGCGGCGATGCGGATCTGCTCCACCAGCACAACTTCGTCACGCACTGGGTCAAAGGGTAGCAAGACTGCCGCATGCCCGCGCTCAAAAATTTCGCGTCTGATTTCGCCGCTCATTTCCCCGTTAAACAGGCGATGCCTGAAACGGTAAAGATCCATTGAAAAAAAACCGCTATAAAGCGTTTCTCGTGCAATAATTTCTACATCGTTTTTGGCGAATGTCACGGGCAACTTTTCTGGTTTTTGCATGAGTCGAGTCCTGGTAGCAATGGTGATGAAATTGTGAATTTCAAGGCTGTTTGGCTGCCGTTTGTAAGGCTATATGGTAGATTGGTGCAAATTACCGCCAGATGGCACGTTACGCCAACCTTTTGGTATGGAAGATTCTGTTAGAATCGGCAATTATTTTTTAATTAGATCAGCGCTAATACTGCTTCACAACAAGGAATGCAAATGAAGAAATTGCTCCCCATCCTTATCGGCCTGAGCCTGACGGGCTTCAGTGCAATGAGCCAGGCGGAAAACCTGTTACAGGTCTACCAGCAGGCACGTCTGGGCAACCCTGATTTACGTAAATCAGCGGCCGATCGTGATGCTGCGTTTGAAAAGATTAACGAAGCGCGTAGCCCCTTGCTGCCACAGTTAGGTTTAGGTGCAGATTATACCTACAGCAACGGTTTCCGCGACGCTAACGGCGTAAACTCCAATGCTACCAGCGCCTCACTGCAATTGACACAGACGCTGTTTGATATGTCCAAATGGCGCGCCCTGACCCTGCAGGAAAAGAGCGCGGGTATCCAGGATGTGACCTATCAGACCGACCAGCAGACGCTGATCCTGAACACCGCCACGGCGTACTTCAACGTGCTGAGCGCGATTGACGCACTCTCCTACACCGAAGCGCAGAAACAGGCGATTTACCGCCAGTTAGATCAAACCACCCAGCGTTTCAACGTGGGCCTGGTCGCGATCACCGACGTGCAGAACGCCCGTTCACAGTACGATACCGTGCTGGCTAACGAAGTGACCGCGCGTAACAACCTCGACAACGCGCTGGAATCCCTGCGTCAGGTCACCGGGAATTACTATCCTGAGCTGGCGTCGCTGAACGTGGACAGCTTTAAAACGGATAAACCGCAGGCCGTTAACGCCCTGCTGAAAGAGGCGGAAAACCGCAACCTGAGTTTGCTGCAGGCGCGTCTGAGCCAGGACCTGGCCCGCGAGCAAATTCGTCAGGCGCAGGACGGCCATCTGCCAACCCTGAGCCTGAGCGCGTCTACCGGCGTCTCTGATACGTCCTATAGCGGCTCTAAAACCAATACGTCCCAGTATGACGACAGCAATATGGGTCAGAATAAAGTGGGTCTGAGCTTCTCCCTGCCGCTGTATCAGGGCGGTCAGGTCAACTCTCAGGTGAAACAGGCGCAGTACAACTTTGTTGGCGCGAGCGAGCAGCTGGAAAGCGCCCACCGCAACGTGGTGCAGACCGTACGTTCCTCCTTCAACAACGTGAACGCCTCGATCAGCAGCATCAACGCCTATAAACAGGCCGTTGTGTCTGCGCAGAGCTCCCTGGATGCGATGGAAGCGGGCTACTCGGTCGGTACGCGTACTATCGTTGACGTGCTCGACGCGACCACCACGCTGTACAACGCGAAACAGCAGCTCTCAAGCGCGCGTTACCAGTACCTGATTAACCAGCTGAACATCAAACAGGCTTTGGGTACGCTGAACGAGCAAGACCTGCAGATGCTGAACAGCGCGCTGGGCAAACCGGTCTCCACCTCTCCGGACAGCGTTGCGCCGGAGAACCCGGAGCAGGTTGCCGCGGTTGATAACTTCAACGCTAACAGCAGCACCCCTGCGGCACAGCCGGCCGCTGCGCGTACCACTACATCCGCCAGCAAAGGCAATAATCCGTTCCGTAACTAAGAGTGTCATCAGGCCCACTGCGGCCTGATGCCCTCCCCCCCGCCCCTCTCCCAAAGGGAGAGGGGCGCATCTGAATCACATCCGAACGTAAGCCAACGTAAAGATCCCCCTGATTCCGCCCCTCTTCGCTTCATTTTCAACCACTCATCCTCTATCCTGAGCGTTATTACCACTGGGTCCTGGAAGACAAACATGAAACGGACAAAATCCATAAATCACGCTTCGTTCCGCAAGAGCTGGAACGCGCGTCACCTCACCCCTGTTGCGCTGGCGGTCACGGCTGTCTTTATGCTGGCAGGCTGTGAGAAAAATGACGAAACGGTTTCGCTGTATCAAAACGCAGACGACTGCTCCGCCGCAACCGGCAAAGCCGCCGAATGTAAAACGGCTTACACCAGCGCGCTGAAAGAAGCGGAACGTACTGCACCGAAATATGCCTCACGTGAAGACTGCGTGGCGGAGTTTGGTGAAGGTCAGTGCCAGCAGGCACCGGCTCAGGCAGGCACAGCACCTGAAAATCAGGCGCAGGCGCAGTCCAGCGGCAGCTTCTGGATGCCGCTGATGGCAGGCTACATGATGGGTCGCCTGATGGGCGGCGGTGCGGGCTACCAGCAGCAGCCGCTGTTTAGCTCGAAAAACCCGGCCAGCCCGGCTTACGGTCAATATACCGATGCCAGCGGCAAAGGCTACGGCGCAGCGACCCCTGGCCGCACCGTGAACGTTCCGAAAACGGCGATGGCGCCGAAGCCTGCGACCACCAGCACCATCACCCGCGGCGGGTTTGGTGAATCTGTGGCGAAGCAGACCAGCATGCAGCGCAGTGCGACAGGCACCTCCTCTACTCGCTCAATGGGCGGCTGATCATGGAACGAGTCAGTATCACCGAGCGCCCGGACTGGCGCGAAAAAGCCACCGAGTACGGTTTTAACTTCCACACCATGTACGGCGAGCCGTACTGGTGTGAAGACGCCTATTACAAGCTCACGCTGGCTCAGGTGGAAAAACTGGAAGAGGTGACGGCCGAGTTGCACCAGATGTGCCTGAAGGTCGTGGAAAAGGTCATCGACAGCGACGAGCTGATGGCAAAGTTCCGCATTCCGAAGCACACATGGGGCTTTGTGCGCCAGTCGTGGAAAACGAATCAGCCTTCGCTTTACTCTCGCATGGATCTGGCGTGGGACGGCAAAGGTGAACCGAAGCTTCTGGAAAACAACGCCGATACGCCAACCTCTCTGTATGAAGCGGCGTTCTTCCAGTGGATCTGGCTGGAAGACCAGGCCAATGCCGGAAACCTGCCGGAAGGCAGCGACCAGTTTAACAGCCTGCAGGAAAAGCTGATTGAGCGTTTTGCCGAGCTGCGTGAACAGCATGGCTTTAACCTGCTCCATCTCGCCTGCTGCCGCGACACGGAAGAAGACCGTGGCACGGTTCAATATCTGCAGGACTGCGC
The DNA here is from genome assembly GCF_035064085.1 of Enterobacter sp. R-1.6.2. Taxonomy (NCBI): domain Bacteria; kingdom Pseudomonadati; phylum Pseudomonadota; class Gammaproteobacteria; order Enterobacterales; family Enterobacteriaceae; genus Enterobacter; species Enterobacter sp. R-1.6.2. The sequence continues at coordinate 26,951 of NZ_JASEYI010000028.1, forward strand.
CGCCGAAGCGGAAGTGGCGACCGAGTTCCTCTATATCGAGGATATCGGCTTGGGTGAAAAAGGTCAGTTTACGGATATGCAGGACCAGGTGATAAGCAACCTGTTCAAGCTCTACCCGTGGGAATACATGCTGCGCGAGATGTTCTCCACCAAGCTGGAAGATGCTGGCGTACGCTGGCTGGAGCCGGCCTGGAAGAGCATCATCTCTAACAAAGCCCTGCTGCCGATGCTCTGGGAGATGTTCCCGAACCACCCGAACCTGCTGCCAGCCTATTTTGCGGAAGATGATTACCCGCAAATGGAAAAATACGTTGTTAAGCCGATCTTCTCCCGCGAAGGCGCAAACGTCTCGATTATCGAAAACGGCAAGACGCTGGAAGCGGTTGAAGGGCCATACGGCGAAGAAGGGATGATCGTCCAGGAGTTCTATCAGCTGCCGAAATTTGGCGACAGCTATACGCTGATTGGCAGCTGGCTTATCAACGATCAACCGGCCGGGATTGGCATTCGCGAAGATCGCGCGCTGATCACGCAGGATCTTTCACGCTTTTATCCGCACATTTTTGTCGAATAGGCCGCAGCCTGATGCCCTCACCCCGCCCCTCTCCCACAGGGAGAGGGTGCAAACACTAAAAACGGCAACCTGAGGTTGCCGTTTTGCTTTTATTATCCCACCTGCACCGACAGCATACTCAGACTGCCCATCTCAATACCGTCGACCGGGATCGTCACCGGTTCCTGACCATCCCACGCGCCAAGAACGTACAGCAGCGGCAGGAAGTGTTCCGGCGTCGGGTTAGAGAGCGAACCGCCATCATGATCCAGATAGTTCACCAGCGGATGCTCCTCGGCCGGGCCTTGCCAGGTCAGGTTCGCTTTGACGTAGTCGTTAAAAGAGGTTGCCCACGGGTACGGCGTGTTCTCACCGTGCCAGCGTGCGGTACGCAGGTTATGCACCACGTTGCCGCTCGCCACCAGCATGATGCCTTTATCACGCAGGGTTGCCAGCTTACGCCCCATCTCCAGATGCCAGGCCGCCGGTTTAGTGCTGTCGATGCTCAACTGCACCATCGGGATATCCGCGTCAGGATACATTTTAATCAGCACTCCCCAGGAGCCATGGTCAAAGCCCCAGGCTTCTTTATCCAGCGTCACAGGGACAGGTGCCAGCAACTCTACCAGCTTTTGCGCCAGCTCAGGCGAGCCGGGGGCCGGATAATGCGTGTCGTACAGCGCCTGCGGGAAGCCGCCAAAATCATGAATGGTTTTTGGCGCTTCCATGGCGGTCACGCCCGTCCCGCGGGTAAACCAGTGCGCAGACACCACCACGATCGCTTTCGGACGCGGCAACGTCTCGCCCAGATGACGCCAGGCGCGGGTATAGACGTTGTCTTCCAGAACATTCATAGGGCTACCGTGGCCTAAAAACAGGGCTGGCATACGGGAAGAAGTCATGGTGATATCCTTACAGAAGGTGTCAATTTAATGGTGCTACATTACGCGCAATCCGGCAAAGATGAACGCAGATAAGCGTGAAGATCATCATCAGGAAATTTGAATGTAAGGAATGTGTAAAGCCGGGTTTTCACCCTCGCTTTGCCAGAAATGAATCATTTATATTAATGAGAATGATTATCATAAGGAGCAATGCATGTCAGTCCCCCTGATCCTGACCATACTGGCGGGCGCCGCGACCTTTATCGGTGCGCTCCTCGGCGTGCTCGGCCAAAAGCCCTCTAACCGCGTACTGGCCTTCTCACTGGGCTTTGCTGCCGGGATCATGCTGCTCATCTCCCTGATGGAGATGCTGCCTGCCGCATTGGGCACGGAAGGCATGTCTCCGCTGCTGGGCTACGGCATGTTTGTCTTTGGCCTGCTGGGATACTTTGCCCTCGATCGGATGCTACCGCACGCGCATCCGCAGGATTTAATGCAGAAAAACGTGACGCCCATGCCGCGCAATATCAAGCGTACCGCCGTGCTGTTAACGCTTGGCATCAGCCTGCACAACTTCCCGGAAGGGGTCGCTACCTACGTGACGGCCAGCAGCAATCTTGAGATGGGCTTTGGCATCGCGCTGGCGGTCGCCTTACACAATATTCCTGAAGGACTGGCCGTCGCCGGACCCGTGTATGCCGCAACGGGATCGAAACGCACCGCGGTGTTCTGGGCGGGCATTTCCGGGATGGCCGAAATCCTTGGCGGCGTACTGGCCTGGCTGATCCTTGGTAGCCTGGTCTCTCCGGTGGTGATGGCGGCGATTATGGCCGCGGTAGCCGGGATCATGGTTGCGCTTTCGGTGGATGAACTGATGCCGCTGGCGAAGGAGATCGATCCTAACAACAACCCCAGCTATGGCGTGCTGTGCGGAATGTCGGTGATGGGATTAAGTCTGGTTCTGCTGCAGACCGCAGGAATCGGGTAAAAAAACGCCGGGATATCCCGGCGTTTTTATTTTCAGCTGGCTTTGCGCTCTTGCGCCTGGCGATACTCAACCAGATCTTCAATCGTGACCACCGGCATGTTGTGCAGGCGGGCAAAGGTAATGCATTCCGGCGCGCGCGCCATGGTGCCGTCATCGTTGGTCAGTTCGCACAGCACGCCAGCAGGTTTGAAGCCAGCCAGCGTCACCAGGTCGATCGTCGCTTCGGTGTGACCACCGCGGGTCAACACGCCGCCCGCCTGCGCACGCAGTGGGAAGACGTGGCCTGGACGGTGCAGATCGGATGGCTTCGCACCATCAGCAATCGCTGCACGTACGGTGGTCAGACGGTCAGCCGCAGACACACCTGTGGTCACGCCATGCGCCGCTTCAATGGTCACGGTAAAACCGGTACCAAAGGCGCTGGTGTTGTTTTCGACCATCATCGGCAGATCGAGCTGCTTACGACGATCTTCATTAATACACAGGCATACGATGCCGCTGCCGTGACGGATGGTCAGCGCCATCTGTTCAACGGTCATGTTTTCGGCGGCGAAAATCATGTCGCCTTCGTTTTCACGGTTTTCATCGTCAAGCACCATCACACCGCGGCCTTCGCGCAGTGCATCCAGTGCATGTTCAACACGTTGAGTTGAAGTGCCAAAAGAGGAAAGTAGCGTCTGATTCATGGTAAAAAAACCTCATTAACATTATGGTTACCAGAATCAGGGCAGTCTTAGGAGCGCCGTATAAGCGGCAAAAAGATAACGTGAGCGGGCCCATGCCCGACTTGATCGTTACTCTCTCCCATCCGGACTCTAACCGTCGGCCCCGGAATTACACCGGATCTGCTGACCTTTGAGTATTCACCCAAAGCGCTCGCGGGCTTTCAGCGTCACGCTGATTTACCGCCGGTGGGGAATTTCGCCCCGCCCTGAGAATAAGCGAGATAACTATAACGCTATTGATTATCCTGGGCAATGCATAAGCATCAAACAATTTTGTTTACCCCGGGCATGACGCGCTACAATGGACACTAACACTTTTCCATCAAGGGAAACGCCAATGATTGACCCGAAAAAAATTGAGCAGATCGCGCGTCAGGTTCATGAATCTATGCCAAAAGGCATTCGTGAATTTGGTGATGACGTAGAAAAGAAAATCCGCCAGACGCTGCAGGCGCAGTTGGTTCGCCTTGATTTAGTCAGCCGCGAAGAGTTTGACGTGCAGACCCAGGTTCTGCTGCGCACCCGCGAGAAGCTGGCGCTGCTGGAACAGCGTCTGAGCGAGCTGGAAAACCGCCATGCGCCGGAAGAAGTGAAGCCGGCACCGGCCATTCCACCGGTGGATGACCAGGAGTAAGTGCGGCCTGATGCCCTCACCCCAGCCCTCTCCCACAGGGAGAGGGAGAAAAAAACGGGCCAGCTGGCCCGTTTTTTACTGACTGTCTTTCTGGATCTTCTTGATGATGTTGGTGGTTGAGCACCCGTCCTCAAAGTTGAGCACCATCACCTCGCCGCCGTTGGCCCAGACCTCTTCGCTACCCGCGATTTGCTCCGGCTTGTAATCCCCACCTTTTACCAGCAGGTCCGGCAGAATTCCGGCAATCAGGCGCTGCGGGGTATCTTCTTCAAACGACACCACCCAGTCCACCGCTTCCAGCGCGCCGAGCACAATCATGCGCTGCTCGAGCGGGTTCACCGGACGCGTTTCGCCCTTCAGGCGTTTCGTCGATGCATCGCTGTTAACCGCCACAATCAGGCGATCGCCCAGCTTGCGCGCGTTCGCCAGATACGAAACGTGGCCCGCGTGCAGAATGTCGAACACGCCGTTGGTCATCACCACTTTTTCACCACGCTTGCGCGCGGCGGCGACGGCCACCTTCAGCTCGTCTTCGGTCATGACGCCAAAACCGGTATCCGCACGACCGCGCACCGCGTTTTCCAGCTCGATTGGCGAAACGGTTGAGGTCCCGAGCTTACCGACGACCACGCCCGCCGCGGCGTTAGCGAAGTAGCACGCCTCTTCCAGCGAGTTTCCTGCTGCCAGCGTCGCTGCCAGCACGCCGATCACCGTATCACCGGCACCGGTCACGTCGTACACTTCCTGCGCCTGGGTTGGCATATGCAGCGGCGCTTTGCCCGGCTGCAGCAGCGTCATCCCCTGCTCGGAGCGGGTCACCAGCAGCGCGGACAGCTCGAAATCGGCAATGATCTTCATGCCGCGCTCAACCAGTTCGTCCTCGGTTTTGCACTTACCCGCCACCGCTTCAAACTCGGAGAGGTTTGGCGTCAGCAGCGTCGCGCCGCGATAGCGCTCAAAATCGGTCCCTTTCGGGTCGATCAGCACCGGCACGCTGGCTTTACGCGCCAGCTGAATCATCGTTTGCACGCTCGCCAGCGCGCCTTTGGCGTAGTCGGAAAGCACCAGCGCGCCAATATTGCCCAGCGCCTGGTTGATACGCTCGTGCAGCGGCTCAGGATCAACGCCTTCGAACCCTTCTTCAAAGTCGAGGCGGATCAGCTGCTGGTTGCGCGACAGCACGCGCAGTTTCGTAATCGTTGGGTGGGTCGGAACAGAGACGAAGTCGCACTTCACGTTCACGTCCGCCAGCGACTTGCTCAGCGCGCGCGCCGCATCGTCGATGCCGGTCAAGCCCACCAGACGCGACTGCGCGCCCAGAGAGGCAATGTTCATCGCCACGTTTGCCGCGCCGCCGGGACGCTCTTCAATGGTGTCGACCTTAACCACCGGTACCGGTGCTTCCGGAGAGATGCGGCTGGTAGGCCCATACCAGTAGCGATCCAGCATCACATCCCCAACAACCATTACCCCAGCACGTTCAAACTCTGGCAGTGTTACTTTCATTCCTGACTCCAGAAAGATTCACAATTTGCGCGCGATAATATCACACTTGATTTGTTACGCACGGTTCCACCAGCCACTTCTGCCAGCTGGCCGTAACCTGAGCACGTTCATGAGCAAAACAGTCCAGCGCCACGTGCCCCGGTTGCTCCTGCAGCGCCAGGTGATGAAGCTCATCGCGAAGCGTCGTGTAGGCGCGGGTTAAAGCCTGCGCCTCCTGCTCGTCCATGATGTCGTTTTGCGCCAGCAGCTCCAGAATGCGCACGTTATCGGACCAGCGCGTCAGCTTCGGCTTATCGTGGGCGTGCAGCAGCACCAGATACTGGGTAATGAACTCAATATCGGTAATCCCGCCCTCGTCGGCTTTAATATCAAAGCGATCGCGGTGTTTATTGCCGAGATGCGCGCGCATTTTCTCGCGCATTTCGCGCACTTCAGTTTGTAATGTGGCGCCCTCTCGCACCGTCGTCAGAACGTCCTTACGGATGACGTCAAACTGCGTTTTGAGCTGCGGATCGCCGTACACCACGCGAGCGCGCACCAGCGCCTGATGCTCCCACGTCCAGGCTTCATTCTTCTGGTAATCGGCGAAGGACTCCGTCGAGGTCACCAGCATGCCCGCCGCGCCGGACGGACGCAGGCGCGCATCCACTTCATACAAAATGCCCGACGAGGTGCGGGTACTGAACAGGTGCATGATGCGCTGCGCCAGGCGAAGGTAGAACTGGCGCCCGTCAATTTCACGCTCGCCGTCGGTCATTACGTCAACCGGGCAGTCGTGCAGGAAGATTAAATCCAGATCGGAGCTATAGCCCAGCTCCCAGCCGCCAAGCTTGCCGTACCCCACGACCGCAAAGCCGCGTCCTTCACGTTCGGCCAGATGTTTCGGCTGGCCGTAGCGCGCCACCATCTGCACCCACGCCTGATGGACCACCGCGTCGATGATCGCCTCTGCAAGCCAGGTTAAGTGATCGCTCACTTTCATCACCGGCAGCGTTCCGGCGATGTCAGCCGCCGCCACGCGCAGCATCTGCGCCTGCTTAAACTGGCGCAGCGCCTCCAGCTGTTGCTCTTCGTCCTCTTCCGGCACGCGCAGCAGATACTGACGCAGCTCGTCCCGGTAGGCATCCGTCGCCGTGGGCTGATACAGCGTGTTTGGGTCGAGCAGCTCATCCAGCAGCAGCGGGTAACGCGCCAGCTTGTTGGCCACCATCGGCGACGCGGCGCAGAGCGTAATCAGGTGCTTCAGCGCCCCCGGAAACTCGCTCAGGAGTTCCAGATAGGTGGTACGCGTGATGATCCCGCTCAGCAGCGGCATCATGCGCGACAGCGGCACCGGCGCGTCCGCCCGCGAGCAGACCTCGCTCAGCAGGTGCGGCATCAGGTGATCCAGCACCTGACGGCCGCGCGGGCCGATGGCGCGTTTGTTCAGCTCAAGACGAAAATCAGCGATCAGCGCCACCACGCGATGGCGCGCGTCGTCGGTTAAGTGCGTCAGCACCGGCGTAGTGTCATCTTCCTGGAGCGCATCCTGCCACAGCTCGCGCCAGTGCTCGGAAAGGGCATCGTCCGGTGATTCACTTTCGTCATCACCGATCAGCTCGTTAAAGATGCGGCGCACGCCTGCCATATGGGCATCCAGCCGTTCGGTTAACGCCGCCCAGTCGTCCACGCGCATGCCCCAGGCCAGGCGCGCCCGGTTAAGGTCATCGCCCGGCAGGGTCTGGGTCTGTTCGTCGTTGATGCTTTGCAGCAGGTTTTCCAGACGGCGCAGGAAAAGATAGGCCTCGCGCAGGGTTTGCGCGTCGCCGTCCGGCAGCAGGTGCAGCTGCTCGATGGCGCTCAGCGTCGGTAACAGCGAGCGGGACTGCAGGGACGGCTCACGGCCACCGCGAATAAGCTGGAAGACCTGAACGATAAATTCGATTTCGCGGATGCCGCCCGCGCCGAGCTTGATGTTGTCTTTCAGCCCTCGACGGCGCACCTCACGGGCGATCATCCCTTTCATATTACGCAGGGACTGGATCACGCTGAAGTCGATATAGCGACGGAACACGAACGGGCGCAGCATGGCGCGCAGCTCGTTGGCGTAAGCGTCGTCGCTGTCGCCCATGATCCGCGCTTTAACCATCGCATAGCGCTCCCAGTCGCGCCCCTGCTCCTGGTAGTAATCCTCCAGCGCGGCAAAGCTCAGCACCAGCGGTCCGCTGTCGCCAAACGGGCGCAGGCGCATGTCCACGCGGTAAACAAAACCGTCCTGCGTCGGCTGATCCAGTGCCTTAATCAGACGCTGACCGAGGCGGGTAAAGAACTGGGCGTTGTCCAGCTCGCGACGGCCGCCGCGCGTGGAGCCGTTCTCGGGCCAGGCAAAAATCAGGTCGATGTCGGAGGAGAAGTTCAGCTCGCAGCCGCCCAGCTTGCCCATCCCCAGAATCAACAGCGGCTGAGGAACCCCTTCCTCGCTGCACGGCGTGCCCCACTCTTTACAGCAGGCGGCGTAGAGCCAGTCGCGCGCGGCGACAATCAGCGTTTGCGCCAGCTCGCTTAGCTGCTGCAGCGTGCTCTCTTCGCTCACCAGCTCCAGCGCCTGAGCCCAGGCAATGCGCACCATCACCCGACGGCGGAACTGGCGCAGGACGCGCATCAGCGTGGCTTCATCCGCAACGTCTTCGAGTGCGGTTTGCAGCCAGCCGGCGTAATGCCGCCACTCGTCCGCCTGCGGCGGCGCGTTCTCAAGCTCTGCCAGCCAGTCCGGGTTGGCGGTGATGCTTTCCTGCACAAAATCACTGAAGGCGAGCACGCTCTTCGCCTGCTCGCTTAACGATGACGCCGGTAATGACTCAGGCAGACGTTCGCAAACGGTCTGCCACTGCTGCTGTAACGGTGAAGAAAGCGGCATTATAGGGGTTCCTTGCCAGAGTTAACGTTTTCCGCTGTGCAGCCAGAACGGCTCCTGCGAAATGGCCTCATTACGGAAATGCTCAATCTCAATATGCTGGCGGGTTTCAATGGCATGCTTCAGACCCTGCCAGTTCTCCAGCCAGGCCTGCGCCTTCACGCCGTCATAGGCACCGGACAGCAGCACCATGCTGTCGATGTTGCGCGACAGACGGGGAAGCTGATCGCCATACTGGTCGCCCAGCGGGTAAGCAAACGTAGTCTTCAGTTCGGCGGCATGACGGGAAAGATGAATATCCGCGAAACGCTTAAAGTTTTCCGCGATTTTGGCCTCTGCTTTCGCATCCAGGAAGGCGCGCCAGCCGCGCGTCACCAGGAACTCGGTCAGCGCCAGTTTTGCCGTCGCGGCTTGCGGGCTGTAGATCGCCGTTTGCGCCGATACGTCGGAGAGCATCAGCGTTTCGGTTTGCGTCAGCAGGTCACGTAAGTGAGCGCTCGCTTTGCGAGGGACAATACCGCCGAACAGCGTCAGGGTATGGCGTACCAGGGCAATCGCCGCCAGCACGTGGGATTTCGCGTTTTTCACATTTCGCACCCACAGCTCTTCATGGTACTGCCACTGAGAAAGCGCCAGCTCCAGCGCGGCTTCCAGGCCCTGTTCAACGCTGGCTTTCGGCGCAACGTGCAGGATGGTCGTCTCTTTCAGCACGCGCGGCGCATTTCCGGCGGCCAGATGGTAACCCCGCGCGGCTTTACTCAGGCTTCCCTGACGTAACCCGGACTGGTTCACCAGCCTGCGCGCCAGCTTCAGCACGTCATTTACGTTCCCTTCCAGCAGCTCAAGCTCGAGTTCGCAAATCGGTTCCTGGAACTCACCCGCCTTCACTTCCCCCAGATCGAGGGCGATTTCGATGCGGCTTTTGCCTTCCGTCACCAGCCATTTTTCGCGCCAGAAATCAGTGCTGAACAGCGGCTGTACCTGCTCCGCCAGCGTGGAAGGCAGCTCGCCTTCCGGCCAGACTTCCGCCGGGAAACGGTCCAGCTCAAGTTCTGGCTTACTGATGTCGATATTGTATTCCGGGCGCTGGTGTAAACCGCCGACCACGCGGCCGGCAATTTTCATCGTCATCTCGTAGCGCCCGCTCGCGCCGCGGATGCGCAGCCCCATATCGTGGCGGCGAAGCCAGTTGTCTGGCGTTTCGTAATAGATATTAAGCAGTTGTACCGGTGCATGGTGTTCGCCGGAAAGCGTATGCAGATGCTGGCGGAGTGCGTCAACGCTGTCTTTTTCGACGATAAACTTTAATTCGATTTCTTGTGCCATAGCCTTGTACTTTTGCGTGCGTCACAGACGCGTCAATGAGGGCGAACTTCCTCGCCATTTGTTTGTCAGTACATAGTATTTTGCGCCAAATTGCCATGCAATGAGCAATTTGTCGGGCGTAAATGTATAGAGTCGTGACACAGATGATTCTGATTGCTGACGAATGCTTTGCGTAGAGACACTGTTGCCACTACTATCGTTCCACTATTTATGAAAATAACGACTAATGATGCTTAAATTACGCCTGATTGGACTTACTTTACTCGCTTTTAGCGCCGCAACCGCAGTGCACGCTGAAGAGAAGCGTTACGTTTCTGACGAACTGAACACCTGGGTACGCAGTGGCCCCGGAGATAATTATCGCCTCGTGGGCACGGTGAATGCCGGCGAGGAAGTCACCCTGTTACAGACCAACGCGGACACCAATTACGGTCAGGTGCGCGACAGTACCGGTCGCACTTCCTGGATCCCGCTGAAAGAGCTGAGCACCGTGCCAAGCCTGCGCACGCGCGTTCCCGATCTGGAAAACCAGGTGAAGACCCTGACCGACAAGCTGAACAACATCGACGGCACCTGGAACCAGCGCACCGCTGAAATGCAGCAGAAAGTGGCGCAAAGCGACGGGGTGATTAACGGTCTGAAAGAAGAGAACCAGAAACTGAAAAACGAGCTGATTGTCGCGCAGAAGAAGGTGAATGCCGCCAATCTGCAGCTCGACGACAAACAGCGCACCATTATCATGCAGTGGTTTATGTATGGCGGCGGCGTGCTGGGCGTGGGTCTGGTACTGGGTCTGGTGCTGCCGCATCTGATCCCAAGCCGTAAGCGTAAAGACCGCTGGATGAACTAATTCGTCTTCTCTGCCAGACTTACGTATTATTCTGGAAAAGAGAAAACGGGAGAGTTGGGCGTGAAGAGTTATCTGGTCGGTGGTGCGGTACGTGATGCGTTGTTAGGTCTGCCGGTCAAAGATAAAGACTGGGTTGTGGTTGGCGCCACCCCTGAAGAGATGCTCGACGCGGGCTACCAGCAGGTAGGCCGCGATTTTCCCGTGTTTCTGCACCCGAAAAGCCGTGAAGAGTATGCCCTGGCGCGTACCGAGCGGAAATCGGGCTCGGGCTATACGGGCTTCACCTGCTATGCCGCGCCGGACGTGACGCTGGAGCAAGATCTCCTGCGCCGCGATCTCACCATCAACGCGCTGGCGCAGGACGAGCACGGGCAGATCGTTGACGCCTATGGCGGTCAGAACGATCTGCGCAACCGTCTTTTACGTCACGTCTCCCCGGCGTTTTCTGAAGATCCGCTCCGCGTGCTGCGCGTGGCGCGCTTTGCCGCGCGTTACGCCCATCTCAGTTTCCGTATTGCCGATGAGACAATGGCGCTGATGACCGCCATGACCGAGGCGGGCGAGCTTGAACACCTGACGCCAGAGCGCGTCTGGAAAGAGACGGAAAATGCGCTCACCACGCGCAACCCGCAGGTCTTTTTCCAGGTCCTGCGCGACTGCGGCGCGCTGAAGGTGCTGTTCCCGGAAATAGACGCGCTGTTTGGCGTGCCTGCCCCGGCAAAATGGCACCCGGAAATTGATACCGGCGTACACACGCTGATGACCCTGAGCATGGCGGCCATGCTCAGCCCTGACGTGGACGTGCGCTTTTCCACCCTGTGCCACGATCTCGGCAAAGGCTTAACGCCAAAAGAATTCTGGCCTCGCCACCACGGGCACGGCCCGGCGGGGGTGAAGCTGGTCGAGGGGCTGTGCCAGCGTCTGCGCGTGCCGAACGAGATCCGCGATCTGGCGAAACTGGTGGCCGAGTTCCACGATCTGATCCACACCTTCCCTATCCTGAAACCGGCCACCATCGTTAAACTTTTCGATAACATCGACGCCTGGCGCAAACCCCAGCGCGTCGAGCAAATCGCGCTCACCAGCGAAGCTGACGTGCGCGGTCGTACCGGTTTTGAAGCGTGCGATTACCCGCAGGGACGCTTACTGCGCAAAGCCTGGGACGTAGCGAAAGCGGTGCCCACGAAGGACGTTGTCGAAGCGGGATTCAAAGGGCCGGAAATTCGCGAAGAGCTCACGAAACGGCGAATTCAGGCGGTGTCGGACTGGAAGGAAAAGCATTGCCCTCAGCCGAAAGACTGAGGGCCATCGGTCAGAAGAAGACCACGTACACCGCAGCCGCCACGATAAAGCGATAGATCGCGAACGGAATAAACGAGATACGCTTAATCAGCTGCAGGAAGGTTTTAATGGCAATCAGCGCCACGATAAACGCGGTGATGAAGCCGACGGCGAACATCGGAATGTCGCCAGCCGTCAGGAAGTGATAGCTCTTATAGACGTCGAGTACGGTGGCGCCCATCATCATCGGCACCGCCAGCAGGAACGAGAACTCTGACGCGGCGTAACGGCTTACGCCCATCAGCATCCCGCCGGAGATGGTTGCGCCTGAACGCGAGAAGCCCGGCCACAGCGCCAGACACTGGAAGCAGCCAATGATAAACGCCTGACGATACGTCATATCGTCCAGACCTTCCGCCCGCGGCGTTTTTGGCTTCAGCACTTCCGCAGCGATGAGCAGGAAGCCCCCCACCACCAGCGCGTACATTACGTTAATCGGGTTAAACAGCGATTTGATGGCGTCGTGGAACACCAGGCCCAGCACCACCGCAGGGATCATCCCAAGCAGAATATGGATCAGTGACAGACGACCTTTACTGGCCCCCTCGTGCTGAGGCGGACGGCCAAAATGGATGCCGATCAGGCCAAACAGGCGACGCCAGAACATTACGACCACCGCCAGAATAGACCCCAGCTGGATCACCACTTCAAACGTTTTTGCGGTATCGCCTTCAAAGCCCAGCAGATGGCCAACGATAATCATATGGCCCGTACTGGAGACCGGCAAAAACTCCGTCAATCCTTCGACCACACCCAGTATTGCCGCCACCAGCAGCGAGTGCATATCGCTCATCTATAAACCCCTAAAAAGATATAAAAAAACGGTCGCCCCAACGGCTACCGTGAAAGATACAGCTTTAAGACCGGTATAACCTAAAATGGTTTAGCAATTATGACGTTAATTCTTGCCTTTCAGATTTGTGCCACGCTCAATAATGACGCCAACGTTGGCGGCGCGCGCCACCGCTCCCGGCTTGCTCAGCTTGATGCGCACCCACGGTGAGTTGAATTTTTTCAGCAGCAATTCTGCAACTTCTTCCGCCACCCGTTCGACCAGCGCAAAACGTTGCCCTTCAACGTGGGCGATGACCGCTTCACTGATATCGGCATAGCTCAGACAGTCGTTCACGTCATCGCTTTTTGCCGATTTGCGGTTATCCCATCCCATTTCGATATCGAACACCAGCTTCTGCTCGATGGTCTGTTCCCAGTCGTAAACACCAATTGTGGTGATTACCGAAAGTTGCTCTATAAATACAATATCCATCACGACCTGCCTGCTTTTTGGCTAAACCGGATACCACTTCCGGCGAATTATGCGTATTATCCACAGATGCTGAGAATACAGATACATTTTCAAAACGGAACAGCGTTATGAGTGCAATCGCGCCTGGAATGATCCTCCTCGCCTATCTTTGCGGCTCAATCTCCAGCGCCATTCTGGTCTGCCGCATTGCCGGGTTACCTGACCCGCGTGAAAATGGTTCCGGGAATCCGGGGGCGACCAACGTACTACGAATTGGCGGCAAGGGAGCAGCCGTAGCGGTTTTGATTTTTGATGTTCTGAAAGGGATGCTGCCCGTCTGGGGCGCCTATGCGTTGGGCGTTACGCCGTTCTGGCTGGGGCTCATTGCTATTGCTGCCTGCGTTGGCCATATCTGGCCCATTTTCTTTGGTTTTAAAGGCGGAAAAGGCGTTGCGACGGCCTTCGGTGCGATTGCACCTATCGGCTGGGATCTCACCGGCGTCATGGCCGGAACCTGGCTTCTGACCATTCTTCTGAGCGGCTACTCGTCGCTGGGCGCCATCGTCAGCGCGCTGATCGCCCCGTTCTACGTCTGGTGGTTCAAACCCCAGTTCACCTTCCCGGTGTCGATGCTCTCCTGTCTTATCCTGCTGCGTCATCACGACAATATCCAGCGCCTGTGGCGTCGTCAGGAGACCAAAATATGGACGAAGCTCAAGAGAAAGAAAAAAGACGCTCCGAAGGGTTAGTTATGCCTTATAGCCAAATGTGATTTTGGTCACCTTCTGCCTGTGGTAACTGTTAGAGACACAACACAACCACACAAAAAGAAAAATGGCAGAAATCACAGAACCAACTCCCCTTTCAACGGCAGGAAGCACCCCGGATGGCGACATCCAGTGGGTGCGCAGCGCGTCGGATGTATCACGCCTCGTTAATGACGGTTCTCAGGGCCGGACAAACGCCCGTATCGTGGTCGGAATCGCTTTGGGCGGCATTTTTCTCGATGCCTACGATCTGGGCGCGCTGGCGTTCGGCATTAAAGACATCACCCGCGAATTTAACCTGACGCCCGCCGGTACCGGCATGGTGGCCTCGGCCATTACCTTTGGCGCCATTGTCGGGGCGCTGCTCGGCGGTTACCTCACGGATAAAATCGGGCGCTACCGCGTTTTTATGGCTGATATGGTGTTCTTCGTGGTGGCAGCGATCGCCTGTGCGCTGGCCCCGAACGAATATGTGCTCGCGGGCGCCCGCTTTGTGATGGGGCTGGGGGTCGGGATCGACCTTCCCGTGGCGATGGCGTTTTTAAGCGAGTTCGCCAGGCTGAAAGGGCCCGGAAATAAGGCCTCCAGCGTCGCGATGTGGTGCCCCACCTGGTATGCCGCCATCAGCATCTCTTACCTGCTGGTGCTTTTCTTCTACGCCGTGCTGCCGGAGAGCCACAGCGACTGGCTGTGGCGTTTGATTCTCGGCTTTGGCGCGGTGCCCGCGCTGGTGATTATCGCCATCCGCAGCCGCTATATGAGCGAATCTCCGGTCTGGGCGGCGAATCAGGGCAACCTGAAAGAGGCGGCGTCGATTTTACGCCAGTCGTATAACATCAATGCCCACGTGCCGCAGGACGCGCTCGGCCAGCCCGCACCTGTCGTGAATAAAGCGAAATGGTCAAATTATCTGAACCTGTTCCGCGGCATCTACTTGCGCCGCACGACGCTCGCTACGCTGCTTTCCGTCGTCTCGTCGTTTGCCTATAACGCCGTGGCGTTTGGTCTGCCGGTGATCATCTCCAGCTTCTTTGTCCAGTCGATGCTCACCACCATTCTCATTTCTCTGGCGCTTAACCTGCTGTTTGCCTTCGTCGGCGGACTGCTGGCGGTACGCTACGTACCACGCTTCGGCGCCTGGCGGATGTCGCTTGCGGGTTATGCCTGCCAGCTTGTCGCATTGCTTGGCCTGGCGCTGATTGGCCGACCGGAAGGTGTCTCTGAAGGCGTGCTTGCTGTGGCGATGCTGGCGCTGTTCCTGTTCGGTCAGGGCTTCGGCCCGGGCGCGCATACCATGACGTTCGCCTCCCTGAGCTACCCGACCTCGCTGCGCGGCGTGGGCGTGGGCCTCAACCAGACGCTGATGCGCAGCAGCTCGACGCTGTCGCTGTTTCTGTTCCCGCTGCTGGTGGCGTCGCTGGATACCGCCGTCTTCTGGGTGATTGCGCTGGCGCCGTTTATCGGCCTGGCGTCGCTGCTGGCGATCCGCTGGGAGCCGTCCGGGTATGACGTGGATGCGGAGGACTACCGGTAACGACACATCACTTCGGTGGGTTCACCCCGCCGAAGGGTTCTTACAAATCGTCGAGCAGCGTCCGGGAGAGTTTTTTTAGCGTCTCAAGCTCATCGTCATTCATCCGCATGCTGCAGCGAATATGGTCCGGCAAAGCCATCACCCGTTTCTTCAGGTCTTTGGCCTTATCGGTCAGTACGACATTTTTCATCCTTTCATCACCTACAACCGCGATACGGTTGAGAAATCCTTTTGCCTCAAGCTTTTGTACAAGCGGGGTCAATGTGCCCGAATCAAAAAACGTCTTATCGCTGAGATCGCGAAGTGGGATGTTGTCTTTCTCATAAAGCGCCATCAAAACAACGAATTGCGGATAGGTCAAATCCATCTCTTGCAGTAAAGGGCGATACTGGCGAACGAACGCGTTGGTGACCGAGTACAGCGAGAAGCAAAGTAAGTCGTCTAGCGTTTTGTTTTCTTTCATTTTTCTATCAACTCCGAATCGGTTTCCTGAAAAAATTATAAATAATGTTTGACTAAAAGTATCTTGCACGCAAGTATTATACCAACAACTAAGTAGCGCGCTATTTAGTTATCTCATCCAATCAAATACGCTTAAAGAGGCACTACCATGAAAACACTAACCGCCATCCTGGTTTCTTCCGTCTTCGCGTCAGCCGCGGCATCCGCACAAACCACCAATACCCCAGCCCCGACCGCAGGCGTACAGGCATTTCTGAATGTTTTGAATTCCGGCAAGGGTAAGCCAATGGAACAGATGACCCCGCAGGAGGCCCGCCAGGTACTGATTGGCGCACAGCAAGGCGCAAAACTGCCGCCCGCTCAGGTCTCTGAAAAAACGATCCAGGTAAATGGCCAGGCGATAAAACTGAAAATAGTGAAACCTGAAAACGCCAGCGGCACGCTCCCCGCCTTTATGTTCTTTCACGGCGGCGGTTGGGTGCTGGGTGACTTCCCTACCCACGAACGCTTAATCCGCGACCTCGTTCGCGCTTCGGGTGCCGCTGCGGTTTACGTCGATTACACTCCGTCACCTGAGGCCCATTTCCCGGTAGCAATTAATCAGGCCTATGAAGCGACAAAATGGGTCGCCGGGCACGGTCAGGAAATTGGCGTGGACGGTAGCCGTCTGGGTCTGGTGGGTAACAGCGTGGGCGGCAACATGGTGGCTTCGGTGGCGCTGCAGGCCAAACAGTTCAATGGGCCAAAAATTCGCTACAACGTCATGCTCTGGCCGGTTACCGATGCGAACTTTGATACTGCCTCGTATAACCAGTTCGAAAATGGCTATTTCCTGTCGAAAAACATGATGAAATGGTTCTGGGATAACTACACCACCAGCGCTGCCGATCGCAACAATATTCTTGCCTCTCCGCTTCGCGCCAGCACCGCGCAGTTGAAAGGCTTCCCCGAAACGCTGATCCAGACAGCTGAGCTGGACGTTCTGCGGGATGAAGGTGAAGCATTCGGGCGTAAACTGGATGCGGCTGGCGTCCCGGTGACCGTCACGCGCTATAACGGTATGATCCACGACTACGGCCTGCTTAACCCGCTGAGCCAGGAGCCAACGGTGAAAGTTGCCCTTGAGCAGGCAGGTGCAGCGTTGCATGAACACCTGAAGTAGGATCGTCATTGCTTATACAGAGCACGGCCCAGGCCGTGCTTTTTTATTTCTCCTGCCCGCCCATCCATAAGCGACTCGTATGACAGGCTTCATTTCCGCCAGGGCATACTGAAACGTATCCCGATGGTGTGGAAATGGATGCAGCATGTTAGCAGCTCAGGTCACTGATAATACGTATAAAGGCTGGCAGGCGTCGCTTGCCCTGCAGTTTTGTCACACCCCTGAGAAAACCCTCCTGTACTCTGCCCACCACGTCGGGCCGCTCACCGTTCAACGTCCGTTTTACCCCGAAGGGGAAACCTGCCACCTTTACCTGCTGCACCCGCCAGGCGGGATCGTGGGCGGCGATACGCTGGACATTTCCGTTCGGCTGGATGCCAAAAGCCACGCGCTCATCACCATGCCCGGGGCCAGCAAGTTCTATCGCAGCAGCGGCCCGCAGGCGCGTCTGAACCAGCATTTTTACCTCGATGAAGATTCCACGCTGGAGTGGCTGCCGCAGGACACCATTATCTTCCCCGGCGCGAATGCCGCGCTGCGCTCCGTCTTCCACCTGAAGGCCTCCAGCACGCTGCTTGCGTGGGAGCTGTACTGCCTGGGTCGCCCGGTGATAAGCGAGACCTTCAGCCACGGCGCGCTGGAGAGCCGCCTTGAAATCTGGGTTGAAGACGAGCCGCGCCTGATTGAGCGTCAGCATCTTAGCGACGGCGATCTCACGCCCGTCGCCGGGCGTCCATGGCTCGGCACGCTGCTGTTCTACCCGGCCAAAGAAGAACATCTCGACGCGGTGCGCGAACGGCTCGCGCCGCTGGAAAATTATGCAGGTGCAACGCTCGCTGACGATCTGCTGTCGGTGCGTTTTCTCTCCGACGACAACCTGATTTGCCAGCGGGTGATGCGCGACATCTGGCAGTCGCTTCGCCCGCTTCTCACCACCAAAAACGCCTGTTCGCCGCGTATCTGGCAGACATAAGAGAAACGTTATGGAACTGACCCCCAGAGAAAAAGACAAGCTGTTGCTGTTCACCGCCGCGCTGGTTGCCGAACGCCGCCTCGCGCGCGGGGTAAAGCTCAATTACCCGGAATCGGTCGCGCTGATCAGCGCCTTCATTATGGAAGGCGCGCGCGATGGCGAAACCGTCGCCTCGCTGATGGAGGCGGGCCGCCACGTCCTGAGGCGCGACCAGGTAATGGAGGGCGTCCCGGAGATGATCCAGGATATTCAGGTCGAAGCCACCTTCCCGGACGGATCGAAGCTCGTCACCGTCCACAACCCGATCGTCTAAGGAGCGCGTGATGATCCCAGGTGAATACCAGATCCAGCCCGGAACGATTGCCCTCAACGTCGGGCGTGAAACCCAACGTGTGGTTGTCGAAAACCACGGCGACAGGCCGATCCAGGTCGGATCGCACTATCACTTTTACGAGGTCAACCCGGCGCTGAAGTTCGATCGGGAAGCCACCAAAGGCTTCCGACTGAACATCCCGGCGGGCACCGCCGTGCGCTTTGAGCCCGGCCAGAAGCGGGAGGTGACGCTGGTTCAGGTCACGGGGGCGCAGCGCATTTTCGGCTTTCGCGGCGAGGTGATGGGCGAGGTGAAACATGGCTGAGATTTCGCGCCGGGCGTATGCCGATATGTTCGGCCCCACCACCGGAGATAAAGTGCGGCTTGCCGACAGCGAGCTGTGGATCGAAGTGGAAGACGATCTCACGGTCTACGGCGAAGAGGTCAAATTCGGCGGCGGAAAGGTGATCCGCGACGGCATGGGCCAGGGGCAGATGACCGCTGACGGCTGCGTGGATCTGGTTCTTACCAACGCGCTAATCGTCGATCACTGGGGGATCGTAAAAGCCGATATCGGCGTCAAGGACGGGCGGATCTTCGCCGTCGGCAAAGCCGGGAACCCGGACATTCAGCCCGGCGTGACGATCCCGATTGGCGCGGCAACGGAAGTCATTGCCGCCGAGGGGAAGATCGTTACCGCCGGCGGGATCGACACCCACATCCACTGGATCTGCCCGCAGCAGGCGGAAGAGGCGCTGGTTTCCGGCGTCACCACCATGATCGGCGGCGGCACCGGACCGGCGGCGGGCACCAACGCCACCACCTGCACGCCGGGGCCGTGGTATATCGCCCGCATGCTGCAGGCTGCCGATACGCTGCCGGTGAATATTGGCCTGCTCGGCAAAGGTAACGGTTCCAGCCCGGACGCCCTGCGCGAGCAGATTGCCGCGGGCGCCATCGGGCTGAAGATCCACGAAGACTGGGGCGCGACGCCTGCCGCCATCAACTGCTCGCTGGAAGTCGCGGAAGAAATGGATATTCAGGTGGCGCTGCACAGCGACACGCTGAACGAGTCCGGTTTTGTCGAAGACACGCTGGCGGCTATCGCCGGGCGCACCATCCACACTTTCCACACCGAAGGCGCGGGCGGCGGCCACGCGCCGGATATCATCACCGCCTGCGCGCACCCAAATATTCTGCCCTCCTCCACCAACCCGACGCTGCCCTACACGGTCAATACCATCGACGAGCATCTCGACATGCTGATGGTCTGCCACCACCTCGATCCGGATATCGCCGAGGACGTAGCGTTTGCCGAATCCCGCATTCGTCGTGAAACCATCGCCGCTGAAGACGTGCTGCACGACATCGGCGCGTTCTCGCTCACCTCGTCAGATTCGCAGGCCATGGGCCGCGTCGGGGAAGTGATTATCCGCACCTGGCAGGTGGCGCACCGCATGAAGGTCCAGCGCGGCGCCCTGCCGGAAGAGACCGGCGATAACGACAACTTCCGCGTAAAGCGCTATGTCGCCAAATACACCATTAACCCGGCGCTCACCCACGGCATCGCCCATGAAGTCGGTTCGATTGAGGCGGGCAAGCTGGCGGATCTCGTGGTCTGGTCTCCGGCGTTCTTCGGCGTCAAACCCGCCACCATCGTCAAGGGCGGGATGATCGCCTGCGCGCCGATGGGCGATATCAACGCCTCGATCCCTACGCCGCAGCCGGTGCATTACCGCCCGATGTTTGGCGCGCTGGGCGCCGCGCGCCACGCTACCCGACTGACGTTTATCTCGCAGGCCGCCAGTACGAACGGCATCCCGCAGCAGCTCAACCTGCAGAGCGCCACCGCGGTGGTGAAAGGCTGCCGGACGGTGAAAAAGGCGGACATGATCCACAACGGCCTGCAGCCGAATATCACCGTCGACTCGCAAACCTACGAGGTGCGCGTCGACGGCGAACTGATAACCAGCGAACCGGCTGACGTTCTGCCGATGGCGCAACGCTATTTCCTGTTTTAAGGAGTGATGATGATCTATTTAACCCAACGCCTGGACCACGCGCATCCGATTACCGCCAGCGTTACGCTGCCGATTGACGTGCGGGTGAAAAGCCGCGCCCGCGTAGCGCTGAACGACGGCCGCGAAGCCGGGCTGATGCTGCCGCGCGGCCTGCTGCTGCGCGGGGGCGACCTGCTGACGACCGACGACGGCAGCGAGGTCATCGAAGTGATCGCCGCCCCGGAGTCGGTTTCCGTGGTGCGCTGCGTCGATCCGTTCCTGCTCGCCCGCGCCTGCTACCACCTGGGCAACCGCCACGTGCCGCTGCAGATCATGCCCGGCGAGCTGCGCTATCACCACGACCACGTTCTCGACGACATGCTGCGCCAGTTCGGGCTGGAAGTGGCCTACGCCAGCCTGCCGTTTGAACCGGAAGCGGGTGCTTACGCCAGCGATGCCCACAGCCACAGCCATTCTCACGCTCATTCACATTAAGGATCCATCATGCGCAAGTATTTACCGCTGTTACTGCTGGCTTTTTCCGTTCCCGCGCTCGCGCATCCCGGCCACGGCACGGACAGCTTCCAGGCAGGATTTCTTCATCCGCTGACCGGGCTCGATCACCTGCTGATGCTGGCGGGCGCAGGCGTACTCTCGGCGCTGAGCGGTCGCAAACTCCTGCTGCCGTTTGCCACCCTCGGGATGATGCTTGTCGGCGCCATTGCGGGCAGCCTGCTCGGCGGCTTCAGCGGTATGGAGATGCTGATTATCGCCTCGCTGGCGGTATCCGGCGTGATGATGTTTAAAACTGAAAACCGTCTGCTGCTGGCGGTACCTGCCCTGGCGATGTTCCACGGCTGGGCGCACGGCGTGGAGATGTCCGGCCACAGCTTCTGGCTCTTCACCAGCGGCTTTATGCTCGCCAGCGCCACGGTGCTGTGCGCCAGCTTTGCCGCGGGGCTGCTGCTGCGCCGTCACGACGGCCTGCGTAAAACCTTCGGCGGCGGGCTGATTGTCTCCGCCCTGCTGGCGCTGATGAGCTGATGGAGCACGCCCGCCAGAGGCTGCGCCTGATGCAGCTCTCCAGCAGCAGCCTGCCGGTCGGGTCGTTTACCTGGTCGCAGGGGCTGGAGTGGGCCGTTGAGGCAGGCTGGGTCACCGACGCCGACGCGTTCAAACGCTGGCAAATCCAGCAGATGGAGCAGAGCTTTTTCTGCGTCGATCTGCCGCTGTTTATCCGTCTTTATCAGGCCTGCGAGCAACGCTCTCTTACAAATGCAAAACGCTGGACGGCATACCTTCTCGCCTGCCGGGAAACGCGCGAGCTGCGCGAAGAGGAGCGCAACCGTGGAGCGGCGTTTACGCGGCTGATTAAGAGCTGGGAACCTGACTGTCCGCACGAATGGCTGCCGCTGTTTATGCAAAGCCAGCTCTGCGGCATGGCCTGGCTCGGCGTGCGCTGGGGCATTAGCGCGCGCGAGCTGGCGCTCAGCCTCGGCTACAGCTGGATGGAGAGTGCTGTGATGGCGGGCGTCAAGCTGGTGCCGTTTGGGCAACAGGCCGCGCAGCAGCTGATTATCGAACTGGGCGACCATTACGCCGCCGGACTTGAACAGGCATTTTTGCGTAACGACGACGCGCTGGGGGCAGCAACGCCGCTGTCCGCCATCGCCTCCGCGCGCCACGAAACCCAATATTCACGACTATTCCGTTCCTGAGGAGTCAACATGGCTGATTACAAACATCCCCTGCGCGTAGGCGTGGGCGGCCCGGTAGGATCGGGCAAAACCGCGCTACTGGAAGCGCTCTGCAAGGCGATGCGCGATGCCTATCATCTTGCGGTGGTGACCAACGATATCTACACCAAAGAGGATCAGCGCATCCTCACCGAGGCGGGCGCGCTGGAGCCGGAGCGCATCGTGGGCGTGGAGACGGGCGGCTGCCCGCATACTGCCATTCGTGAAGATGCGTCGATGAACCTGGCGGCGGTGGAAGCGTTAAGCGAGAAGTTCGGCAATCTGGATCTGATCTTCGTTGAAAGCGGCGGCGATAACCTGAGCGCGACGTTCAGCCCGGAGCTGGCGGATCTGACCATCTACGTGATCGACGTGGCCGAAGGGGAAAAAATCCCGCGCAAGGGCGGGCCGGGGATCACCAAATCCGATTTTCTGGTGATCAACAAAACCGACCTCGCGCCGTACGTCGGTGCGTCGCTGGAGGTGATGGAGCGCGACACCAACCGCATGCGCGGCGAGCGCCCGTGGACCTTTACCAACCTGAAGGCGGGTGACGGGTTAGCGACGATTATTGCGTTTCTGGAAGAGAAAGGGATGTTGCGGGTTTAGGGCCATAATACCCTCTCCCTGTGGGAGAGGGTTAGGGTGAGGGATTACGCCTCCGGCAGTTCCGCCAGCGGCCAGCGCGGACGCACGGACACGCTGAGGTCGGACGTTGCGCCCGCGTTCAGGCGCACCATTCCGGCGTAAGCGATCATCGCGCCGTTGTCGGTGCAGAATTCCGGACGGGCATAGAACACTTCCCCGCGACGCTTTTGCATCATCTCGGCGAGCTTCGCGCGCAGCGTGCGGTTAGCGCTCACGCCACCCGCCATCACCAGACGCTTAAAGCCGGTCTGATCCAGCGCGCGCTTGCACTTGATCATCAGCGTGTCCACCACCGCATCTTCGAACGCGCGGGCGATATCGGCGCGGGTCTGCTCGCTGTCATCGTTATTGCGAATCGTATTCGCCGCGAAGGTTTTCAGCCCGGAGAAGCTGAAATCCAGCCCTGGACGGTCGGTCATCGGACGCGGGAAGACAAAGCGCCCTTCCGTTCCCTGCGACGCCATTTTTGACAGCATCGGGCCGCCCGGATAATCCAGCCCCAGCAGCTTGGCGGTTTTATCGAACGCTTCACCGGCGGCGTCGTCGATCGACTCGCCCAGCAGCTCGTACTTGCCAATCCCCGTTACGCTAATCAGCTGCGTATGACCGCCGGAGACCAGCAGCGCCACAAACGGGAACTCAGGTGGATTCTCTTCCAGCATCGGCGCCAGAAGATGCCCTTCCATATGGTGAACCGGGATCGCCGGCACATCCCACGCAAACGCCAGCGAACGGCCAACCGTCGCGCCGACCAGCAGCGCGCCGACCAGGCCCGGGCCTGCGGTATAGGCCACAGCGTCGATATCGTTTGAACTCAACCCGGCCTCTTTCAGCGCCGCCTGAATCAGGGGAACCGTTTTACGCACGTGGTCACGAGAGGCCAGTTCAGGTACGACGCCGCCGTAGTCAGCGTGCAATTTCACCTGACTATACAGCTGGTTGGCCAGAAGCCCTTTTTCGTCGTCGTAAATGGCGATGCCGGTTTCATCGCAGGATGTTTCAATACCCAGTACACGCATGACTTGTTTTACCTCGTTTCAATACCGCGCAGTGTAGAGCCTGGGCGGGTTGATGTAAAACTTTGTTCGCCCCAGGAAGAAGGCTCGTGTATACTCCTCACCCTTATTAAAGTCCCTTTCAAAATCGCATCGGTGCTTTACAAAGCAGCAGCATTTGCAGTAAAATTCCGCACCATTTTGAAATAAGCTGGCGTTGATGCCAGCGGCAAACCGAATTTATTAAAGGTGAGAGTTACATGCCGGTAATTAAAGTACGTGAAAACGAGCCGTTCGACGTAGCACTGCGTCGCTTCAAACGTTCATGCGAGAAAGCAGGTGTTCTGGCTGAAGTTCGTCGTCGTGAGTTTTATGAAAAACCAACGACCGAACGTAAGCGCGCTAAAGCTTCCGCTGTGAAACGTCACGCGAAGAAACTGGCTCGCGAAAACGCACGCCGTACTCGTCTGTACTAATTGGTTGAGGGCCTCAGCCCTCAATTGACAGACAGAGTAATAGTCGTAAGGCCGTGCTTCCGGAAGGAATGCGCGGCTTGTTTTCGTTTATGAGTCACTAAAAATAACGGGGCATATGGCCGGAAGAATCCCACGCGTTTTCATCAATGACCTGCTTGCCAGAACCGACATCGTCGATCTCATCGACGCGCGGGTAAAGCTAAAAAAGCAGGGCAAGAACTACCATGCGTGCTGTCCGTTCCATAACGAAAAAACCCCCTCCTTCACCGTAAACGGTGAAAAGCAGTTCTACCATTGCTTCGGCTGTGGCGCACACGGTAATGCCGTCGATTTTTTGATGAACTACGACAAGCTCGAGTTCGTTGAAACCGTCGAAGAGCTGGCGGCGATGCATAACCTTGAAGTGCCGTATGAAGCAGGCAGTGGGCCAAGTCAGATCGAGCGCCATCAACGGCAAACGCTGTATCAACTGATGGATGGCCTGAATTCGTTTTACCAACAGTCTCTTAAGCACTCTGCGGCTGAGCCTGCGCGTCAGTATCTGAACAAGCGCGGACTGAGCGACGATGTCATTGCGCGTTTCGCTATTGGTTACGCCCCGCCCGGCTGGGACAACGTGTTAAAGCGTTTTGGCGGCAATAGCGAAGATCGTAAGTCTCTCATCGATGCAGGCATGCTGGTCACCAACGACCAGGGACGAAGCTACGACCGCTTCCGCGAACGGGTGATGTTCCCGATCCGCGACAAGCGTGGCCGGGTAATTGGTTTTGGTGGTCGCGTGCTGGGTGATGCCCTGCCGAAATACCTCAACTCCCCGGAAACCGATATTTTCCATAAGGGCCGCCAGCTGTACGGCCTTTATGAGGCGCAGCAGAATAATGCGGAACCTCCGCGTCTTCTGGTCGTCGAAGGCTATATGGACGTCGTGGCCCTGGCGCAGTACGACATCAACTACGCGGTTGCGTCGTTAGGGACGTCCACCACCGCCGATCATATTCAACTGCTGTTCAGGGTGACCAACAACGTCATCTGCTGTTACGACGGTGACCGCGCAGGGCGCGACGCCGCCTGGCGCGCGCTGGAAACCGCGCTACCCTATATGACCGACGGGCGTCAGCTACGCTTTATGTTTCTGCCCGACGGTGAAGACCCGGATACGCTGGTGCGTAAAGAGGGCAAAGCGGCGTTTGAAGCGCGGATGGACCAGGCTCAGCCGCTCTCCACGTTTTTGTTTAACAGCCTGATGCCGCAGGTCGATTTGAGTACCCCTGACGGGCGCGCGCAGCTCAGTACGCTGGCGTTGCCGTTAATCAGCCAGGTGCCCGGCGAAACGCTTCGCATCTATCTGCGTCAGGAGTTAGGCAACAAGCTCGGCATTCTGGATGACAGCCAGCTTGAACGTTTAATGCCAAAACAAGCTGAAAACGGTGCGGTTCGGCCCGCGCCTCAGCTAAAACGCACAACCATGCGTATACTGATAGGGTTGCTGGTCCAAAACCCCGAGCTTGCGCCGCAGGTGCCGTCGCTGGCGGGTTTAAACCACGAAAAATTGCCCGGACTTGGCTTATTTTCAGAACTGGTCAATACGTGTTTGTCTCAGCCAGGTCTGACCACCGGACAACTTTTAGAGCATTATCGCGGCACAAAAGAGGCCGCTACCCTTGAAAAATTGTCGATGTGGGACGATATAGCAGATAAGGACATTGCAGAAAAAACGTTCACCGACTCACTCAACCATATGTTTGATTCGATGCTTGAGCTGCGCCAGGAAGAGTTGATTGCTCGCGAGCGCACACACGGTTTAAGCAGCGAAGAACGCCGGGAGCTCTGGATGATTAACCAGGAACTGGCGAAGAAATAAAAAATTTAACGGCTTAAGTGCCGAATATCGATCGGGAAGCCCCCGGCAGCCGCACTGAGAGGCAGCGGCAAAAATATAAGTACGCCCTCGCTTTAAAGGTTGGCAGCCCCATCGCCGACACCAATCAAACGAATTAAGTGTGGATACCGTCTTATGGAGCAAAACCCGCAGTCACAGCTGAAACTTCTTGTCCAACGTGGTAAGGAGCAAGGCTATCTGACCTATGCCGAGGTCAATGACCATCTGCCGGAAGATATCGTCGATTCAGATCAAATCGAAGATATCATCCAAATGATCAATGACATGGGCATTCAGGTGATGGAAGAAGCACCGGATGCCGATGATCTGTTGCTGGCTGAAACCTCCAACAACACTGACGAAGATGCGGAAGAAGCTGCTGCACAGGTACTGTCCAGCGTGGAATCTGAAATCGGGCGTACCACTGACCCGGTCCGCATGTACATGCGCGAAATGGGTACCGTTGAACTGTTGACCCGCGAAGGCGAAATTGACATCGCAAAACGCATCGAAGACGGGATCAACCAGGTTCAGTGCTCTGTTGCCGAGTACCCGGAAGCGATCACCTATCTGCTGGAGCAGTACGATCGCGTTGAAGCGGAAGAAGCGCGCCTGTCTGACCTGATCACCGGTTTTGTCGACCCGAACGCTGAAGAAGATATGGCGCCTACCGCCACTCACGTCGGTTCTGAACTGTCTCAGGAAGAGATGGATGATGACGAAGACGAAGATGAGGAAGAGAGCGACGACGACACCGCGGACGATGACAACAGCATCGACCCGGAGCTGGCGCGTGAGAAGTTTGCCGAGCTGCGTACCCAGTACGAAGTGACGCGTGACACCATCAAAGCGAAAGGCCGCAGCCATGCCGCCGCTCAGGAAGAGATCCTGAAGCTGTCTGAAGTCTTCAAACAGTTCCGCCTGGTGCCAAAACAGTTCGACTACCTGGTGAACAGCATGCGCGTGATGATGGATCGCGTACGTACCCAGGAACGCATCATCATGAAGCTGTGCGTTGAGCAGTGCAAAATGCCGAAGAAGAACTTCATCACCCTCTTCACCGGCAACGAAACCAGCGAAACCTGGTTCAACGCGGCTATCGCGATGAACAAGCCGTGGTCCGAAAAACTGCACGACGTGAAGGACGATGTGCATCGCGGCCTGCAGAAACTGCATCAGATTGAAGAAGAGACCGGCCTGACCATCGAGCAGGTTAAAGACATCAACCGTCGTATGTCCATCGGTGAAGCGAAAGCCCGCCGTGCGAAGAAAGAGATGGTTGAAGCGAACTTGCGTCTGGTTATCTCTATCGCCAAGAAATACACCAACCGTGGTCTGCAGTTCCTGGATCTGATTCAGGAAGGCAACATCGGTCTGATGAAAGCGGTAGATAAGTTTGAATACCGTCGTGGTTACAAGTTCTCCACCTACGCAACCTGGTGGATCCGTCAGGCTATCACCCGCTCTATCGCGGATCAGGCGCGCACCATCCGTATCCCGGTGCATATGATTGAGACCATAAACAAGCTCAACCGTATCTCCCGCCAGATGCTGCAGGAGATGGGCCGCGAACCGACGCCGGAAGAGCTGGCCGAGCGCATGCTGATGCCGGAAGACAAGATCCGTAAAGTGCTGAAGATCGCCAAAGAGCCAATCTCCATGGAAACACCAATCGGTGATGATGAAGATTCGCATCTGGGTGATTTCATTGAGGATACCACCCTCGAGCTGCCGCTGGACTCTGCGACCACCGAGAGCCTGCGCGCTGCGACGCACGACGTTCTGGCTGGCCTGACCGCCCGTGAAGCAAAAGTCCTGCGTATGCGTTTCGGTATTGATATGAACACCGACCACACGCTGGAAGAAGTGGGTAAACAGTTCGACGTTACCCGCGAACGTATCCGTCAGATCGAAGCGAAGGCGCTGCGTAAGCTGCGTCATCCAAGCCGCTCTGAAGTACTGCGTAGCTTCCTGGACGACTAATCGGTCCTGACAGTGAAAAAGCTCCCTTCGGGGAGCTTTTTTTTTGTTTATTCCCTCTCCCTGTGGGAAAGGGTAAGGGTGAGGGCATCAGGCCTCAGAGGATTACAGCCCCCGCACCATCAGCGCCTCATCCAGCTCGCGATACGCTTCCACCAGCTTATCCAGCGTCGCCCTGTTGAGCCCGCTCGGGTTCGGCAGCACCCAAACCTGCGTAACGCCAATCATGATGCTCTGCTTGCCCCACTGCGTTCCACGCTGGCTAAACGCCTGCTCGTAGGCCTGCTTGCCGAGGATCGCCAGCGCGGCGGGCTGATAATCCTCTATCTTCTTGATCAGCTCCCGCCCGCCGCTGCGCAGCTCATGCAGGTTAACCTCACTCGCCTGTACCGTAGGCCGCTCGACCAGCATGGTAATTCCGCAGCGCGTGTCCAGCAAATGCTGTTCCTCTTCGGGCTTGAGTAGCCTGTCGGTAAACCCGGCCTGGTAGATCACCTTCCAGAAGCGATTGCCCGGATGGGCAAAGTGAAAACCGGTGTGCGCCGAGGACTTACCCGGGTTGATTCCGCAGAACACCACCCGCAGGCCAGGGGCCAGAATATCGTTGATCATCTTTACTCCCGCTCGATACATCGTCAGGGAAGTATAAAGGATTGATTATGCATTGTTTATAAAAACAGCAGGCAGGTGTGAATGGCTGGATTGCTGCGGGGAGTTACTTTATAATTCACCGCCACGGCCCCTTAGCTCAGTGGTTAGAGCAGGCGACTCATAATCGCTTGGTCGCTGGTTCAAGTCCAGCAGGGGCCACCAAATTTTAGTTTTAGAATCATATGATTAAGCCACTCAATTGAGTGGCTTTTTTATTGATTTTTTGAGCCGGCAACGCAGCCGCTAACCGTGGTTTAGCGAAGCCGTTCGGACACGCTCAGAGGCGCCCGGGGTCGCGATCAGGCGCTCCACGGACTCCATCGTCACGAACGTACAGCTGCAGTCTACATTGGTGCACTGGTGATAGCGCTCTTTGGTATTTTCACTTAGATAGCGACTGGTACGCGCATGCGCAGAGTGCTTGCACTTAGGACAATGAAACATGTACCCCTCCACTTGATTCACATTTTGTGAATCAATAATACCCAAAATAAAACCAATAGCAACTACATTACTCACTATCAACAGTAAATTTTTCGCCGCTGACGTTCAGCTCAAGCTTAAGCTGCGTGGTAAATCCGCTATCGTTGAGGGTATGCACCACCTCGCTGATGATCCACGCCTGCTCGTCGATGATGCGTTTAAAACCGTTTACCAGTACCGGCGTTTCGGGGAACAGATCGGCGCGTCCCAGGGCAAGCTGGATGGAAAACTCTACGGTTCCCCGCTGAAGCGCGCGCCACTTCGCCTCTGCAGCCCTGAGCGCCTGCTCTTCAGAGGCATAAACCGTGGTGAGCTCAAATACGTTCTCCGCCGATCCCACCAGCCTCTCTTGTGGTTTCTGCTCCTTGCCTGCTGCTCCTGCTACCGGTGCGGCGGCATTCGGGTGCTGCAGTGCTTCTGTCTGCTGCCCTCCGGACTGACGAGCAATACTCAATTGAGGATTTTGTTGTTTGGGGTCACGCGTTTGCAGCCATTTGGCCGTTACGCCGGAATAATTTTCACGGTCAGCTATGGAAAAAAGGTGCTTATCGCCATCCCCACGTTCAATCACCATTAAGGAAAGCGGAGTGCCGCTGGCCGTCACGGCCTGGCCCGCTTTCATAAAGATAATCTTCCCGGCTTTGATTGAAACAAATGCTCCATTACGTTCAGCAAGGCGGGAGAGGAACGCCGCGTCTGTCTCCTGAGACTGGTCAATATGAGAGATGGCGATGGATGCAAGCCCCGACGCGACGCTGGCGGTCAACTGGTTACGCTGAGCGATGGTATCGACTATCGCGCCAATCGTCGTGTCATGCCACGACTGTTCGCGCCGCACGTTTAGCTTTCCACGAAAATCTGCGCTGAATCCCTGGATGGTCAGCGTGTCCGGCGCGCCCCGGAAATGAATCGCATCAATCGTAAAGTCCCCTTTCTCCTCGAGCGGGGTACCCTCCCATCCCAGCCATAAGGACAGCCTTGCCCCCCGGGCAGGCAAGTCCAGCAGCCCGTCGGAATCATCCAGCAGAATATCCAGCTGATCGGCTTCCAGCCCCCGTTTGTCGGTCATGGTCAGGCTGATAAGACGATGGCTGAAGTTTTGCGTGATATCACGATCGTCAAGCTTAAGCATAAAATCAGGGGCGATTTTCCCACCCGCCCGGATATTCATTTCGGTGATCATCCCACCAGCCCTCCAATGCTATTCCGTGCGCTTTCCACCAGCTCTGAGGCCTGCGTTCGCAGGTCGCCAAACGTCGTCATCAGCGATTCGTCCACGCGTTTTAGCGACAGGGTAAACTCAATTTTTCGGGCGGTACCGTCACTGTAAAAATCCGAATGCGTGTGCGTGACTTTCTCAATGACAAACATGCCGTGAATGATGCCGGTACCGTCTATCAACGGCCATGCCCGCCCCTCATTTGCCATCAGCTCAACCGCCTTGAGGGAAAGCCGCCCTCCCGTGAGTTCCGGGTAAAGTAAGCCGGAGAGGCTAAAGGATGTCTCACCTTCGCCAAGGTACTGCCAGGCTTTGGGTTTCCCGATGCGAGCGCTGGATGCCCAGCGGTAGTCTTTTGTGAATATCATTGACTGATACGGTAAGGTTCGTCGTTCAAAGACAAACAGACCCAGCACCATTAACATTTTTTCTCTCCTCAACCATACATAAAGCTGGATTGCTGCCGTCTCGCTTTATCCGGCACTGTTGCAAAGTTAGCGATGAGGCAGCCTTTTGTCTTATTCAAAGGCCTTACATTTCAAAAACTCTGCTTACC
>NZ_JASEYI010000029.1:0-37328 GCF_035064085.1 Enterobacter sp. R-1.6.2
CCAATGTGGGCCTTCATGCCAAAGTGCCACTGATTGCCTTTCTTGGTCTGATGCATCTCCGGATCGCGTTGCTGCTCTTTGTTCCTGGTAGAGCTGGGTGCCTCAATGATGGTGGCATCCACCAAAGTGCCTTGGGTCATCATGACGCCTGCTTCGGCCAGCCAGCGATTGATGGTCTTGAACAATTGACGGGCCAGTTGATGCTGCTCGAGCAGGTGGCGGAAATTCATGATGGTGGTGCGATCCGGCAGGGCGCTATCCAGGGATAATCGGGCAAACAGGCGCATGGAGGCGATTTCGTACAGGGCATCTTCCATGGCACCGTCGCTCAGGTTGTACCAATGCTGCATGCAGTGAATACGCAGCATGGTCTCCAGCGGATAGGGCCGTCGGCCATTGCCCGCCTTGGGATAAAACGGCTCGATGACAGCGGTCATATTCTGCCATGGCAGAATCTGCTCCATGCGGGAGAGGAAAATCTCTTTTCGGGTCTGACGGCGCTTAGTGCTGAATTCACTATCGGCGAAGGTGAGTTGATGGCTCATGATGTCCCTCTGGGATGCGCTCCGGATGAATATGATGATCTCATATCAGGAACTTGTTCGCACCTTCCTTAGGCTTGTCCTTGCTTTAACAGTTATGTTTTTCCATATTGGTGGTTTAACTGGCAATGAACTTCTTAAACTTGCCCCAGGCGATCTGGCTGTAAAGTGCTTCTTCGTCATAAGTGGTTACTTAATAAGCAAAAGCTACCTAAAAAATAACAATCTATATGACTACTCAAAGTCTCGATTTCTAAGGATATATCCTCTTTACTTTGTTTGTGTCACATCTTGCTTTTTCATTGGTATGTTCTTATATTCCGATGGAATAGTGGCATATCTCCAAGATGGAGCTGCAAAATATATTGTGGCAAACCTCGCATTCCTTAACTTCATACAACCAGACCTGCCTGGGCTTTTCGTCGATAACCTCAAAAATAGTGCTGTCAACGGATCATTATGGACCATTAAAATAGAAGTTATGTTCTATATATCCGTGCCAATAATTTATGGAATTATTGCGAAATTTTTTGGCAAAAAAATAACTGTTGCCATTATTGCATTGCTGTCCCTCATATCAGCAATTGCCATTGAGATCATCGTGGATAAGTATGGGTTGAGCGAGTCTTTAAAAAATCAACTGCCATCCCTTATGATATTCTTCATGGCTGGTGCAGCATTGAACTTTTTCACACCATCATTCTTAAATGTTAAATATCTGCCATTGCTTTTGGTTGCGCTATATTTCTGCGATAGTCATATCTTAGGTAAGATTATCTATCCTTTTGTTGTTGCAGCATTCGTTTATATAATCGCATTCAAGACAAAACCTGTATCAATTCATGATAGAATTGGCGATTTGTCCTATGGGGTATATATTTTCCATTATCCTGTTATTCAGTTTATGTATCATTTTGGAATGTATAAGAACTTCTATATAGGATTCGTTTCAACTATTGTTACCGTTTTAGTACTGGCATATGCGAGCTGGCATTTAATGGAGAAAAGGCTTACATCTCATAATAAAAAAGAAAAAACCATTCCGAACTCTGTTTCTGACGCAGTTTAACGTTTAAATAGGCTATTCCCCCCCAACATTTTTATAGGGGGGATGCCTCTCCTTTCTTGTCATAGCCTCGTAAGTGTAGTCCTTCCTTTCTGTTATCCAAATATCCGTTGCTACCAATGGGTTATATCTTTCGTGCAATTAAAGTGCTGGCCTATTCGTGTTGCCGTATTGATCTATTATTTATTTAAAATCACTGTATTTATAGACCGTGTTTGTGAGGTGGTGAGATGCAGGCAACAGCCCAGCGATTCAGACTTGATGAACTTTGTGGTGTAAACGGCAGATCTTGCCTTGTGGAGACTGCTGGCGGCTATGCCATCTTTCAGACCGACCAGGTTCTTGCAGATTGGGGGGGCGCGTTTTGTTATTCGCATTCGGACGCCTTCAGTTTGCTGTAGTTATGGGTGGTTAGCTTATAACTGAAGATGGAGAGTGTTTAGAAGGCGAGGCGCTTGATGATGTTCGCCTGGTTGGAGTGGTTACGCATACCATCCGCCCTGTTTCTTCAGACGAAAACCCCTTCATGTAGTATTCAAAATGAGCAATCAACGCTCTTTCTTTCGAAATTTACAAATACCAAAATACCAATAGCGTTGAAGGTTTAGAAGCGAAGCGGCCAGGAAGTAGCCACACATAAACAAGCGGCCATCTTGATCAGTACCTCAATTAAAACCACTGTATATAAAAACAGCATTCGAGGTGTGCATCATGGAGTTCTTCAGACCAGCAGAGTTATGCGAAATTATTGCTATCCCGCTGTTCAGCGATTTAGTGCAATGCGGGTTCCCGAGCCCGGCCGCTGATTACGTTGAGCAGCGTATCGATCTCAATGAGTTGCTCGTCTCCCACCCCAGCTCGACGTATTTCGTTAAAGCTGCCGGAGACTCGATGATTGAGGCCGGGATCAGCGACGGCGATCTGCTGGTGGTGGATAGCTCCCGGACTGCTGAGCACGGTGACATTGTCATAGCTGCGGTAGAAGGGGAATTCACTGTCAAACGCCTGCAGCTGCGCCCGACCGTCCAGCTCATTCCAATGAACAGTGCTTACTCACCGATCATTGTCGGTAGCGAGGACACGCTCGATGTGTTCGGTGTCGTGACTTTCATCGTTAAATCGGCGAGCTAAATATGTTTGCGCTCTGTGATGTGAATTCGTTCTACGCATCATGCGAGACGGTGTTCAGGCCGGACCTGAGAGGTCGGCCGGTTGTCGTTCTCTCAAATAACGATGGCTGTGTAATCGCACGCAGCGCCGAGGTCAAGGCCGCTGGAATTACCATGGGGGAGCCATTCTTCAAGCAAAAGGAGCTTTTCCGTCGCGCTGGCGTTGTTTTCTTCAGCGGCAACTATGAGCTGTATGCTGATATGTCGAACCGGGCAATGACGACGCTTGAGGAAATGAGCCCACGGGTCGAAATTTATAGTATCGACGAAGCTTTTTGCGACCTGACTGGCGTTCGCAACTGCCCGGACCTTACAGAGTTCGGCAAAGAAATCCGTGCTACTGTTCTGAAGCGTACGCATCTGACTGTTAGGGTTGGGATAGCCCAGACAAAGACACTGGTCAAGCTCGCAAACCACGCCGCCAAGAAATGGCAGCGCCAGACCGGCGGCGTGGTTGATTTGTCCAATATCGATCGGCAGCGTCGGTTGTTGGCTATTGTGCCTGTAGAGGTCGCGTGGGGCGTCGGCAGGCGCATCAGCAAGAAGCTGAACACTATGGGCATTAAAACTGCCCTGGACCTTTCTGAGCAGAGTACGTGGATTATTCGAAAACACTTCAGTGTTGTGCTGGAGCGTACTGTTCGGGAGCTGCGCGGTGAGCCATGCCTTGATTTGGAAGAGTTTGCACCAGCAAAGTAGGAAATTGTCTGCAGCCGTTCTTTCGGAGTACGGGTCACAGAGTACGAGCAGATGCAACAGGCTATCTGCAGCTATGCCGCACGCGGTGCTGAAAAGCTACGTGGTGAACATCAGTATTGCCGCTTTATTTTTGCATTCGTGAAAACTTCTCCCTTTGCGCTTAACGAGCCGTATTACGGAAATAGTGCATCCATGAAGCTTCACACTCCCACTCAGGACTCCCGCGACATTATCAACGCCGCGGTAAAGTGCCTGGACAAAATCTGGAAGGGTGGTCATCGGTACCAGAAAGCAGGGATTATGCTGGGTGATTTCTTCAGTCAGGGGGGCCAGCTCAATCAGTTCGATGAGAACGCGCTGCGGGCCGGAAGCGATAAGTTGATGGAAGTGCTCGATCATCTGAACGCGAAAGATGGCAAAGGCACGCTCTACTTTGCAGGGCAAGGCATTCAGCAGCAGTGGCAGATGAAGCGAGAAATGCTCTCGCCTCGGTACACTACTAGATATGAGGATTTGTTAATGATGAGATAAATCGATTCTTCAGTTACTGCGTTTTTACTTGATTTAAGCGAGTCTCAATTAAATCCTCAGGCTTAAAAACATAAACCCCCTTTGTTTTATTCGTGTCCTTAGATTTTAATGCAATTATGTTGTCACCATAATTTTTAATTAATTCGTATCTTTCGTTTTTGAAAGTGAATTCATGAAAATTATGTGTTGTTCGTGCTACAAAAGTTCCCATTCCGCTCGTAATTGCAAAGAATAAAAAAGAAAACCAAAAAATAAATGCAAATGCATTATCGATTCTTGAAAAAATAGAAGTGGTCTTTTGCTCGTCGTTGGTTTTGTTTTGTTTCAGGGGTTCTGTAGCACTCATTGTGACACTGAAAGAAAGAGAGAAGCCACGGTGATGATTAGAAAGGTGACTAATTCAAATCCGGCATTTAAGAAGAAGATTAAATTAAAAATAATCCAAATGGGTGATAATGTTAAAATTGAGGTTATATGTTTGTTTTTAAGATTTTTTTTACTAGCGATTAATACTGGAAATGATGATGCCATATATAAAGTCATAAGGAATGCAGCAAACAGAAATACAGTATAGATAATGCTTGCAGGGGTAACAGTTATCAACTCGGTAGGTATTCCAAAAAATAAACAGAATCCTCTTTCATAAGCATACGCTCCCGTGTAACAAAGCGCAGTACCTAGCGCAACTATAAGTGTTTCATTTTTGATAGGGGTTTTAATATCCATTTAATCAACTCCAGAATATAATAGCTGTTACATATTATTCCTTTTTTGTCCGTTCAACCATTGTTGGCCCCTGATTTTTTGAGTTTCCAACGGCTCGTGTAACAGCATGCCAGACAAACTTGTCAGCCGACACGACACCGTCGGCTGCTATCTCTTCAGCTTCTTCCCGCCTATATCCTGACGCATCCACTCCCGGGCCGCTTCAGGCGACAGAACCAGTGGCCGTCGGTCATGAATATCGGCCAGACATTTGGCAGCGGATGACGTCACGATGAGAAAAACCTCCGCTTCATCGCTGCGCTCAAATGGTGTGCTGCCGATCGCTGCCATAAATATTGGCTGGCCGTCGGCACGGTGAATGAAGTAGGGCTGTTTCTTGTCGCCTTTCTTCTTCCATTTGAACCATCCATCTGCAAAGCCGATCGCCTGGCCATGCTGCCACAAAGGTTTAAACATTCGACTGGTGGCCGCAGTTTCGACGCGCGCGTTAATCAGTGGCCGTTTATCCCACCACCCGGGCGCGTAGCCCCAGAATACCGGATCGAGGTGCTGCTGCTCATCGCGTTCGCTTAACAGCAAAACTTTGGTGCCGGGCGCCACGTTGTATCGGCCAATAGGTTCCGGGTCATAGGTAATGTCACGATCGGCTTCGTCGGTCAGGTAAGCCAGATATTCTTCACGGGTTTGGGCTTGTGCAAAACATCTACACGTAGAAACCTCCAGTCAGTCAGACTGAACATATAGGGCATATAGGGCATATAGGGCATATAGGGCATATAGGGCAGGGCGAAAAAGTAGCGCGCGTTGGTTAAGTCTTACAAACGGATTCGTGGTGATTATGGTGATGGCAAAGGTAGGCGTAAAGCTGCGAGTTAAAAAACTGGACGGAGCTACGCAAAAGATGAGGAATTTGGGGGCGGTTTGCTATTGGGGGCTAATATGGGGGCGACAAATTAACCGATATACTCCTATATTATCCTAATGTTATTGGAAGTATGTCATTGATATTCATCTGAGTTATTGAGCGTGCGAAAATTATGATTTCCACTCAATAATTCATGAAAATTTATCAGAGGAAAAGTACCGTCGTCGTCACCGCGATAAACGCAATAAACAGCAGCACCATCACCGCTATCGCAAAGGTCGTGGAGTCCTGGACGTAGGTTTTTTCTTCCCCCTTCATCGGACCGACAAGCATGATCCAGATGAAGATAAAGGTCACAGAGGCAATCACGACTGAAACGAAAAACAAACTTTCTCTCAATTCATAACCTCAACGAGAACCTTTCGGGCGCTGTGTGGGGACGTGCTACGGTGAAAATATCTTGAAACGGAAGTGATTACACCAGACCAATAAATCACAAGAATTTATGGTCTGGTCATCAACATGCGGAGAGTTACGCCACGTTGCGGGCGTGCCCGGCAAGAACGGCAAGCGCTTCACCGTTTTCGATAGTGATGTATTTACCTTTAACGGCCAGCATCCCGCTTTTCTGGAAACGGCCCAGCAGACGGCTGATGGTTTCCACGGTCAGGCCCAGGTAGTTGCCGATATCGCCACGCGTCATCGTCAGACGGAATTCACGCGGCGAGAAGCCACGCTCGGCGAAGCGGCGGGAGAGGTTGTAGATAAACGCGGCCAGGCGCTCTTCTGCGTTCTTTTTAGAAAGCAGCAGAATCATGTCCTGATCGCCTTTGATCTCACCGCTCATCAGACGCATCATCTGCTGACGCAGGTTAGGCATCTTACCGGACAGATCGTCCAGGGTTTCAAACGGGATTTCGCAAACCATTGAGGTTTCGAGTGCCTGAGCAAAGCTCGGGTGATGGCCCGTGCCGATGGCATCAAAGCCCACCAGGTCGCCCGCCAGGTGGAAGCCGGTGATCTGCTCATCACCCTGTTCGGTGATGGTGTAGCTCTTGATGGTGCCAGAACGGATAGCATAGAGCGATTTCAGTTCGTCTCCCGCTTTAAACAGCGTCTGCCCTTTCTGAATAGGCTTTTTGCGCTCGATGATATTATCAAGCTGATCGAGTTCATGCTCATTCAGGGTAAACGGGATACAGAGCTGGCTGATGCTGCAATCCTGGCAATGGATAGCACAACCGCCAGACTGAATGCGTCGTATAATTCGCTTTTCCGGGATCATAGGTTTGCTCAAGCCTTAATTGATATTGGTCAATTTTAACATCTTTTTGGTAAGTACGTAAGCCTGACAAACCCTCAATAAGGACAAGAGACGGCAACGTGTCGCCATCTTCTTGAAATTCCACAGCTTGATTATGGATTTTTAGCCTAACCGGTAGAAAATTAAGCACAAAAAGCCTGGGAGCTAGAGCAGGAGATACCCTTCGTGACGCAGCAACCACTCTTTTCGCTGCACGCCGCCGGCATAGCCTGTCATGGTGCCGTTGCGGCCAATGACGCGATGGCACGGCACCACGATGCTGACCGGGTTAGAGCCGTTGGCGGCACCCACCGCGCGTGCGGCGCCTGCACGGCCTAGCTGTTCCGCGAGCTGGCCGTAATGCATGACCTGCCCGCAGGGAATGGACCGCAGCGCCTGCCACACTTCGCGCTGAAAAGGCGTACCTGCCGTGGCGGTTGGCAGAGTATCAATGATGCTGAGATCGCCTTCGAAGTAGGCGGCAAGCTTGTCGCTCAGCCCGCCCGGGTTGGTGGCGCGGATACGTTCATACCCCTGCGCGCGGTAGTGAACATGGAGCAGTTCTTCCATCCGGTCGCTGTGCTCTTCCCATTCGACGGCGCGCAGGCAGAACTGCTCGTCCGCGATCACCCACAGCGGCCCGAGCGGCGTCGCAATCTTATCTTCGAGTAATCTCAGCATCCTCATTCCTTTAGTTCAGCCTCGGGTAAATCCCCGGCCCAATCGGCAGGCCGACAAGATACCATGCCACCAGCATCACCAGCCATACCCCTAAAAAGATAAGCGGGTAGGGTAAAACCAGCGAATAGTAGGTACCCAGTTTGGCCTCGGGTTTATAGCGCTGCAGGAAGCCTAAAAACAGCGGAACAAACGGCGAAACCGGCGCCAGCGGTATCACCGAGGAGTCCGCGATGCGGAACAGGATCTGGGCAAACGCAGGATGAAAACCCAGCATCATAAACATCGGCACGAAGATCGGGGCCAGAATCGACCAGATGGCGGAGCCGCTGGCGATAAACATGCACAGCAGGGATGACAGCAGCGCCAGGCCGACAAACGCCGGAACGCCGCTTAATCCGGCCGCCTCCAGCGCGTCGGTCAGGCCCACGGCCATAAACTTGCCCATGTTGCTCCAGTTAAACATCGCCACAAACTGCGCCAGCGGGAACACCATCACGATAAAGCCCGCCATCTCCTTCATCGGCTCGATCATCAGCTGCGGCAGATCGCCCTGACGGCGGATCTTACCGGTCGCGATACCGTAGGCGAGCGAAACGACAAAGAAGAAGAGGATAATCAGCGGCACGATGCCCTGAATAAACGGCGACGGCAGGACGGTATGCTTAACCGGATCGCGCAATATGCCGTTTTCCGGCACCACCATCAGCGCCACCAGCGCGATAAAGGCCAGCGAGACAACGCCCGCCACGCGCAGGCCGAAGCGCTGCTCTTTGCTCAGGGTTTCCAGCTTTTCATCGCTACGGCCTTCCCATTTACCCAGCCGCGGCTCGATGATTTTATCGGTAATCAGCCCGCCGACAATCGTCAGGACAATCACTGAGCTTGCCATAAAGTACCAGTTGTCGATCACGCTGACGTGCATTGCCGCATCAATGGTCTTCGCCGCCTCCGTGCTGATGCCAGAGAGCAGCACGTCGGTGGTGACGATCAGCAGGTTAGCGGTAAATCCGCAGCCCACGCCCGCAATCGCCGACAGCAGGCCTGCCACGGGATGACGCCCGACGGCGAGGAAAATCAGCGCCCCCATCGGCGGCATGATCACCAGTGCGGCGTCGGAGGAGATATGGCTGAAGAAGGCGATAAACAGCACCATATAGCTCGCGTAACGCGCGCTGACGTGAGAAGCCATCTTCACCATTAATGCGGGCAGCAAGCCCACGCGTTCAGCCAGCCCGGCGCCCAAAACCAGCGCCAGAATGGCGCCCAGCGGGGCGAAGCCGCTGAAGTTTTTGATGACGTTGGGTAAAAACCAGTGCAGCCCGTCAACGCTGAGCAGGTTTTTCACCGCCACCAGGCTGCCGTCGGCCGGGCTGCGCACGCTCACGTCAAAGGCGGAGAGCACGGCGGTGGCGACCATTAAAATCACAATCAGATAGATAAACAGCAGGAAAGGGTGCGGCACTTTATTGCCGATCCTTTCAACCCAGCCATAGAGCTTACCGGATGGGGAATGCGAAGGTATGGATGACATACTCATGGGCGTTCCTCGGGAGTGTTGTGTTGTTGTGTTGTGTTTTTTTATTTTAAAGGTGACGGTGTCACGCCCTGTGGGATCGGACACACGTACGGTTTTTCTTGTATTTGTTGTTCGAACTCTTCACGGCATTTTTTCAGCAGCGCCGCGTCCTGCAGCAGATTGAGTGCGGTCGCCCCCATCACTTTTCCGGCCAGCAGCATGCCTTTGTGGGCAATGGAGGTACGGCCCTGCGCCACCAGTTGCCAGGTGTGCAGCGGCGTGCCGACGGTAAAGCAGGGGCTGAAGCACTGGGCGACCGGCATTTTCCAGCTGACGTCGCCCACGTCGGTTGAACCCGCCAGCACGTTGTCGGTGATGGCATAGGGCGCGACTTCATCCACCAGCAGCGTCTCCTGATGACGCCGGGCAAAGGCTTTACCCGCGTCACCGCCCGTCGCGGCAATATTTTTCAGGCTGTTTTGCAGATCGTTGGGCGTCAGGGTGGCGCGGATCTCGCGGGCGAAGGCGCGTTCTTCCTCCGTCCAGAGCGGCGTGCCGTAGTGCTGCAACGCGCGATACATCGCCGCTTCAAGCGTGCGGTTCGGCAGGTAGCTGGAGCAGGCTTTATCAAAGCGGCACTCGACGGTGGTTTCAGTCATCATCGCCGCGCCCTGGGCGATTTTCTCGATGCGTTCGTAGATCTGCTGCGCATCGGCCATCTCCGGGGCGC
Source organism: Enterobacter sp. R-1.6.2 (assembly GCF_035064085.1). Classification (NCBI taxonomy): domain Bacteria; kingdom Pseudomonadati; phylum Pseudomonadota; class Gammaproteobacteria; order Enterobacterales; family Enterobacteriaceae; genus Enterobacter; species Enterobacter sp. R-1.6.2. The sequence goes on from NZ_JASEYI010000029.1 coordinate 9,829, forward strand.
GGATCAGGTACAGCACCTCCGCCTGCGCCTGCACCACGTTGGGCGAAATCCCGCCGGTGTCGGTGATGGCGTAATGGACGCGCGCTTTCTCAATGATGTGTTCGTTGAGGAAGTTGGTGCCGGTGGTCATCAGCGTCACGGCGTCGAGCGCGCTGCGTCCCAGATGGGGGGAGTTGGCCGCGTGTGCCGCCACGCCGTGAAAACGCCAGGCGGCCTGAATATTCGCCAGCGTGCTGACGTTAAACATCCCGGCGAAGGCTTCCGGGTGCCAGGTGACGGCGGCATCAACGTCATCAAACAGGCCTTCGCGCACCATAAAGGTTTTCCCGGAGCCACCTTCCTCGCCGGGACAGCCATAAAAACGCACCGTTCCGCTGCCGCCGTGCTGCTCCAGCCAGCTTTTCACCGCCACCGCGCCCGCAAGCGCTGCGGTGCCTAAGAGGTTATGCCCGCAGCCGTGGCCGTTGGCTCCCGGCGTGGCGGATTGCGCCGTCGCGCAGTGCGCCTGCTGGCTTAGCCCGGCCAGCGCGTCGTATTCGCCCAGCAGGGCGATGACCGGTTTCCCGCTGCCGAAGCTGGCGATAAAGGCATTTGGAATACCGCCGGCCTCGCGCGTCAGCGTGAAGCCCTCGGCCTCAAGCTCGCTGGCCAGCCGCTCGGCGGACCAGAACTCTTCAAAGCGGGTTTCAGGACGATCCCAAATCGCATCGGCAATATCGGTTAACGTCCGACATCGCGTGTCGATCGCATCGGCAATAAAAGCGTAGTACTCCTGCATTACACACCTCGCGTCCACGGGAAATTGAGCGCAGTTCGCGCCAGCGTTTCAATGGCAATCGCCATGACCTGCTCATCGAAGTCGAATTTTTCGTTGTGATGTCCGGCGCTCAAATCCGTGCCGAACACCATATAGGACGCCATGCCGCCGTTCTCCTGCACGCGGGCCATCATCAGCGTGGCGTCTTCGGAACCCGCTGGCGCTTTCACCTTGTCGATGGCGTGAATAACCCCGGAAACCTGGCTCGCCTGTTCGCGCAGGTAATCAACCCACGCCGGTGTCGGCGCGCTGGACGTCGCGGCACCCATCAGGCGCATCTCAGCGCGCACGCCGTAGAGCGCCGCTGCGCCGGTAATGACCGCCTGCGCGCGCTCAAAGACGTACTGATTAATCGCTTCGCTTTCACCGCGGGTTTCAACCTTTATCAGAGCATTCGCGGGCACAACGTTGCGTCCGCTGCCCGCCTGCATCACCCCGACGTTCACCCGGGAGGCGCCGTCGCTGTGCGGGGCGATGCTGTGCAGGGCGAGGGCTGCCTGCGCGGCGGCGAGCAGGGCGTTACGTCCGTCCTCCGGCTTACCGCCCGCGTGTGCGGCAACGCCGGTAAAGTTCACGTCGAACTTGGTGGTCGCCATAAAGTTATCGCTGCCGCAAATCACCGTTCCGGCTGGCACGCCGGTACCGATATGGATGGCCGTGAAATAGTCCACGTCATCCAGCGCCCCGGCGGCAACCATGGCGCGCGCCCCGCGGGTGCCTTCTTCGGCTGGCTGGAAGATCAGCTTGATGGTGCCGTTGAGCTGTGCGTCATTTTGCTTAAGCACCTGCGCCAGCCCCAGACCAATAGCGGTGTGGCCGTCGTGCGCGCAGGCGTGCATCATGCCCGCGTTGCAGGAGGCAAACCCGTCGCGGAACGGGCGATGGCTTTCATCCAGCGCTTCGCTTAAGTCAAGGGCATCCATGTCGACGCGAAACGCAAGGGTCGGTCCAGGGCGGCCGGTATTGAGGGTCGCCACAATGCCGGTAAACCCGCCTTCAAACGGCGCCAGCCATTTCTCAGGCGCGCCCTGCGCCCGCGCGCGGGCAAACTCTTGCGCCAGGGTAGCGGCATCGGGTAGCCCCATCCGGCTTTCGGCATCGACGACGTCGCGGCCCATCGCCAGTTCGTAACCCAGCGAGTCGAGGATTTCCGCGACTTTCGCGGCCGTTCGAAACTCTACCCAGCCGGATTCCGCAAAATGGTGAAAATCGCGACGCCATGCGCTCAGCTGCGGGGATAGTGTCTGGATGTACTGCGCCAGTGTGTCCATATCTGTTCCTGTCATCATTAAAATATGTGAACTGCTTCACGCTGTGATAGTTTTTACTTATCACTAACCGATTTTTCACAGTTTTAACCGTTCAGGAATTACCCTCGCACATCCCTTTCCATTAAAGTAGATGACAGTTTCTTTACTCTGATAAACAACGGTTATCGGTCGGGCTATGACATTCCAGATTAAATTTCATCAAATCCGGGCGTTTGTTGAGGTAGCGCGTCAGGGCAGCATTCGCGGTGCCAGCAGGACGCTGAATCTTTCCCAGCCGGCGCTGACCAAATCCATCAAAGAGCTGGAGGAGGGCATGGCGGCGCAGCTTTTCGTGCGCAGGAGTAAAGGCGTCGCGTTGACCGAATGCGGTGAGGGCTTTTACCAGCGCGCCAGGTTGATTCTGGAAGAGCTGCGCGCGGCGCAGGATGACATCCGTCAGCGGCAGGGGGAGCTGGCCGGGCAGATCAACATCGGGATGGGGGCCAGCGTTTCACGCACGCTGATGCCCGCCGTTATCACCCGCTTTCATGCGCAGCATCCGCAGGTCAAGGTGCGGATTATGGAAGGGCAGCTGGTGTCGATGATCAATGAATTACGCCAGGGCGAACTGGACTTCACCATCAACACCTATTATCAGGGGCCTTACGACCAGGAATTTACGTTTGAAAAGCTCTTCGAAAAACCGTTTGCGGTATTTTGTCGGGAGGGGCATCCGGCAATGGGGGCAACATCAATTAATGAACTCCTGCATTATAACTGGACAATGCCGACGCCGCGGGGAAGTTATTATAAGCAATTAGAGGAGGTATTTAGCGATCGTTCGCAAATACCGCGAATTGGTGTGGTTTGCGAAACATTTTCTTCCTGTATTAGCCTGGTCGCGCAAAGTGATTTTTTAAGCATATTGCCGCAGGAGCTAGGCTGTGACCCGCTGCTGGCGCACCGTCTGGTCATGCTGCCGGTTGTCGAATCGCTTCCTAAAGCAACCTATTATTTAATTCAGCGCCGTGATTCACGTCAGACGCCCCTTGCTGAGTCATTAATTACGCAGTTCAGAAGGGAAGCGAGAAAAATAATCGTCGCGTGAAATGCAGATTAAAAAAAACAGGATCTGCCCGACATCAGACGGACCCTATAGTACACACAGCAGTGCGTCCTTTCGCCAATCCTGGGTATTATTTCCATGAGGCAGGTATATTTAGGTATAACACCTTTTCTGAAAAATGAAAGGCGGGCGAGTGATTGATTTCACGAAATTTTAACATAAATCACGTATTTTACCTTTGCTGAAATTTTAGTTAAGTATGATTTAAATCTATTTAATAATTACTATATATATTCATCAGGTTAATATTATTGCCGCGCATTGCCCCGTAACGGTGATTGAGGCCGGTCTCTGGCGCAGGTATAGTACAGTCCTCAGATGTAGCCGGAGGATGTCCATGAACCCTGACGACAAATCATTTTTTCTTGACGCCATGGAAGATGTCCAGCCCCTGAAGCGCTGCGCGGATATTCACTGGCAGCCCAGCCGCAATACGCGGACGCGCGAGGAGGTGGATAGCGAACAGCTGGATAACTTCCTGACGCTGGATTTTCTTGACATGCTTCCCCTTGAAGAACCGCTGGCGTTCCAGCGCGAAGGGGTACAGCAGGGCGTTATCGATAAGCTGCGCTCGGGAAAATATGCCCGCCAGGCCAGCTTAAACCTCCTGCGCCAGCCCGCCGAACGCTGCCGTCAGATGCTCTATTCTTTTATTCGCCAGGCCGGACGCGACGGGTTACGCAATCTGATCATCATTCACGGGAAAGGGCGCGAGCAGAACTCGCATCCCAACGTGGTGCGCAGCTATCTGGCGCGCTGGTTAACCGAGTTCGAGGAAGTGCAGGCCTTCTGCGTGGCGCTGCCGCATCACGGCGGCAGCGGGGCATGTTATGTTTCACTGCGAAAATCAGATGAGGCAAAACGGGATAACTGGGAGCGGCACGCCAAGCGCAGCCGCTAGCGGGCGATCTCCTCGCCCGCCGGTGACTCAGAACGTTTCCCAGTTGCTGTCGGTGGAGGCGGTTGTCGTTGCCGGACGCAGCAGCTGTGGCGTTTTCAGACTGGCGGGGCGTGGGGCGACCGCTTTTTCTTTGCCGTTCAGACGAAACGCCGCTACCGCCTGGCGCAGCTGCTCGGACTGATCTTCCAGTGCCGCAGCCGCCGTGGCGGACTCCTGCACCAGCGCGGCGTTTTGCTGCGTCACGCTGTCCATCTGCGAAACGGCCAGACTCACCTGCTCAATACCGCGGCTCTGCTCGTCAGAGGCAGATGAAATCTCACCCATGATATCGGTCACGCGGGTGACTGCGGCGACAATTTCCTTCATGGTGGTGCCAGCCTCGCTGACCTGCTCAGAACCGGTATTCACCCGGCTGACGGAGTTCTCGATAAGCCCTTTGATCTCTTTCGCCGCCTGCGCGCTGCGGCTCGCCAGCGTACGGACTTCACCTGCAACAACCGCAAAACCACGGCCCTGTTCCCCGGCGCGTGCCGCTTCCACCGCGGCGTTAAGCGCCAGAATGTTGGTCTGGAACGCGATGCTGTCGATCACGCCGGTAATATGCGCAATTTGCTGCGAACTGTCGGCGATTTCGTTCATGGTGCGAACCACGTTATCCACGACGTGACCGCCGCGCGCGGCCGTTTCAGAGGCGTTTTTCGCCAGCAGCGTGGCCTGACGGGCGTTATCGGAGTTCTGCTTAACCGTCGCGGTCAGCTCTTCCATGCTGGCGGCGGTCTCTTCGAGCGAGGCGGCCTGCTGCTCGGTGCGGGCGGAAAGATCGTTGCTTCCTGCGGCAATTTCGCCTGCGCCGGTGTAGATGGAATCCGTACTTCCCCGTACGGCGCTGACGGTGGTCACCAGCGACTGCTGCATCTCATGCAGGCCCGCGGCCAGCTGACCCATCTCATTGCGACCGGAGATAGCGATCTCCTGCGTCAGGTCACCCCCTGCAATGGCGCGAATATGGTTCATAATGGAGTGGAGGGGTTTTAACAGCAGGTGTTGTAAACCCTGCCAGATGACCACCAGAACCGCGATAACGGCCAGCAGAATAGCCGCCAGCGTCCACTGCATCTGCGTGAAGCTGCTCTGGTTCTCTTCGGTTGCGGCCTTCAGCAGGGTGTTGTTTTCGGCGCGCCAGCGGTTATAGACCGCCTCCATCTCGTCCTGCGCCTGCTGGGCGTCCAGATCGCCATAGGCCTGGTAGTTGTCGGCACGCAGATACTCAATCGATAGGCGCATCACTTCGTGCATCTGGTTCCAGGACTTCTGCATCTCGTCGGTTAATGCTGCCTCCTGGCCGTTAACCTGCGGCAGCTTCTGCCACTCTTTGTTATAGGCTTCGGCTTTTGCCAGCGAGTCGGCTGCGGTGCCAAGCAGTTTATTGATCGCCGCAAGGGAAGCCGGATCGCGCTGGTTTTTCAGGTAGCGGATCGCCACGCGGGTGACGGTGACGCGTGTTTTCACCAGCGTGTTCACGCTGTCGCTCAGGCTTTCCTGCTGGGCATTGAGCACGCCGGAATTCTGGAAGTTATGGCGATCGTTGCTGACGGCAGAGTAGAACAACCCTCCCGTGACAACTTGCAGCAGACAGAATATGGTGAGGGCAAAGATAATACCGGTAATCACGTGCAAATTTTTCAGCATAGCGGTCGTCCGTTAGAAAGGATGCAGAGGTACACCAATACTATCGTCGTATAGAATTTAAACTTTAATTTAACTCGCGCTTAACTAAGGGCTCCGGTGAGGAACCTGTTGTAAATCCGGATCATTTTTATGAGGAAGGTTAACATGAGCAGCATTGATAAAAGCGGGACGTACGCGCTCGGGACGCGGACGGTAAAACGACTGGGCTACGGTGCGATGCAGCTCGCCGGGCCGGGCGTCTTTGGTCCACCGAAGGATAAGCAGGCCGCGCTGGACGTGCTGCGCGAAGCGGTGGCGGCGGGGGTGAACCACATTGATACCAGTGATTTTTATGGTCCTCATGTCACTAACCAGCTGATCCGCGAGGCGCTTCACCCTTATCGGGACGATCTGACGCTCGTCACCAAGATTGGCGCCCGTCGCAACGACAAAGGTGCCTGGCTGCCGGCCTTTTCCGCGCAGGAACTGACTCAGGCGGTGCATGACAACCTGCGTAATCTGCAGCTGGACGTGCTGGACGTGGTGAATCTCAGGATCATGTTTAGCGCGCACGGGCCGGCGGAAGGGTCAATTGCTGAACCGCTCTCCACCCTGGCCGAATTACAGCAGCAGGGTCTGGTGCGTCATATTGGCCTGAGCAACGTCACGGCCACCCAGGTTGCGGAAGCCCAGAAAATGGTCCCGGTGGTGTGCGTGCAGAACATGTACAACATTGTTAACCGGGGTGACGACGCGCTGGTGGATCTGCTGGCGCAGCAGGGGATCGCGTATGTGCCGTTCTTCCCATTGGGAGGCTTTACGCCACTGCAATCTTCCGGGCTGAAGGCCGTCGCGGATTCACTGGGCGCAACGCCAATGCAGGTTGCGCTGGCATGGCTGCTGCAGCGTTCCCCGAATATTCTGCTGATCCCTGGCACCTCTTCCGTGGCGCATCTGCGGCAAAACCTCGCGGCGGGGGAGCTGCGTTTGCCGCCTGAAGCACTGGAAACGCTGAATTCGCTGAGGGATTAAAGGTGACACGCGCAAAGCCTGGAGGGTGCTTCCGGCTTTGCGCGCTTAGGCTCCTGTCTGACTTTTCTGCCTGTGCAGCGCTAACGCTTCCGCCACAATCTCCTGCTTGCTCTTACGCGTCTCAAAGGCGGTGGTTCTGATGTACTCCATCAGATCGGGATCGATGCGGGCGCTCAACATCCTGAGATCGGCCTCCTTTGCCAGACCGCGTGCAACACGCTTGTCTGGATAGTCACGGGCTGGCATTGAAAATATTCTCCAGTAAGTCTTGTTAATTCGTTCGGTAAAATATGCTTTTATCTGACTTAAAAGTCAATGTGTAGTTATTGAATAGTGATGTTATTTTTTATAAGTCATAATCTAGATGACTTTTATATGACTTGTGCTGTCAGGCCTGTTAACGGCGAGCAACGTTGCTAAATTAAAACCGCTCAAACTTCAACGCGTTTGGGTTCGCCTTTGGAAATGACCTTGATCCTTGTCCATAATCCGTAATACTGTATTTATATACAGTATCTGGCGAGAAAGGCATTATGGACACTCTCTTTTCTTATCACCCAAAACAAGCCATTGAATTACCTTTGTTTTTAGAACGCGTGGCCTGTGGTTTTCCCAGCCCGGCGCAGGATTATGTGGAGGATCGTCTCGATCTTAACCGGCTGGCAGTCAGACACCCCAGTGCGACCTATTTTATCAAGGTGAGTGGAGACTCCATGATTGGGGCGGGGATCGGCGACGGCGATCTGCTGGTGGTCGATCGTTCGTTAAATGCCGAACACGGGGATATCGTCGTGGCGTCGGTCGCCGGTGAGTTTACGGTGAAAGAGCTACAGACCCGTCCGGTTCTGAGACTTCTGCCGCATAATGCTCGCTATCAGCCGATTACCTTTCAGTCCGAAGAGGAGCTGCAGATCTTCGGCGTCGTCACCCACACCCTCAAAACGCATAAACATGTTCGCGCTGGTTGATGTGAATAGCTTTTACGCCTCCTGCGAGCGGGTATTCCGCCCCGATCTGCAGGGGAAACCCATCGTGGTGGTGTCCAATAACGACGGCTGCATCATTTCGCTGTCGCGGGAGGCAAAGCAGTTCGGCATAAAAATGGGTGAGCCGTATTTTAAATTCAAAGAAAAGCTATATCCGTCAAAAGTTTACGTCTTTAGCTCGAACTATGCGCTGTATGCCGATCTCAGCAGTCGGGTCATGCAGACGCTGACCGATCTCGCCCCGGCAATCGAGATTTACTCCATCGATGAGGCGTTCGTGAACGTTTCAGGGGTCAGCCACTGCCTGTCGCTGGAAGCGTTCGGTCACCAGATGCGCACAGAGGTCTTTAAAAATACGGGCCTAACCGTTGGCGTCGGTATTGCCCCGACCAAAACCCTTGCAAAGCTGGCCAACTATGCGGCGAAACGCTGGGCCAGCACGGGCGGCGTGGTCGATCTCTCAGGCCGCGAGCGGCAGCGTAAGCTGCTGGAAAAGGTTCCGGTAGAGGAGGTGTGGGGAGTAGGGCGGCGCATCACGAAAAAGCTCAACGCTATGGGCATCACTACGGCGCTGGAGCTGGCGGAAGCGTCATCGTGGGTCATCCGCAAACATTTCAACGTGGTACTGGAGCGGACGGCCCGCGAGCTGCGCGGTGAGCCCTGTCTTGATCTGGAGGAGTTCACCCCCACCAAGCAGCAAATCATCTGTAGCCGTTCGTTTGGACACCGTATTACCCAATATGAAGAGATGCACCAGGCCATTTGCGCCTACGCGGAACGCGCTGCGGAAAAACTGCGCGGCGAGCATCAATACTGTCGTTTTATCAGCGTGTTTGTGCGCACCAGCCCGCACGCGGATAACGAAATTTATTACGGCAATCAGGCTTCCGTCACCCTGATGACGCCTACCAATGACTCACGGGATATCATCCGCGCCGCCACGGAGGCGCTGGGGCGTATATGGCTCGACGGCTATCGCTATATGAAAGCCGGGGTCATGCTGGCGGACTTTTTCAGCAGCGGCGTCGCCCAGCTTAATTTGTTTGACGATAATCGCCTGCGCGCCAACAGCGCGGCGCTGATGGAGATGATGGACAGCCTGAATCATTCCGGCAAAGGGAAGATATGGTTTGCCGGGCAGGGTATTGAGAAATCCTGGGCGATGAAGCGTGAGATGCTGTCACCGGCCTATACGACGCGGTACGCCGATTTGCCGGTGGCGAAGTAGAAGATGGTTGCGTTATTTCTTTTGCGTCAACCAGGTTGCCGCAGCCGTCAGCACGCCAATCCACGGCATTTGGCCCGCTCCGGCCAGGAAGTTATGGCGATCGATCTCGTTATTTTTACGGATATCGGCAAGGCGGGTAAGCGCCTCTTTTTCATCCGCGGCGCCAATCTCCTCAAACTGTTTTTCAAACCCCTGAGCGATGAGCTGAGCGGCCGCATCGGTGTTTGCGCTCTCAATCGCAATGAGATTCGGGCCTTTTTGGAAAAAACGGTACTCCGGCATAAGTGCTCCAGAAAGAGGGATACGGTAAAAACACTCTATTCCTTGCGGTTAAAAAATGCACGTGATTTACGGCGGAAACAATCAGTTTTTCTTGAGTATTTCAGGCAGTAATTGCTCAATCACGCTGACGACCTTTCTGACGCGCTGCGGAATAAAGCGGGCGTCAGGGTAGACGGCATAGAGGAAGCGATCGGGTAACCGCCAGTCGGGCAGCACCGGTACCAGCGTGCCCGCCTGCAGCGCCCTGGCCACGAGCGGTCGCTGCATGCCGCCGATACCGATGCCTGACTCCAGCGCCAGCAGCAGCGCGTCGCTGGTGTTGGCACGGAAAACGGTATTCACGTTGACCTCGACCGTTTCCTCGTCGGAAATCAGGCGCAGAGGGGCATCCAGCGGAATACCGCTGAACCGTACGTGTGGCAGCGTGGTCAGCTCGCTGACGGCGTGTACCGCCTGAAAACCGGGAGCGGCAAATAGCGCGGCTTCAATACGCGCCAGCACGCGAGCCGCGTGCGCCTGCGGAGGCTCACTGCCCAGCCGTATCGCGACATCCACGCCCTCCGTCACCAGATCGGCAAGGCGGTCATCCAGGGAAATCATCAGCTGCAGTTCGGGATGCAGGTGCTGCAGCGCCAGCAGATGCGGCAAAAAAATCTGCCCCAGGCCGCTCGGCAACTGGACATGGACGCGTCCCTGAACGCGATGGTCGGCAGGATGTAAACGCCTTTCCGCTTCCCCCATGGCGTCCAGCACAAGCTGCATATCACGCCGGTAACGTTCACCCTGTTCGGTCAGCTTCATCGTACGCGTCGTACGGTGCAGCAGCACCACGCCAAGCTCATCCTCAAGTGCCGCGATCTGTTGACTGACGGCGGACTGCTTAATCCCGGTCTGACGGGCGGCCGCCGAAAACGAGCCCGCTTCAGCGACGCGTAGAAAGGTAGAAATGGCGGTGAGCTTGTTATTCATTTAATGATTCTGCTTATAAGTGCCATCGGTTTCAGGGGATATCTCCAGAAAAAATAATAGATCACACTGCGTCTGTCACCCTTTGCGGAGAAACACCATGAATAAGATGCAGCAACACAACGTCGCCCTGGTCGCGGGGGCCAGCGGCATTGTCGGCAGACAGCTGGTCAACACGCTCCTGCACCATCAGTGGGAAGTGATTGGCCTCAGTCGCCGCGAGGTAACCCATCCGGACGGCATTTCCATGGTGAACGTCGATTTACTGGATGCGCAGGACACCGCAAGGGCGCTGCACGCCCTGAACGGTGTTACCCACATCTTTTACAGCGCCTGGGCGAACGCGGCGAACTGGACGGACATGGTTGAGCCGAACGTCACCATGCTGCGCAATCTGGTCAGCACCCTCGAAAAAACGGCACCTTTGCAGACGGTAAGCCTGATGCAGGGATACAAAGTCTATGGTGCGCATCTGGGGCCGTTTAAAACCCCGGCGCGGGAAAGCGATCCCGGCGTGCCGGGTGCCGAATTTAACGCCGCGCAGCTCGCGTGGCTCAGCCAGTTTCAGCGGGGGAAAGGCTGGCACTGGAATGCCATCAGGCCGGGCGTGGTGGGGAGCCCGGTACCGGGCAATGCCATGAACCTTGCGCTGAGCATCGCCCTGTACGCCTCCCTGTGCAGGGCGCTGGGGTTACCGCTGCGTTTCCCCGGTTCGGAACAGGCCTGGCACAGCATCGTCGACCATACCGACGCCGGGCTGCTGGCAGAGGCCACGCTGTGGGCCGCCGCGTCACCTGCGGCACAGAATCAGGCCTTCAACGTGAACAATGGCGATATCTGGCGCTGGAGCGAGCTGTGGCCGCGCATCGCACGCTGGTTTGAACTGGACCCTGCGCCGCCGGTGAGGCTGTCATTTCATCAGCTGTTTAACGACTATCGCGGCGTATGGCGCGAGCTTGCCGGGGAGCGGCTGGCGGAAGCGGATATTTTACAGCTGAGCGACGGGCATTTTGCCGATTTTGTCTTTGGCTGGAATTACGACATGTTTGGTGACGGGAGCAAGCTGCGCAGGGCGGGCTTCACGCAAATGCAGGCGACCGATGAGATGTTTTTCAGCCTGTTCGCGCAGCTGAGAGCCGCGCGGATTATTCCCTGATGAGCCGGGCGTCCTGGGGCAGGCCAGGACGCCGGGTGCTTACTCAACCGTTAACGCATTCACAACCTCGGCCACGCTTTTCACGCTGCGGATGTTCCCAATCCCCGTGCCGAGCGCGATATAGCCTTCATCGGTATTATCTTCAAGCATGCCCAGGCGCAGGCCCCGTAATCCTCCCATCGCCTTGCCCAGCGCGTCGTTGCTTGCGCCTGCTTTATCCATCGCCGCCAGTTTTTCCGCCAGCTTGCCGGGAAGAGCGCGGTAGTAATGGGGCACGGTGCGAAAAAGCAGCAAATCGAGGCCGTTGGCGGCAACGATTTTCTCTTTGACCCCCTGCGGCACGCGGCTTTCTTCCGTGCTGATAAAGACCGACCCGGCAAACACGCCTTCCGCGCCCAATGCATGGGCCGCTGTGGCGGTGCGATTGTCGGTAATGCCGCCCGCGGCCATCACCGGAATGTGCTTCACGGCATCGGCAATCAGCGGCACGATGGAAAAGGTGCCAAGCACCGTTGCGGGTAACGTCCCGCCCTCATCAAAACCGGTGGCGACGATAATGTCAGCCCCCATTTCTTCTGCGAGGCGGGTGTTCTCAGGCGTTGGGTTGATATCGCGGTAGATAATGGCGATACCCGCCTCTTTTAACTCGCGGAACAGCGCGGGAATAATGCTGCCTTCCCCATAGCCCGTATACACCACGGCCCTGACGCCTTCGTCTTTCACCACCTGAAGAATAGGCCCTGTCCATACGTCATTAACGGCCGTGGGGATCAGGTTCACGCCAAAGGGTTTCTCGGTCAACCGTTTGGTTTTACGAATTTCTTCGCGCATTTTTTCGGCGGTTTCTTACGGCGTGGAGACCGCGGTGTCGGCGGTTAAACCGGCATTGGGCCCCAGCACGCCGAGCCCTCCGGCATTGCTGACCGCAGCAACTAAACGGGCATCCGTGAGCCAGGATAACGGCCCCTGAATAACAGGTTTTTCGATGCCCAGGATCTGACAAATACGGTTATTTTTCATAGCAGACTCTCCCTTACGTTTGAATGGGGAAGAGTGTAGGGCGCAGGATTGTTAGGAAAAATAGCCAAAAATATTCATCACTGTTATAAAATTAATAATAATATTATCCTGCTCGCGGCAAAAGCATACCTTATGCAAATAAACCTCTTTGAATCTATTCGAATTTTTATTGAAATTGTTGAGTCAGGCAGTCTTAGCCAGGCGGCGGAGAATCTGCAGATCCATCGTCCGGCAGTCACCAAAGCGTTACAGCTTCTGGAGCAGCACAGCGGCACGCGACTACTGCAGCGCACAACGCGTCGGATTAGCCTGACCCCGGATGGGGAAGCGTTTTATCGCCGGAGTAAACCCCTGCTGGCGCAGGCGGACGAATTACTGGAGTCGTTTGGTACGGACCGGGCAATACACGGCCAGCTGCGTGTGGATATGCCGGTCTCTTTTGCCACGCTGCGGGTGATACCTAATCTGCCTGATTTTTATCGTCAGCATCCTGAGATCGACATCATTCTGAGCAGCTCTGACCGCCGTCGGGATATGCTGCGGGATGGCCTGGACTGCGTGCTGCGGGTGGGAGAGCTGGACGACGGCGAGTATATCGCGCGTAAAATCGGGAACATCAAAATCACGACCTGCGCCAGCCCGGCCTGGCTGGCAAAGCACGGTACGCCAGAAACGCCGGATGATTTACGCGAACATCAGGCCATCAACTGGATTAATAACCGCAGCAGACAAATTCATCCGTGGACGTTTACCACGCCAGAAGGCATCGCGGAAATTACCCTGCCCGGTAAGCTTGTCGTGGATAACTCCGAAGCCTACATCGCGGCAGGTCTGGCCGGACTGGGGTTAATGCAGGGGATGAATCTCTTTCTCCAGCCTTACATTGACCGCGGTCTTCTGGTTGAAGTCCTGCCGGACTATCGCTCGCCGGACCGCAAGCTGTCACTGCTCTATCCACACCGCCACCTCTCCCGCAAGGTGCGGGTCTTTACCGAGTGGCTGGAGAGTCTGGTGTGAAAGCGGCCAGCTCGTGACACAGCGCGCCAATCTGTTCTACGGCGTTCAGCAGGCGGGGCGTGGGTTCGTTTGCGCAGTTCAGCCGCAGAAAGTGCGTTAACTCTGCGGCAGGTGAAAACAGGGGGCCAGGGCTGACGCCAATGCCCAGCGCCAGCGCGCGACGGTGCACCTCCAGCGCGTTGACCCGCTGAGGCAGTTCAACCCATAGCAGGAAACCGGCAGCGGGCACGTTAACGCGCGTACCGGACGGAAAGCTCGCCTTGACCTGCGCCACGACGGCGTGAACGCCCTCTGCGATCCGGCGCTTCAGCCGTCGCAGATGGCGATCGTAGTCGCCGCTCGCCAGAACCTCGCTCGTCGCCGCTTCCAGCAGCGGGGCGCCAGCCCATTCTCCGGCCATGCGGGCCTGTAAGACCTGCGGGGTGTAGCGTCCGGCGGCGATCCAGCCGATTCGCCATCCGGGCGCAAGCGTTTTGGACAGGGAACTGCAGTAAATCACATTCCCGCTCTGGTCGAACGCCTTGCAGGCCGGAGGGCGTTGCCCCTCGCCGACCAGGTCACCGTAAACATCGTCCTCAATCAAAGGAATTTCAGCCTCTTCAAGCAGGGCAACCAGTTCCTGCTTGCGCGCGACGGGCATGCTGGCACCCAAAGGGTTTTGCACGGTGGGCGAGGCCAGAACGGCCGCAGGGCGGTGGCAGCGAATGGCGTCCGCCAGCGGTTCCAGCAGCAGGCCTTCCACAGGGTCGGTGGGGATCGCTAACGCCTTCAGGCCTAAATCCTCCAGCAGCAGGAGCGTACCAAAGTAGGCTGGCTGCTCAATCGCCACGACGTCACCCGGCTGGCACACGGCCCGAAGGGCCAGGCGCAGCGCCTGCGTCGCGCCTGCGGTAATAATGAGATCATCCGCGCCGAACCGGGCTCCCCACTGTGCAGAGCGCGCGGCAATCTTGCTTCGCAAATCCCGCCTTCCCGGAGGCAGGCTGTAGCTCTGTCCATGCGCGTCCAGACGACGGCCCGCAGAGTGCAACGCCCGCTGCAGGGCATCTCCCGGCAGCCACGCGGGATCGGGCAGGGCGGCGCCCAGCGGGATCAGCCGGGCTTCTGCACTGCTGAACAGCGACCGGGCCACGGCGGACATTGTGACGGGGACCGGGCCCGGCGTGGAACGCGCGGGCTCCGCGCGCGCAGGCTGGCTGGTCTGGCGGATGTAATAGCCTGAACGCGGGCGCGCAACGATCAGCCCTTCAGCCTCAAGGCAGCGAAGGGCCTCCAGCGCCGTCGGAAGGCTAACGCGCTCGCGTTCGGCCAGTTTGCGCGCGGAGATCATCCTGTCACCGGCGCGCAGCGCGCCGGACGTAATGGTAAGACGCAGCATATCCGCAATACGGCGATAGTGAGGAGCGGACTGGGACGGGGCAGACATGGGTAACTGTTCAGGCTAATTTTCGATAAAACTGACTATACAGCCATTGATGCGCGCCATCTATAGTGTCCGGCATGTTCAGGACAAGGAGGCATTATGCACAGCGATAACTTCAACATTTCCACCTATTTCAAACGCATAAACTACACCGGACCGGCGGGTGCCGATACGGCCACCCTGCATGCGCTGATGCGTCATCAGCTCTTTTCCGTTCCCTTTGAAAATCTGGACGTGCAGGCGGGTAAAATTGTCTCGCTGGCGCCAGACGATATCGCCGATAAGGTGTTAACGCAGGGGCGCGGCGGCTACTGCTATGAGGTAAACGGGCTTTTTGCCATGGCGCTGGCGGCGTTAGGGATCCCTTACCGCTTCGTGGCGGCGCGCCCGATGTTCTACCCCGCGCGGCGGCCGAAAACCCACATGGCGATCGTCGCTGAGGTAGATAGCCGACAGTGGCTTTGCGACCTCGGGTTCGGCAGCTACGGCATTCGTGCGCCGATGGCGCTGGACACGCTTGATGTGGATATCACGCAGGATTTCGACACGTTTCGGCTAAGCCGCGGCGCGGAGGGTGAGTATCTGCTTGAGGCGAAGGTTGAGGGTGAATGGGCCCGGCAGTACGGCTTTGATCTCACCCCTCAGGAATGGATTGACTTCGTTCCGGCCAACTACCTTAACTCCACGCACCCGGATGCCATCTTTGTGCAGAAGCGGGTGGTGGTGCAACACAGCCCGGAGGGACGCCAGATTTTGCTGGGCGATATGCTGAAAACCATCACGGCGAACGGCACTGAAACGCGGAAACTGGCGGAGGATGAAATCCGCCATGTCCTGAAGGACCGTTTTGCGCTGACCGCCGCGTAATCTGCCGGGAAACGGTGGAGCCTCAGCGCAGTCCGTCTTCTGTGGCGTTGCGCTGAGCTCCCCACTGTAACAGCAGGCTAAACGACGCGGGTAATACGGTCAGCGTCACCAGCGTCGCGACCAGCAGCCCGCCGATAATCGCATAGGCCATTGGCCCCCAGAAGACCTGATGAGAGATCGGGATCATGCCCAGAATGGCGGCGCAGGCGGTCAGGCAGATGGGCCTGGCCCGGTGCTCCGCGGCCGCCATAATCGCGGCATCGTTTGCCATCCCCTGAGCAAGATTGCTGTCAACTTCGCTAATCAGTATCACCGCGTTGCGCACGATCATTCCCGCCAGAGCGATGACGCCCAGCAGCGCGACAAACCCCATCGGTGTGCCGCCGGGCAGCATAGCCAGCACGATCCCCGGCAAGCCAAACGGGGCCATCAGGAGGGCCAGCAGCATCCGGGAATAACGCCGCAGCTGAAGCATCAGCAGCAACAGCATGAGGACCAGCGTTACCGGAAGAACGGTAAAGACGGAGCTGTTCCCCTTGTCCGATTCGGCAACCGCGCCGCCTTCTTCAATGCTGTAACCTGCGGGCAGGCTCGCGCGCAGCTTGCCAACCGCCGGACGCAGCGCCGCGGATACCGCTTCAGCCTTCAGCCCCGGGGCAAGATCCGTTTGCACCGTGATAAAGGGCACGCGCTGCCGACGCCAGACGACCGGATCGTCCACGCCCCAGACCGGCGTCGCGACGGCGCTGAGCGGAATTTTTTTACCGTCATTCCCCTGAATCGTGAGCGAGGAGAGGGTGGCGGTGCTGTGACGTGCATCGTCCGTGGCCCGCAGCACCACGTCGACAAGGCGGTCGTTATCCCTGATGGAGGTGACAACGCTGCCGGACCAGACGGTGTTCAGCGTGCGGGCGAGGCTTTCTGACGATATTCCCGCCGCTCTGGCCGCCGTCTGATTCACCTTAAGGGTGATGACCCTCTCCGGCTCTCCGGCCGTCTGGTTAACGTCGCGTGAGAACGGAGACCGGCCAATCGCGTCCGTGAGACGGTTCGCCAACGCCCGAACCTGCAGATAATCTGGCCCGCTCACCCGGTATTTGATGGGCCAGCCGACGGGCGGCCCCAGCTCAAGGGGCGACACGCGCGTGATGATGTCGCTAAACTGCGTCGCCAGGATCCTGTTGAGCCGAGCATGCAGACGATCCCGCGCCTCAAGATCCTTAGCCACCACGACCATCTGGGCGATGTTTTCATTTTCCAGCAGCACGTCCATCGGCAGGTAAAAACGGATGGCTCCCGACCCGACGTACGTCGAATAGCGATCGATGTTGCCGTTGCCTGCCAGCGCCTTTTCCAGCTTTTCCACCTCTCTTAACGTTTCCGGCTGCGACGCGTTGGCCGGAAGCGTCAGGCTGACCAGCAGCTCTGGCCGGTCCGAAGCGGGGAAAAACTCGCCCTGCATAAACGTCGTGCCGTACGCTGACAGCCCCAGCGCGGCAAGCGCAATCAGCACGGTAGCGAGCCGGTGGCGCAGTGCCAGGCGTAAAAGCCGTCCGTACCCGCGCGCGATCCTGCCGGGGCCTGCCGCGTGATGTCTGACTTTTTCCGGCAGCAGCCACGTGCCCGTCAGCGGGGAAAACAGGATCGCGACAGCCCAGGAGCAGAGCAGGGCAATGAGCACCACCGCAAACAGGGAAAAGCAGTATTCACCGGCGCTGGAGGCCGCAAAACCAACGGGAATAAAGCCGGCAATCATCACCAGAGTACCGGTGAGCATCGGGAAGGCCGTCGTTTTGAACGCATGCGTGGCCGCGTGCCGACGGGAATCCCCCGCTTCCAGCCGGGAGACCATCGTTTCGACGGCGATCATGGCGTCATCCACCAGCAGGCCCAGGGCAATGATCAGCGCCCCTAGCGAGATACGCTGAAGGCCAATACCGGCGAGCATCATGCCGGCAAACGTCATGGCGAGCACCAGCGGAATGGCCGTCGCCACCACCAGTCCGGCCCGTAACCCCAGCGAGACAAATGAAACCGCCAGCACGATAACAACGGCTTCGATAAGCACCCGGATAAACCCGCTTACCGCGTCACTGACCACCGCTGACTGATCGGCAACTTTCACCATCTCGATACCGTGC
This sequence comes from Enterobacter sp. R-1.6.2, assembly GCF_035064085.1. Taxonomy (NCBI): domain Bacteria; kingdom Pseudomonadati; phylum Pseudomonadota; class Gammaproteobacteria; order Enterobacterales; family Enterobacteriaceae; genus Enterobacter; species Enterobacter sp. R-1.6.2. The sequence goes on from NZ_JASEYI010000029.1 coordinate 27,709, forward strand.
GGCAGCCCGGCGCTGAGGGCCGCCATTCTGGCATTCAGCGCAGCGCCGAAACGCAGCATGTTGCCCGTTGGCGCCATCGACACCGCCAGCCCGATAGCCGGTTTGCCGTTCACCCGGTAGGCCGGGGCCGGTGGCTCGGCGATTTCCCGGGTGACGGTGGCAATGTCGGTCAGCGGAATATAGCGATTGTTCACGTGCAGCGTGACGGCGCGTAAGCTCTCCTCGGTCGTGAGCGCTCCGCTGACCTTGATCGCCATGTTCTCTTTTTCGGTACGCATCGTTCCTGCCGGGACAACCGCATTTTGCGCCCGGAGGGCGTCGGCAACCGCCTGAATATCGAGCCCCATGCCGGCCAGGCGTGCCGGAGAAAAGGCGAGAACCCACTGCTCCTGCTGTTCGCCCAGCAGGGTGGTTTTGCCTATATCCGGCAGGGACATGAGCTCGCGCCGTATTGTCTCTGCGCGATCCCGCACCTCCCGCAGGGTAAAACCTTCGGGAATAAAGGCGTAAATTGTGCCGAACGTGTCGTCAAACTCGTCGTCCACGGCAGGGCCCTGCACCCCTTCGGGCAGGGACGGCGCGATGTCCTGCATTTTTTTGCGAACCTGATACCAGATATCCGGCACGCGTTGCGGGGGCGTATCGTCACGGAGGTTGACGTGGATAACGGTGCGTCCGGCCCGGGTTTCACTTTCGAGATAGTCCAGCCAGGGCGTTTCCTGCAGCTTTTTTTCAAGCGTATCGGTCAGCAGACGGGTGGTATCCGCCACGGAGGCTCCCGGCCACTGCGCGGAGACGACGGCCGTTTTAATGGTAAAAGCCGGATCTTCGTTACGCGGCAGCTTCTCATAGCAGAACACGCCCATCGCAATCACCAGCAGCATGAAAAAGCTGACCATCTGCTGGTTCTTCAGCGCCCAGGCGGAGAGGTTAAATTTGGCTTCCGGTACTGTGTTCATGGCTGAACCTCTCCGGCAACCACCGGCTCGCCGGACCGCAATGTGCTCACGCCCGCCGTAATCACCCTGTCGCCCGGCTCAAGGCCGGAGGCAATCATGACGGAGGTGGCCGTATAGCTCGCGGGCACCACCGCGCGCAGCTGCGCCCGCGACTGCGGGGTAATCACAAAAACGGCCGGTTTGTCGCCGACGCGGGTCAGCGCCGAGGCGGGAAGGGTGTAGCCGCGCGGGGCAGACGATGGCAACGTGACGGTAACGCTGGCGCCCAGCGCCATGGCTGCCGGCGGGTTTTGCAGGGTGGCCCTGACGCGCCAGGTGCGGGTCTGAGGATCGGCCTGCGGGGTGATATCCCGCAGCACGGCAGACGCCTGCACCGACGGGTCGCTGAGGAGGGAAACCCGCAATTCCGCCTTATCCAGAGGCGGGATCGCATCCGGAGTGGCAATATCAAACGCCACGTCGCGGGCTTCACCCGTTGCCAGCGTCAGCACGGACTGACCGTCGCTGACAACCTGCCCCGCAGAAGCGTTCACGGCGGTGATGACGCCCGCCTGCGGCGCGATCAGGCGCGTCCAGCCGAGGCTTTCGCGGGCATTTCGCCACGCGGCCTCGCTGCTTTTTAAGCGCGCGCGGGCGACAAACCAGTCCGCACGGGCGCTGTCGAGCTGCGTGCGGGCTATCGCGCCCGTTGGCATGAGCTTTTGCATTCGACTGACGTTAAGCGCGGCGACCTGCGCCGAGGCTTTAGCACCTTCATAGTCGGCCGCCGCGCCGTCGAGCTGGTTTTGCCCGGTCGCGTTGTCAAGCGTGGCCAGCAGCTGTCCGGCAGTGACCTGGTCGCCAATATCAACGCTGCGCGTCAGTATCCGGCCCCCGGTCCGAAAGCTCAGGGTCGTTTCATCGCGGGCATGGATCTCACCGGTTCTTTCCAGCGCGGGAAGGGTTTGGGCGGTGCCAACGACGACGTAGCGTACCGCTCGCGCAGGGTCGGGCTTATTTTCGTGTTTATCACCGCAGCCGGTCAGCGGAAAAATCGCCAGCGCAAGCAGGGCCAGGGGAAGAAAATGCAGCCAGGAAAGGGTGCGCGCCACGCCGTACAAATGATGCAGGCAGTGGCGGAGGGAGAGAAAAAATTCGTCTGACATAACGCCGCTCCATAAAGGGAATGGCGTTATTAAATGCGCGCTACGTCGAGAAAGATTCGATGTTCTGTCAAGGCTTTATCAAGAGTGAAGATTTTCATTACCGGACGGATGCCAGGGCAATAAAATGCGCACGGCGAGGCCGCCGGTTTCCGGTAATGACGCGCTAATCTCACCCCCATGCGCCTCGCAAATCGCCCGGGCGATGGATAAACCGAGGCCGCTGCCGCCGGAATGCCGCGCGCGGGACTGCTCCTCGCGGCTAAAGCGTTTAAACATTTCCGGTAAGAACTGGGGCGACACGCCCGGCCCGTCATCGGTAAATTCGAGGATGTAATGCCCGCTGGCGTAGTGCAGCGCCACCTCAAGGTGGCCGCCATCGCGCCCGTAACGAAGCGCATTTTCCATGAGGATGGTAACGACCTGTCCAAGACGGAACGCATCGCCTCTGAAGGGGCTGGTGCGCGGGTTGCGAAGCGTTATCCGAAAATGATGCGCGTCAGCCTGGGGCATGATCCAGGCAGCCCGCTCCTGAATCAGCTCATCCAGACAAAACGGCTGGTCCTCCAGCACGAGGTTGCCCGCGTCGGCGAGCGAGAGAAGGTGAAGCTCATCGGTGAGGCGGTTGAGGTGCTGGAGCTGTTTCATCACCATGCCGAGCTGCGCCGGGCTGGCGTCAAACACGCCGTCTAACATGCCCTGCAGACGCCCAATGGCGGCCGTCAGGGGCGAGCGCAGCTCGTGTGCCATAGCGACGTGCGAGGCGCGGAGCTCTTTTTCATAGCGGGCGAGTTGCCCCGTCATGGAGTTAAAGTCGGTCGCAAAGCTGACCATTTCAGCCGGCGCATCCTTGATAAGTTCCGCCTGGCGGCCAAACTCCCCGTCGGCGACATCCTTTGCCGCATCGCGAAGGCGGCTGAACTGCAGCGCCAGCGGCCGGGCGTGTTTGAGCCCCATCACCACGATAAACGGGATCATCACCAGCACCAGCAGGGCCACCGTGGCCCAGTCGGCTGAGGCGATAGACGGCGTGGAATAGCTCAGGCCCCACCAGGTGTCCACAATCGAGTGGAAGCGGGCCGGATTGGCCTGCGGGTTCTGGCTGAGCGTCAGAAACTCCTGGCGTACCGCCGCTGGCATTTTGCCCATTATCCAGTAGTTCTGAACCGCATAGCGCAGCCACATGCAGGTGGCAATGACGATCACGCTGCCGATAGCCAGCGCCAGGATGCGCGCGCAAATCCAGCGCCACAGAGAGGAGTGCTGATTTTTGATCATGGCTGTCTGAACCTGTAACCCACGCCGCGAACGTTGATCAGCACGCCGGAGATCCCCGCCGCTTCCAGTTTTTTACGCAGGTTATAAATATGGGTGTCCACCACGCGCTCCAGCGCCTCGCTTTCCGGCAGACAGTGCTCCAGTAAATACTGGCGGGAGAACGGGTGCGCCGGAGAACGCAGCAGCGTTGCCAGAAGCGAGAATTCCGTTGGCGTAAGATCGAGCATCACGGGCGCGTCGCCGCCGTTATCCACGCTCGCCACAATGGCGGCCACGTCCACCTCGAGCGTTTGCCAGCGAAGGATCGCTTCGTCCGTCTCTTTTTTACTGCTGCGCCGCAGCACCGCCTGCACCCGAGCTACCACTTCCCCCGGATGATAAGGCTTCACAACGTAATCATCGGCACCGTACCGCAGGGCACCAATACGGTCGGGGGTATCCCCCATGGCCGTGACCATGATCACCGGCACATCGCTTTTACGACGCAGGCCAGCCAGCACCTCGGTGCCGTTAAGCCCCGGCAGCATCACGTCCAGCAGGATGAGGTCGGGCTTCCACCGCTGCGCCATATCCAGTCCGGAATGACCGTCTCCGGTAATGGTCACGTCGTAATTTTCCCGCCGTAAATAGGCCTCGAGCACGCCGGCCGCATCGGCGTCATCTTCAATAATCAGCACTCTTCTGGACAACATCCGTTCACCTTGACCATTTCTTAACACTATCCCGACGATTCATTGATTCAGCCAAATCATACTGCGCCAACGTTGTGTGGCCGCCCCCGTATCAGGAGGCGCCAGCGTCCGTATGGAGAGCAGTATGATAGCGATAAAAAAAGTCCTGTATATGTCCGTCCCGCTTCTGATGGCCGTGAGTTCTGGCGCGCAGGCGGATGATGGCTCCGCGTCCGATTCCTTAACCGTCGGGCTGGGGGGACAGTATGCCCCACGTTACTCAGGCTCAGACAAGCAGGTGTGGCAGGTGGTTCCGGTGCTGCAGGGTCGTAAAGGCGCTTTCTTTATTGATGCGCAAAAAGGGGTGGGATATGACCTGCAAAACGACAGCGGCTGGTATTTCGAACACACGCTGGGCTACGACTTCGGAAGGGCTGATAAAAATTCTGGCTGGCGTGAGGGCGCAAACAATCTGAAAGGGATGGGGGACATTGATGCCACCCTGAATACCGGCCTTGCCGTCGGCTGGCAGGCCGCGCCATGGCTGAGTATGGAAGGCAAAGCGACGCTGCCGTTAACGGACAGCCAGGGGGCAAGCTATCAGGCTTCCGTTACGCTAATTCCGGTACAAAATAATCAGGACACGGTCGCCTTTCAGTCTGCGGCCCTGTTTAGCGACAGCCGTTATCTGAATACCTGGTATGGGGTCAGCGAGCAGCAGAGCCGCCGCACCGGCTATCGCCGCTATGCTGCGCCGGGTGGATTCTATGGCGTCGACACCAGCCTGACCTGGAGCCATCAGTTCGATGCCCACTGGGGAACGGTTCTGAGCGCGGACTATACCTGGCTGGGCGACCATGCGAATAACAGCCCGATCGTGATGCGGCGCAATGAGGGGGCTGCAACCGCCGCTATCACCTGGACATTTTAAATTCGCGGAGCGCGATGTGGGCGAGGGGATTATTTCTTCTTATCCATCATCGCTTTTAAATCAGCAAACGGGTTAAATGTGGCGACGCCCACGTCTTTTTGCGCGTCTTCCCCTGCGACCACGGTGGTGCCGTACTGATCCGCTTCGGTGTATTTCGAATGTTCGTGATCGTGGCAAAACAGGCACAACAGCTCCCAGTTGCTGCCATCTTCCGGGTTGTTGGTATGGTCGTGATCGATATGGTGAACCGTGAGTTCACGCAGATTGGAATAGACAAACTCGCGCGAGCAGCGTCCGCAGACCCAGGGATAGATTTTTAATGCTTTTTCGCGATAGCCGCTTTCCAGCCGCGCGTAGTTTTTGGGGATCAAAGCCATTGCCGGTTTTACCTGTGATAAAAATAGTGTGCCAATATAGCCCATCGGGTGCCGTAAAGGTAAACGCCATTGCACCGTTAGAGTGAAAATGCGCCTTCAAGCGTAATCACACATTTTCCCCCTACGCGAACCACCGCCTTTCCTGACGAGGCATCGTATCCCGAGAACAGCACGCTTGCTCGTCCCATATCAACGCCCTGACTGACGTTAAGATTAAGCGTCGTTTTATTGCGGTGCAACGCCAGCAGCGCCGTTGCAGCGGCGGTCGCGCTGCCTGTTGCAGGATCTTCTGTCATGCGGGGAGTAAACATGCGGGCCTGCACATCGTGAGGTTCATCGGGATCCGTATCCAGGGTATAGGCATAGAGGGAAACCGCGCCATCCAGCGGTAACGTTGCGCGAAAACCCTGTAAATTCGGCACGCACCGACGAAGCGCCTCGCGAGAAGCCAGCTCGGCTATCAGGAAGGGCAGACCTACCGACGCGACAACAGGCATATGTACCGCGGTACGGATATCTTCTGCGTTCAGGGATAAGCAGGCAGCCACGCTTTCCGGGCTTACTTCAGAGCGGCAGGAGAGTGCCTCAGGCACCAGGAGTTCTGCGCCAGTCACGGTATCGTTGTCACGCAGCAGACGTACGGGCACCAGACCGGCTATTTCCTCGAAGAGCAGCGTATCAGGCAGGGGCTGATGATTCATCGCGGCGTGATGGGCCAGCACGTACGCAGTTCCAACATTCGGGTGCCCGGCGAAGGGGATCTCGCGCGAGGGCGTAAAAATTCGCACGCGTGCCGTACTGGAGGGATTGTCTGGCGGCAGAACGAACGTGGTTTCGCTGTAGCCAAATTCAGCGGCGACCTGCTGCATTTGTGCTTTGCTCATACCCTCCGCATCGAGTACGACGGCGACAGGGTTACCCTGAAACGGGGTGTCAGTAAAAACATCCGCAACAACATAGCGTCTCTTCATTTTCTGTCCGGTGTAAAAATCCTGACATAGAGTAGTAACGTTAAATCAAACCGATAACCAGCCGTTTTTTACCTGACGGACCTGAAAAAAATTCAATCAATTTATTTGAATCATTCCGTTAAATAAACGCCATTTATTCTCCCCCGGTAATGCGTAAAGTAGGTGCAATGCAAAGCATTCTCAGGACATATGGTTATGAAAAAGATCGGGTTTTTATCCTTTGGTCACTGGACGCCTTCACCGCAGTCCGGCACGCGCTCGGCGGCAGACACGCTGCTGCAGTCCATCGATTTAGCCGTGGCGGCGGAAGAGCTGGGAGCAGACGGCGCGTATTTCCGCGTACACCACTTTGCCCGACAGCTTAGCTCGCCGTTCCCTCTGCTGGCGGCAATAGGCGCAAAAACGAAAACCATCGAAATCGGTACCGGCGTGATTGATATGCGCTATGAAAATCCGATGTACATGGCCGAAGATGCGGGGGCGGCGGATCTGATTTCCGGCGGTCGTTTGCAGCTTGGCATCAGCCGCGGCTCGCCGGAGCAGGTCATTGATGGCTGGCGCCATTTCGGCTATGTCCCGCAGGAAGGAGAAGACGAATCGGATATGGCGCGCCGTCATACCGAGGTGCTGCTTGAGGTGCTGCGCGGTGAAGGGTTTGCAAAACCTAACCCACAGCCTATGTTCCCGAATCCGCCGGGGCTGCTGCGCCTGGAGCCGTATTCTGAAGGGCTGCGCGAGCGTATCTGGTGGGGCGCCGGTTCAAATGCGACGGCCGTATGGGCCGCAAAGCTGGGAATGAACCTGCAAAGCTCAACCCTGAAGGACGATGAAACCGGCGAGCCGTTCCATATTCAGCAGGCAAAACAGATCCGCGCGTACCGTCAGGCCTGGAAAGAGGCAGGGCATACGCGCCAGCCGCGGGTGTCGGTAAGCCGCAGCATTTTTGCGCTAATGGACGACCGCGACCGGATGTATTTCGGTGCCAGCCGCAACGACAGCGATAGCGTGGGCTACCTTGATGAGAAAACGCGCGCCATCTTCGGGCGCAGCTATGCGGCGGAGCCGGACAAGCTGATTGAACAGCTGAAAAAGGACGACGCGATTGCCGAAGCCGATACGTTATTACTGACCGTGCCGAACCAGCTCGGTGTGGATTACAATGCGCACGTGATTGAGTCTATTCTCAAACACGTCGCACCGGCAATGGGCTGGCGCGAGTAGTTGGCACGCAGGGATAGCGCGTGGCGTGATTCTCAATCTGTAACTATCCGGGCGCTTATCGCGAAGACTGGAGGGGCAATACGTCCCTCCTGTCAGCGCTATTTGTGGCTCATATCGCTCAGCAGCACGGCGATAGTTTGCCCGCCCGCCGTCTGTTCCAGGGCAATCTTGACGATAATGGTTAGCGGGACGGAGAGCAGCATCCCAACGGGCCCGAGAAGCCAGCCCCAGAAAATCAGGGACAAAAAGACCACCAGCGTGGAGAGTCCCAGCCCCCGACCCATCATGCGTGGCTCAAGAATATTACCGAACACCAGGTTGATGACCAGATAGCCGGCCAGCAGGATCAGCGCGTCATAAAGCCCGCTGAAAACCAGCACCTGGAGGATAGGGGGGATCGCCGCCAGCACGGAGCCGATGTTGGGAATATAGTTAAGCGCAAACGCCAGTAACCCCCAGACAAACGCAAAGCGAACGTCCAGCGCCAGAAGCATTCCCCAGACAACACCGCCCGTGACCAGGCTAATCGCCGTTTTCAGCACCAGATAGCGGGAGACGCTGTCCAGCGCGCGTTGGATCGCTCCCATTCCTTCAACCGGACGGACCATCATCTGCTGCAGCTTTGCCGGCAGCTGCGGCACCTCCAGCAGCATAAACACCACCGTTAAAAACAGCAGGAAAATGGAGGTCATGGCATTGGAAAGCTGCGCCAGCAGGCTGGTGACGATCGTCATGGCCGCGTTGGGGTCGATATATTTCAGGAGTTCCTCAACCGAGACTTCGATACCCGCGCGCTGCAGCCAGGGTTCCAGCTGCAGCAGCGGTATCGCCAGCGAAGAGCGGTACTTCGGCAGAGTTCGCGCCAGTTCATTGAGCGAGGTCCCCAGATACGCCACCAGCAAGACCATCGCCACAATGATGATGCTGATAAGCAGCGTAATCGCCAGCACGCGCGGGATGCGTAGCCGCGTCATGCGCTGCACCAGCGGGTTAAGGATCACCGCAACAAACAGGGCCAGAATAAAAGGCACAATAATGTCAGCGGCAAAACGAACGCCCGTCAGTATGATCACCAGCATGCCCAGCATGATGACAATTTTTAACCCGTTCAGGGTAATAATGGGTTTAGCCATGGTGACTCCGAATTTTTCTTTATATTTATAATAAAGGTGAAAGGCGTTGCAATAAACTAACCAAAATCAAACGGTATGGGTAAAGAATTGCAAAGACTTTGAGTAAAATCCTGGCTTATGGTACAAATCTGGTGTGTTTAACTACTGAGGACAATTTTCATCCGCAAAGACGAGAAGCAACAACGCGGATAATTGTAATTTTATGGACAATATGTTCAGGACGTACTCTTCAAACAATACCGCTGTCTACTCCACCTCCTTCTGCCTGCTTTCTGGTGAGCAACACTGGCGCACCGCACTATAGTCACGTCTTCTGCCTGAGCTGGCGCTAAGCGCTTAGCTATCTGATTTCAATTCGTATTTTTTTGGTTTGCTGCACGCAGCGAGCCATGATGGATTATATTCTCAAGCAGGAGAAAAACATGTTTTACTGGATCCTATTAGCGCTGGCTATCATCGCTGAAATTACCGGCACGCTGTCTATGAAATGGGCAAGCGTCAGCGATGGCAACACCGGTTTTATTTTGATGCTGGTGATGATTTCGCTTTCTTATATTTTCCTCTCGTTTGCGGTGAAAAAAATTGCGCTGGGCGTCGCGTATGCACTGTGGGAAGGGATCGGTATTTTGTTGATTACGCTGTTCAGCGTGCTGATATTTGACGAAACATTAACAACAATGAAGGTCGCCGGATTAACGACGCTGGTCGCGGGTATTGTGCTGATTAAATCGGGTACCCGTAAACCTGGCAAACAGCAGAAGGAGCAGAACCATGCAACAGTTTGAGTGGGTTCATGCTGCCTGGCTGGGGCTCGCCATCGTGCTGGAAATCCTGGCGAACGTTCTGCTGAAATTCTCGGATGTAGATTCAATCTGTCAATGCAACACCCCTTTCAATTATCTCTTTCGGTGTTTTGAACTTCAGTGTCTTTCTCGGT